>NZ_JAGAYD010000254.1 GCF_017940685.1 Butyrivibrio sp. | reverse complement strand
GTCTTTCCGACAAATTCAAGCTGGAAGTCTGAAGCTCCCAGCACCATAGGAAATGTTACTAACAGGTCTGTGAGCATTGTTGTGTTTACTGTGAATGTGCAGAGCTGAATGTCATAGACTCCGTTGATAAAGTTTGCATCCTCATTCTGCGTCATTGGAGTAAGGGCTGATGCAGACTCGCAGATAATATCAATGACTGTCTCTGCTGAGAGGTCAAAGTGAATATAAATCTGCCCTAAAAGAGTCCCTGCCTCAGAGAGGGCGACGGTAATGTCGTGCTCCAATATCTCGAAGAGAGCTCCTTTTATAACTCCGTAGCCTGCTCCTATGTGGATTGTGTTGCCTCCCGAATAGGTTATATCGCAACCTTCAATGACTCCGTTTGTATGGGAGACGTCGTAAAGGATCCTGTCATCCTTGGCTGTAACGTTCATCTCGTCATACTGTTTAATGTTGATATAATCGCTCATTTAAGCCCTCCCTTTTAAATACTTTGTAAACTCAAGCCTTATCGTTCCGAATATCAGGGTTATCGTGTCGTCTACTTCTCTTCCTGTGAGGATAGTGTTGTAGCTGTTGCCCTCGTAGATGACATTTACAATCTGGCCAATCCTCAGAGTGGCCGGTGTGAGAAGTGAGTCATCGATTGCCACTTCCAGCTCGATAAGGTTGTCATACTTGTTCTTTGAGAATGTTGAAAGAGCCTTGTCATATGCCTTTTCTGTAAACAGTGCCAAGGCTGTTGTCTCTCCATAGGTGGCTGCTGCCTCCGAGTCAGCCCATCCCTCTATTGATAACTCGAACTCGTCTGACTCTTCCCAGGTCTCCTGTCCTACTATGATCCCGTCGGCGTCATAGATTAGTGAATCAGAGTCGTTGTAGGTCCAGCCAAAAGCCATGAATGAATTTATATCGCTCATGTGTTCAAGAGCTTCCTCGATATCCTCTTCCGTCCTTTCCTCAGGGTCTATTGAGTTATAGGATTTTATCTTGGAGTAGTCGCTCTTAAGCTCTTTGACTTTGTTGTCTATGCATTTTGCGTTGTCGTTGGTGCTTACCTTCTGGTTCTTGTAGTTGACCGGCGTTACCCTGTCCGAGTCCGATGTGTCAAAAGAATCGTCTGGATGCAGATAATAAACAGTGCTTCTTTCAAAGTCCTTTGAGTTCCATATATTGACCTTGTTTATCTGCTTCTTGGATTTTCTTATAGTCACCGTCTTGTCTATGATGTTGGGAAGGTCTGCTTCAATGTTCATGACAGGGTCAGTATTCTTTGTTATGGTCACATGGACTGTTTTCGCATTGAAATCAATCTTCCAGTAAAGAATGATCCCGTACTTGGTAAACATTGGAAGAATCAAGTCGTCAAGGATATTGATAAAAGCCACCTGTCTCACAGGTGGCTCTTCTCCTTCATCCGGTTCATTCTCTATTTTATAATCAAAATCCCAGCTCTGTGTGGAAGTCTCGGCTGTGACAGTCAGGGAAAACCTCTGCGAAAGGTCTGTGTTTGTAACATAAAGCTCGTCTATCCTTGCTTTCAGATACTCTTCCGCTGTCCCTGTTATCTCGGCCACATCAATAAGGACCTCTCTGTCAAACATATTTTCTATTGATGTGAATGTGACATCTGTTGTACCGTCATCTTTCTTTTTTGCCTCAGTGACTATTCCTGAATAATCTTCTTTGTCCCTGTACAGCCTTATGAAATAATTTGCCTGAATAGGCGTTGTAGTATTAAGGGCAACCTTTGATTTCTCAGGATCAAGGTAATCCTCTTTATACTTGATATCGCCTGTGGAAGTATTAAACAGGAAAGCAAAATTATTATCGAATATCTCTACATTAAACTGTTTCATATTCCAGATGTGCCTCCACTGCAAGCTCTAATGTGTTTACGCCATCATGGCCGATTGAAATTCTGTTTGTGCCTCTTTCGAGGAAAAAGAATCTTTCGGTGGAAAAATCTGAGTACTGGTAGAGATCGGTGATAAGATTGTTCTGGTTATCATACTTCTTGATACTGTAGGGAATAACTGTTGTATCTATCACGATTCTCTGGCCCTGAGTAAGGGTTGTTATTACTCTTCCGGTGCTCTTTAAGACTCCATTTACATATAGTCTCCATATAGGGTTGATACAGGTTCCTATTATCGTTATCTTGCAAGGGCTCTCAAGAGCTGTGTCAGATATCATTGTTACGTTATTGGCGACATCTTTACCATACTTGTAGGGATATTGATAATCGTAAACCTTGCCGACTGTCTGGCCATCGTTTCTTTGGCGAACAACTCTGTACCATGGGGAAAGTTTTTTAAAGGAGATATCAGCCTCAAGCCAACCTGTATCTGGGTTGATTTCTCCTTTTCCCAACTCCTTTAAATGAACATCCACCATGTACTCTGTTCCGTTTGGATTATAAATAAAAGTCAGAGGTTCAACTTGGGCAAACATGGCAAAAGAATAGTAGTTGCTATATTGGTCATTGCCCGTAAATACAAGTGTCCCCTCTATATCTTTCGGTTTTGACAATTTCTTTGTGCGGACAAAATTTAGGCCTACCTGAGAGTACTTATCTCCCATGTTGAGCCCTAATCCCTTGGGCTCGTTAAACCAATGGGTTGTACTCATAAATGAATACATTGCCCCATTTCCATTCCTTAAATAGAACTTTCTCATTGTCAGCCTCCTATAGCCTCGCCCAGTTTCTTGTCGATTGCAGAAACAATGCCAGAAATATCTACACTAGCGACAGCTTCTTCACATAATGCTTTTATTGCGTCGCACACAGCACTGGTGCCATCCTTGATGCCCTGTGCAAGGCCTCCACATATCCCATCCTTACCGATTGAATAGAATTTATCAGATCTACCGCTCTCGGTTGTTATTCCAAGATTGGTTTTTGTGGTATCAAGAGTCGTCTGAACCATTCCCTGAACCGCTGGCTTGAGATTTTCCTCGGTTTTCGTAGTTATAGCCGTTGACATGTCAACAACCGTGTCTGAGGTTATTTGCGTCATATTCTCTTTATGAGTTTCTGCAACGCCTTCTACATATATCTGATATTCTTCTCTTGCTGTTTGCTGTTCTTCAAAATACTGCGCGAATAGCTCTTTAGTCTCCTCAGTGTATTCAGAGTCCTGAACTCTTACACCGGCATACATATCTTCTGCTTCGGCCATTAAGTCTAGGCGCTCTTGCCAGAGGTCGGTTATTTCCTGGAAGCCTTCTCCACTATCGTTCATTTCTTGTAAAGCGGATGCGAGCTCGTGGACTTCCGGTGCTCCGTCTATTCCCAAAGATACCGCTGATTCAACCAGGTTTTTTAATGCAGGGTCTACATCAGATTCAACCAGTTCTTTAAGAAATGCCATATCCTCATTGTATTGCTTTAGCACCTCGTTATCATCGGCCCACAGTTCCTTCATCTCTTCGAAGGTCTTTGCTGATTCGCCGCCAAGTTCAGAAAGTAATCCAATGGATCCGCTGATATGCTCATTTGCATCTTTTAAAAGATCTTCAAAGGACTCAAAGGCCTCCTCTGAGTACTGGGTGGCAAGGGCTAAACCATCCTGAGCAGCTGCTAATTCATTTGCTGCTTCGATGTTGGCTTCTGCAGGTTCGAGCACATCGTCCATGTAATTGGTCAAGCTTCCAATTTCGTCTGACAATCCTGGGATGGTCTCATTGCTGAGCGTCTCTATCTTTTCCTGCCACTGCTCCTGCTCCATGTAAAGCTCGTCATTGGCCTCGGCAACCTCGTTATACCTCCTGTACAAGCCATCCAGCCTTACGTCATACTGCTCTACTGTTACAGCGCCATTCTCATATGCCTCTGTAAGATCGTCTATCTGTTGCTGAATCTCATCTAGCCCTAATTCTTCTTTTACTTCTGCCAGCCTCTGCTCCGCCTGGTACAACTCATATTCTGCATCTGCCTGAGCTTCTAACAGCTCTGTAATCTCTTCTCTTGCCCTCTGCAGTTGGATGTACTTAAGTTGGTCGTCGATATTGGTCAGAAGTGCTTCTGAGTTTTCTGTGAGATGTCCGGTATTGTCATTGATTTGAAGATTCCACTCTGGATAAATGGCGTTCAGCTGATTAACAGCGCTGGCCATCTCTTTTTGCTCGTTTTCTGTCAGTGATGTCTTTTCATTTAGATCTTTGATTTTTGCCGCCAGGTCCTCTACGTATTTCTGCTGGGTGCCAAATTCTGTTCTCAGATTCTCACTTGATGCCTTAACATCATTAAAAGACTCTATCGCTTTCTGAGTACTCTCAACTGCTTCAAACGTATAATCAGCGCTATCCTGCACAAGCAGGTTGTATATACCAAGACCGGCCACAAGTCCGCCTATGGCTGTTACGAGCAAGCCTACAGGATTAGCAGTCATTGCTTCGTTCAAGAGCCATTGTGCGATAGTTGCTCCCTCGGTAGCAGTCTGATAGGCCGTCCATGAGGCCTGTGCCGCAGTAATAAATGGTATCGCCTGTCCAAACAACAGTTGTGAAGCTGCTATTCCGCCTATCCCTGCTGTAATTTCGCCGGAGTTATCGATGATCCATGTGAATATGTCTATAAGCGCAGGTAATACAACATCAGCGCCATCTGTTGCTCTGTCAATAAAATCGCCAAGAGCTTCGGACATTTTCGTGAATGAAACGTTGAGTTTTCCATTATTTACAGATTCTGTGAGTTTTCCCACTGCATCTGTAGCATTCTGAACGCTTTTGCGCAGTTCCTTATCGAATACCTTCTCTGATGCAATACCCAGCGCTTCCAATGCAGAGTTTAAAATAGTTATGTCGCCCTTGAGATTGTCATTAAGAACCTTGGCCATTTCATCTGCTGCGCCGGCGCTATTTCTGATTTTCTCCGACAATACCTCGTATTCTTCTGAGCTTCCTTTTAGAAGCGCATTTACGGCAGCGATATCAGTCTTATTGAAGATTGATTTGATTGTGGCTGCTTTTTCTACGGAACCCATATCTGCCAGGGAGTTATTGAGGTCGATCATAATATCATTTAGATTCCTCATGTCACCTGTAACCTGGTCTTCGATAACAACCCCCAGCTCTTTAAGTTTGCCTGCAGCTTTATCTGTAGGGGCTGAAAGAGAGAGAATTATGTTCCTTAAGTGTGTTCCGCCCTCGGCTCCCTTAATTCCGTTATTGGCCAGAATGCCGAGTTCTGTATTCATGGTTACAATATCCTGCTGCGCAAGTGATACTGCACCAGCGCATACAAGAGATGCCTCGCCAAGCTGTGCAACGCTCGTGTTGGAAGACTGTGCTGTTTTTGTCATTTGGTCTATATAACTATCCAGCTGATATGTTTCCATCCCGAGCGCCGCCATAGAATCAGTGACCAGATCCGAAGCATACGCAAGATCCATTCCGCCTGCTGCCGCCAGAGTTAAAACTTTCGGAAGTGTTTCTGCGGCTTTTTCGGCGTCGTAGCCTGCGAGTGCCAGATAGTTCAGAGCTTCAGCGCTCTGAGATGCCGAGAACATCGTGGTTTCTCCACACTTCCTAGCAGCACTTTCCAGTAGCTGGTATCTCTCACTGCCATTAGCTATCTCTTCTGATGTCATTCCCATTGTGGCAGCAACCTGGCCCATTGCAGCATTAAACTCTTTGCCGGTTTCCACTGCTGCTACTGCAACGTCCTTTATCCCGTCAGCTATTCCTCTTAGGGCGTCAACTGTAAAATCTGATATAACGTTGGCTTCTATTAGCTTAAAGAAGTTGTTTACTTCTTTTTTGGCTTCCTCGGTTTCGTTTCCAAATTCATCAATGGATTTAGCACACTTGTCTGTGCTGTTATTCGCTTCCTCCAGGTACTGTCGAGTCTTTTCAAGTTCTGAGCCATACTGCATTTCTTCAGTCTTGGCATTATTCAGCGCAGACTCGTATTTATTCATTTCAACAGTGGCCTGAGTATATGTATTGTTAGCGCCACGCAGGGTTTTCTCTAAAATCTCAACTTTTTCCTGCTGCTCTTTGATCTCTTCAGTAGTGGCATTGCTTGAGTTCTTAAGCGTTTCAAGCTTATCTTTTTCTTCGTCGTACTCTTTGCTCAGTCTTTCCTGTGTCGCTCTGTATTCCTCAAGCTTGGGTGTGGCTTCTTTTATAATCTGAGAATATAACTCTACAGCTTTTTTTGCTTCTTCATACTGTTTTGAAAGTATTTCTTCTTTGGCTGCCAAGGCTTGTGCAGTATTAGCTGTATCTTTGTATTCTGTTGTGCATGTCTTAAGTTCTGTTCTAAACTCTGAAAGATTCGATCTAATAACTTTTAATTGGTTGTTATACTTATCCGGATCTTCAATTACAATCTTTGTTGAAATAACACCCTGTTTAGACATGTCCTCACCTCTATGCTACAAAGAGGCAAGCGATACTTCCTGTTCGCTTGCCTCTTTTGCGCTTTTTAACTCATCTTCAATATCTTTGTATAGCATTCTCTTAGTCTCGAAATTATATATGCTCTTATATTCATGAAAGATATCAAGCCACTTTCCGAATGTGAGCAGCTCAGCTTCGCGCTGGGGAATCCCCATTTTTGTCCTGGCTATCAAAAAAATTCTTTCGAAATTAATTTCCGGATTTTCCTCTTCCTTTTCCGGCTCTATGTTGTCATGTTTTTTTTTACCGCAAAGCACCTGTTGAACTCATCAATCAATAATGCTGAGAGTTCTGGTGGCTGCATGTCGATAACCCTTCCGACAAACTTTTCGTCCACCTCTTCTATCTTGGTGCCCTCCTGATCATTTTTTATTGCAATGCCTTCATTTATCATAAGAGTGAGGCCGAATATCATGGTTTCTATAACATAACCTTTAAACACTAGCTTTATTCTGCCGCTCTCGTCTCTTTCAACTTCACCGTCTTTGTTTTTGATTGGTGCTGCTCCAAGAAGATCTCTCTCAAACTGAGCTGCACTCATCCTGTCCTGGACCTTGGATAATACATATAAATCGCAATAATATGGTAACTTTTCGCCATTTAACTCAATCTCTTTAAGGTTGATTTTTCTCATGTTCTTCCTTTCAAAAAGCACCAGAGGGCTTTATTGCCTTCTGGTGCTCTACATGGTGGTTACATCAAGGAGTAGTGTCTTCGCTTGTGTTCTCTGTGATGTTGAGGAAACTCTTAACATACGCCGCTGCCGCTTCTGCAGTATCAAACTGTTCGTACTTCTTCCATGCTTCGTTTGCATCTGCGATGGCTTTGCCTTCCAGGACGGGTGTCTTAAACTCAATGTTCTCGCCCTTTGTTGTGTAATCCTCAGCGCCTGCGCTAAATTTTACGCAAGTCAGTATGTTTCCGGTATATTTTGTTACACCGTCAATTTTCTCAACGGAGATCCAACCGGTACCGACATAATTTCCTTCGTCGGTTGTCTTGTAGGTTACTTCTCCTTCCTCGCTGACTGTGTGTCCGAACATTGTAGACTCAGCGACCTGCGGAAGCGTTGTTACTCCAAGAGATACTGCTGCATCTTTGAATGTCTTTTCGTACTCAACCTGAACATCGTCTCCGAACAAAGATCCCTCTGCATAATTTGGAGCGATATTAAGGCTTACGCCGTGTCCGCACTTGAAACCATCTGTATATGTTCCTGTGCTCCTGTTGTACTTTGCCACCCATGGGTGTCTGAAACCTATCTTGGCCATGTTATACCTCCCTTGATTCTGTAATGTTTACAACTAAAACTGTGTGTCTGATCTTTTTTTCAAGATTATTCTTACTAGTGAAAGTCTCGATCCAGCTCCTAATAGTTGTCACTTCTCCGAGAGTCTCCAAGTAATTCCTAATCCTGTGCTTAAAATCCATATAGTTAAAATCTGTTGGTGTGTACAGATTAACCTGGATGATAGCTGTGTCTTCCAACGGATCATCGTCCCCATATAAGGATGGGCTCTCATCATTATATGTGTACGTTATATATTTAGATTCATCCCCTTCATATTCGTCAGGTCTTACCGGTATTCCCAGTATCTCTTGAAGATTCTGTATCTTTTGATTGGCATTCATTATTTTGCTCCTGTGATCTCGTTGAACTTTGTCTGCATTCTTTCCTCGATTTGCGGCTGGTACATTTTGGTTGCCCGATCCAGCCAAGGCCTTGGCGCCTGTCTCCCTGCTACACCGTATTCCAGCCATATGGCTTTGAGTGCGTTGGAAACAACGTATTTCTTTTTACCTCTTGTATACTGGTGTGTACTATTGCCCTTTGGAACAACATTGAGGATGTATGCCCCATTCTTTGCCTTTTTGGGAGCTCTTGCTTTGACGGAATTAACAAGTTCTGATTCTCCATCATGCTGTATCACGCTCTTTAGGGATTTCTTTGTCGCATCCTCCATTAAAGGAGCTGCCTCTTCTAACAGTTGTGGAGCGACTTTTTCAAAAGAGGAATCGAGAAACTTATCCAGAATAGTGTCCGGCATATCGAATTCAAACATTATGAACTCACCTCCAATGCGTCAATTTTGACGACCTCATTTTTAAACTGCACGTTGTCCACAAATGTAATTACATATGTCTTACCTTTGCACAATATCCGGTAATACTTTGCTTTAACACTATCAAGTTTCTTATGCCATCTAAGCTGAAACCTAACGGTTGTGTCCGCCTCAACCTGTGCAGCATTCCACCTTTCGGTCCCGGAAAGCTGATTGACATATGCTTTATTCGCATAATATTTAATCCATTCGCCTGTGGGGAAGCCGTCAGCATCTACGTCATTGCCAGTATTTTTTTGAATTACTATCTTTTCCTTATATGCGCCTGCATTCATTTTGATTCTCCTGGAACAAGGTTAAACCGGTAGAGTCCGAGTATGCTTTCAGCTACTTTGTTTACAGATGACTTATCTACCGAATACTGCCTGTTGTCGTACATGTCTGCCACCAGCACTAATACTACTGTAGTTAAGTCTTCGTAATCATCAAGCTTTCTTCCGTTGTCATCCTCTGTATCAATTTCCTTTATTCCTGTTTGGCCCTTAACGTAGGAAATAGCAGCTTCCTTAAGTGAGTTTATATAGCTAATCTCATCTTCACTTAGAGCTTCTTCTTCCTCGTTTAGATGCACCAGTAGGTTTTGCAGTGTCAGCTGGCTTATCTTCATCTTCTTCCTCCGGCTCTATCTCTGCAGGATCATCTGCTGTTTCCTCAGGATCAGTGTCTGTATCATCGTCTTCACCTTCCGGTATCCTGTTAGCTTCCTCTCCGCCATTCTGTTGCGACGTCGCAACAGAACCTATGGATTCTGCATAACCGGCATTAATAAGATCGCTGGCAATCTCATCAGGGAAGTCTTTGACTTCCCCGATGGTGCCATTGAAGCTCATGCCGCTAAAACTTCTTAAGCACTTAACTTTCATGGTTAACCTCCATTTATCCGTTGCTTGCAGCCATCTGAAGAACAGCTACGGCCTGCTGGTTGGAAATCTTAGCATCTGCCTCGCACCAAGCAACAACTCCGATTGCGTGCTGTGTTGCATATTTCTCCTTGAGAATCTGCACATAATCCTCTACAAGCTTTGCGCTGAGTGCCTCAGCTGCGTCAAGATAGAAAATAGCCTTTGCGCCTGCTGAAAGTCCAGGGCACTGATCAGATGTGTATACCGGCTTTCCGAGAATTGTACCGGAGAATCCGTCCTTGATCTGCTCGTTGAAGAGATACCTGTCGTTTTTATCCTTCAGAAGCTTGATTGCTGTAAGAGTGTCAGGATGCATAACGAAATATGCATTCCTCTGGAAAGCGCTCTTAAGCTTGCCCTGAAGCCTGATAAGCTCATCTGCTGTGATTGCTGTCTGAGCTGCAGCTGTAATGATCTGAGTTGCTGTTGAAAGACCGGTGATTTTGTTGTTGGTTCCAACAAGAATCTCGTGATCCATGAAGTCTGCTACGGCGATGCCAAGTTTTCCAACTACGAAATCAACAAGTTCGATATCTGTACTGTTGAGAAGTGATACTGAAATCTTGGCAAGAGCGCCTGCAAGATATCCCACAAGGTCTACGCTCAACAGCTTTGTGCTCTTAGCCTCAAGATCTGTGAACTCAGTGGCATATGCTACCGTGATATTGTCATTTGACTCATCCACATAAGGGATTGAAACAGTACCCTTGATGTTGTACTTTGTAGCATCCCTGAAAAGAGGGGAGATGTCCTTCACCTTGTCGATGATCTTGTTGACAACTGTCTTGGGGATAATTGCTCCGTTGTCAGTCTTTGTGATGTTGGAATCAGCTCTTTCCCTGATGATATTTGCAAAAGCTCTGATTTCAACTTCTTCAATATCATCTGCAGGGTCCTCTGTTGTAGGAGCGTCAATCATTCTGACATTGCGAGCTCTCTGAATCATATCCAGAGTCTTGTCAATGCTCTTGATCTTCTCCTCTGTCTCCTTAAAGGTTTTGTCTTCCTCTTCTGAGAAGGCTCTCTTCTCCATCTCTACCTTGCTTGTGAGCTCCTGGAGTGAGCTGTAAAGCTCTGCCCTCTGCTCAATAAGGCCCTTCTCGTTTTCTGTTGCTCTTAACTGTAATACTCTCTTTTTCATTGCTTACCTCCTTAAATTGTTGAGTACTTCATGATATTTTGAATAATCTACGTCTTCCTGTTCTTCGCCTTTTTCGGCTCTGGTTGTAACTTTTTCTACAGGCTTCGGAGCAGTGCTCTGTTCTTCTGACACGTATGAAATAACATCATTGTCAAAAGCTCTGAGTAATACTTTGCTCTCGTTATCTTCTGCTCTTGAATGAATGCTTGTGCCTGCATAAATCGGAGTCATCTGATCATCTATAATAGATACCTCTACCAGCTCAAGCTCTGTGACTACCCTTCTTTCGACGTGGTTTGAATAGTCATAGTCAGTCTTGAAATCCAGGTAATAAAAACCGAAGCTCCATCCTGATAGCTTCTTCTCTCTCGCCAACTCAATTACCTCAGGATCTGTGATGGTAGCCAGGGCGTGAAGCCCAATACTATCTTCTGTCAGCTCAAGCCCAGACTTGGTGTTGCCATATGGCTTATCGAGATTATGATTTTTGAGCAAAAGTACCGGCTTGTCGTCGTTTAGGCTCTTGTTTAAAGCCATAGCAAAGGTGCCCGGCTGAATCTGTTCAACAAACTCATTACCGTACTCGTCTCTCATTCGTCTTGAATCTCTGCCAACAGCATTGACATATCCTTCGATTTCAACCGAATCAGCTCTTATTCTGATCTTCATCTTCAGTCTCCTTTCCGTCAGCTTTTTCAGAATCCGTCTTCGCCTGATTTGAAGGTGTGGTAGGCGAGCTATTCTCGACTACTACACTTGTTAAATCGCCGCTTCCTTTTCCCGACATAGCTTCCTTGATGTTATATCCCTTCCCCATATTGGGAGTGAATATCATTCCTGTTTCAGGATCATAAAGGACATCCTGAAGCCCTAGTTTAATAAATGGCATATCAAGTTTAGGCAGGTTCTCTGCTTCCCTGATATCGTCTATTTGAAGGAACCCGTTCTTCATGGCCACTGCATAAGCCTCGTACCTTGTCTTTAGATCTCCCTTTGTGAGTTCTCTGATATCGAAGCCCCAGAAATAATTCTTTTTTTCTCTTTCCAGTAAAAAATCCCTATTTAGTGACTTGGCGAAGACCTCTAAAATAGGGATTATGCAGTATTGAATGAATTTTATTTTATCTGCCTCTGTTGGTGTTCCTGATAGCATATTAGGAGGCATATTGAAAATCTTACATATTTCAACAGCGTTAGATTTCTTGTTCTCGTTCAGCTGCATCTCTGTGGATGTTTCGCTGCTCTCATTGAACTTTACGCCATTGTTCAGAACTATTACGTTTTCATTCTCCTGTTGATACAAAAGATTGAAAGCGGCCTTAAGCGCATCTATAGCATCCTGAGATAGCTTGTGTTCGGATTCAAGGAATCCTTTTTTATTTCCGCCTTTCTTAACAAGCTTCTCTTCGAATAATAGACTCATGTAGGCAGTTTTAAGCACTTCGCTATTCTCCTGCACTAGCGATTTTCCGTAATATCCGTTTTTGGTTCTTCTGATAAGCTTTAAAAACCGATATGGGCGGTAAGTTTCACCTCTGCAAAGGATGTTGTAGTCTTTAAATATTGGGTTCTCAGAATATTGAAAATTAATATATGCCGGATCCACATAATTTAGAGAAACATATCTAGTCCCTCGTTTGTTTATATATGCGTATCCACCTTTATTTGTGAGGTAATCAAATATTATAGCTTTCTTGAAATCAACGCCTGTGAGGGTGTCTCTTGTGTCATCATTGATAAGCTTGACCCTTTCGTCGTTGTCCAGGCGCTCTATCGAATCACCATTCCTCTTGTATAAGTACGCCGGTATTGATCCGATCGTGTCGCAAATAAGATTGACGCACCCTGCGAAGCTTGGGACGTTCATAGCTTTCTCTAAGGTCATGAAATCAGAAGCCAAAAAAGCTCTGAGTAAAGTCTCTGCTGCCTCGATGCTGTTTTCGGTCTGCGTCGTGGATGTGTCTCTCTCCAGTTCTTCCGGATCTTCTGCTCTATTGGTGATTTGTACTGTTTTTCCGAATAAATTAAATTCCATGTCAACCTACCTGTACTGTAAAATTGCCATATAGCAATTCCTGTTGAAGCAGATATATAGCGTTTATCAGCGCCACTACCATATCTACTTTTCCTTTAGACTTCTTTTTATTCACATATTTATTGAGATTCGTATCTTCGGTGCATCTTGCATTCTGGAAGTTAATCTCCAGAAGTCGGTTTTC
Organism: Butyrivibrio sp.; assembly: GCF_017940685.1. Taxonomy (GTDB): domain Bacteria; phylum Bacillota; class Clostridia; order Lachnospirales; family Lachnospiraceae; genus Butyrivibrio. The sequence continues at coordinate 7,013 of NZ_JAGAYD010000254.1, read as the reverse complement.
ATCATAAGCAAATTTTTTATTAAGAATTGCTTCTTTGAGAAACTTCGTAGGACTGTGCAGTGTTGAGCTGTGCTGTTTAATTTCAACGCAAGTATATCCTGCTGCCTCTAGCTGCTGGACTGTTGATGTAGCATTCCACCTATCGTAACCTATTTGCATGATTCTTACTCCCATTCTTTTCTCCAGTTTTAGGATGTGTTCTTCTATTGTCGGGTAGTCTACTGTTTCCTCTCCGCAAGCTATACAGCATTTCTCTTTAATCAATTTGTCATAATCAACCTTTTCTTTAGCAGCCTTTATCTCTACTCTTCCTTTAGGGATAAACCCTACTGCCTTGCAATATATAACGCCGTTTTCTTCAGTAACCATAGCTACAGCTGTATTGTCTTCTGACAATGACAGGTCGAGGCCTATCCATACATCTCTGCCTCTCCACCAATCATCACTCGGAGCTCTTTTGCAAAGCTTCACCTTCTGGACATCAACGTAACCCTCGACTCCGAGTCCTTTGTATAATATGTTGCAATGTTTACATAAAAAGTTTTCCCTTTTATTTTCATAAAGAATTGCGCTTAATCTTCTGTCTTTTAATCCTTCAAAAATGTGTTCATTAGTCACAGCCACGGGATTTGCCTGATATAAAATCCTGTCGTCCTTCATCCATGCATCACCCTGGCTTATTTCCTGATCCGGTTCATATAGCAACGAAAAATACCTCTTATTGGGTATTAGTCCGTCCAGTACTCTCTTTCCATAATCTATTTCATCCTGCATTACATTAAGATCGTTCGGATATTGAGTGCTTATAATAATGCCAAGCTTGTCATGTAGAGTTATCTGTGATGATCTCATGGCCTCTACCGGATAAGAGTCCATGGCTCCTGCTTCGTCTGCTAAGTATGCATTGGCCAGTCTTCCGTCCATTCTGTCTTCACTATAGGCAAGCGGAGTGTACTCGTTTTCGTTGATGTTGCAAATTATATTGCTTCTCAAAATTTTAAAGGCAGGATCCATCTCGTCATATAGTGCTGGGCTGGATTTAATAATTTTCTTTATTGCCAGCTTCAGCTCCGACGAGAGGGAAAGGTCAGGTGCCACGGAAAAGAATCGTGAAAACCTGGGCTCGGTCAGCATGAGCAATATGAAAATAACTGCGCTGTTGAAGGTCTTGAAGTTTTTTCTTGCAATCTCCAGCAATGCAGTTATATAGTATCTTTCCTGTGTTCTTTTTAATTTGGTGCATAGCGTGGCAATAATGAGCAGCCATGCGTATGGCTCTAAGCCCTCGTATATCGTACAGCGCAGATCCGGGTGAATCATGAGCTGCAATATTCTTTCTATCCTGGTCATAGTCGATATACTTACTTCGGCCTCAGGGTTTAATCCGTCAGCAATATTAAGCCAGCTCTCACATTGTAGCTTGACATACTTAGGGACTTTCCCTTCATTCTCATTTAAAGCCTGCTCAGCATATTGGTATGCGGCATTCTTTGTTATATCAGACACCTAAAGCCTCCCTCAGAGCATTTGTCTTGGTCTCCGGCTGCTTTGGTATACTCCTTAAGGCAGATGAAATAGTCATACAACTTTCTTTTTCGATTGCAAAGAGCTGCTGCCTCTTAGCCTTAAGATCCTTGTCTATACTGAGTATCAGCATTGTGTAATCTTTGATAGCTTCCGCGTACTCTTTGACATCTTCGTAATCGCTTCGGCTCTCTCTGATTTCCTCCAGAGTCTGCTCTGCAGTCTGTCTTGTGGACTCTAAGCGGCACACCTCGGCTGATATCTTGCAATACCTGTTGATCACTGCTCCATACAGGATATCGTCTTTACCGATCGCTTTCAGCATCTTCTTTGTCGTCTGAAATATTTTGTGCGCAAGTGCATCCCCTTTTACTTCGGCTGCCTCCTTGATAACATGTCCTGACAGCGTTTTCGCCTCTTGCTCTTTTCTGTGTGCGAGCTCCTTCTTGGTGCGATGCGACTTGTGCTCAATTGAAATTAGTTGTGCCGGTTTTGATGGTCTTGCCATTTTCCACCACCTTTCACTCTTGTGCGCATCTTTTTATCTATTTTTCTATATCTATTTCTTATTCCTGCGCACGAATTTTTTTCATTTTGGGAATTTTGTGTAAATTGAGGGCGGCTGTCGGTGTGGAAAAAAATTAAAAATACCCTCCCAAATGACCGGGGCGGGTATTTTCAGCGCAGTAACGTATTTATCTGTCTGTATTTTTCTTTGCTATGTCAAGCAGCAAGCTCTTAGGTACTCTGCCTTGGTCTGCCATCTCATGATGTAAATCACATAAAGTAACTAGATTGTAATCATCAAATGCTAAGCTTTCGTCTTCTTCGATTCTTGTAATGTGATGAACACTCAAGCAGTCGTACTGGTGTGTCTTCCTGGTGCCCTCGTAATTGATCAAGCACAGCTGACACAGATTACTGTCTCTGTCTCTTATGTAGTCTCTCTTTCGTTGCCATTTGGAGGTATTGCGGATGTGGACCGCTTTTGTACTCCGGTTATAAACTGGTTTCTTTCCACAATCAAACTTAGTGTCATGTATCCGTCCGCAATAAGAACAGGCTCTAAGCATGGTAATAAAAGAGGCAAGCAGTTTAATGCTTGCCTCACTCCTTATTATTCTTTATATCATCTTAACACGAATTGTTGTCCCTTGAGTCCCTCATTTTTATTTGAAACTAAATAACCACTTCAGCCAGGTAATTAAGAATATCAGAAAGCATAATGCAGAAAGAATTAACATTGCTATTCCTATTCCTGTTAATCGACCTAATACTGCAAAGAATCCTATTACTCCACATACGATACTGTATTTAAGTGGCTTGATAAACGGTAGACTCATATTGCTCTCCCTTCTTTTACGTGCTATGCATGTACTTATCTCGCTATATTCAGTCTTTCCATTAAGGCATCCTGCAAAACTCTGGATACGTTAATGTGTTCTCTCTCAGCTGCTTCATTAAGCCAGCTAGGTATGCTTACATTTTTCCTTACAGATTTGCTATTCATCTTTCTTCTGTGCGCATCCAGATCTGTATCAACATACGATACGATTGAATCGCCTTCGGCTGCGAAAGTACCTTTGCTTATATCGATCTCTTCGGCTCTGCTTGCCGGTGTAACTTCCTCGTCGTCCACGCTGTAGAAAGTTTCGCCGATATAATCTCTGGCCATATTGATGGCATCGGCCATTCCGTACCCCTCTGTCATTCCTTCAATATCAGGAATCTCGACAAGTACAGTGTCTTTTTCATCGTGAGTTTGTGTGAAGATTACTGGATAAACAACTATCATATATACCTCCTTTTAAGGCTTAGGAGTTGGAGGCTTACAGCCCCCACTTCCTTATGATTGCCTGTGCTAGTTTGTCGTTGATTTCTCGGTGTCTTGGTATCTTTTCGATATCGCTTCCTCTGACATATATGTCATGGTTGCCACCGTGCCTCAAGAAACTGAAACCCTTGTTGGTTAGCTTGTTTACTAAATCTCTTTGTTTCATTCTTGCGACCTCCTTATAATTATATTATACACAATTTTTGTGTATTGTCAACATTTTTATACTTATTTTATACACAAAATCAGCGAGACATGCATCTCGCTGATTCAGTATACGCTATATCCTCAAGCTAATTAGGTAATATATCTGTTGTCTTCGTTTATAGAAATAATTTTTGCTGCAGGGTATGTTCTTAGCTTTTAATTGATAATAAGTAAACCCGTAGCCAACGGCAAGCAATAGATATTTATAAAGGTCTTCATCTACTTCTCTAATCGTGTCCTCTAGCATTTTTGCCTTCATCGCACTGTCAGCCCTTTTGATTGCTATCTCTTGTGTCGGATCGAAGTCACTTGAAGTCTGTACTTTGTCTTTATTGTAGGTGATTGCCTTTCTGATATCCGCATCGATAGAAGCTTCTGCTTGCCATCTTGGATATCTTAAGCACCAGTGTATTGCCGTTAGTCTGTCTTCTTTTGAAAGATAAAATTCATTCTTTTCGCTTAATTCCCGATGCTTCCCCACTATCCCCTCCTTAGCACTCTTTAAGTATTATTCCAATAGCAAAACTAAAATTCGCTATTATGATTGCGATTGTAAATGTATCTGCTGATCCTCCGTTCAGATTCTCTATGCTCATGAATCCGATCTCGAATCCCAGGATTGAGTCTTCGTTTGTTGAATATGAGCCGTATATGCAGCCCCATCTGAATCCACTGCTCATTATTCTCCTCCTTGGCTGCTCAGGTTTGAGCAGCCGATTATCTCGATTGTTACGCTATCGCTTCACGATTGATCTCGAAGCAGGGGAGCACGCCATAAGAGCCGCTGGCGTAGCCGGTGCCCGGAGCGCCGGAAGTGCTGACACCGCAGAAGTACGTGGAGTTGCTGACAGCCGGCGAAGCCAACCAGTACCATCTTGAGTATCCATGCTTATCTCCATCGAGCCTTATTCTACCGTAGCCTTTCCTGAATAAGCTCCACTGTTTTCCTTTGCTCTTGTCCGCCCAGTCGCAATCCTCACGTTCGCCAAAGACCTCATTGAACCATGGAACAAATATCCTGCTGCCGGCTCGCTTTCCCATGATGTTCTTAAGGTCCTGAGGAAGTGTATCGAGATATTCGTTGTTGAGGAAGTCCATGAGGTCATCATGCGTCTGATCGTACTCATTAGGCAGACAATATCTTCTGACCATGTAGATATTCTTCTTTCTGATCTCTGCTACCTCAAAGACTGCCTTGCCGGCAATATCTTCTGTAACAAGCTTGTCGCCCACTTTTAATGCACTGGCCTTAATCTGTGTTTTAAATTCTTCAAGCGTATATTTCATTTTCATCCTCCTTAGCTCCTCCAATATTGATCTCTGATTCCCAGGTAAAGAATAAAAAGCATTAAAACTGCCATGATTGCTAAAACCACAACCTCACTCCATTTCACTGTCTTCCTTTCTCCCGTATAGTTCGTCGTATTCTTCGTCGTCTTTCATGTCTCTGAGCTCATCCCTAAATTGCATCCAGTCCGTGATCACAGTGAGCAGAAAGAGTATTGCTAGTAATATTATTGTTTTCCCCATATTTCTAATATCTGCCTCACTCTTATTATTGATATTCCGTACTTTTTCGCTATCTCGCTATAATAAGCACCTGCTGCCATGAACAAACCTCCTAAGCGCAGAGATTAGCCTTTTCTTGAATTTACTGCGCTTTTGTCTCTTCTCATAAGCCTCCCAATCCTTGGGTGTGGGAATAACCATAATGAATCCCGGATTAGAAATATCCGTGTAATAATTCCCTAAAGAAAATCCGTTATTCAGTCCAGTCATCATCTATATCCTGCTGCCTCCTTCCTGCTCTGGGATTTCTCCCAGAGGCTTTATGTGAATGGCTCTCTAAAAGTCTGTGTGATAAATTCCTTGAGCCCAAAAGGTCTTAATTCCCTATGTATGACGCAATGGTCCGGTATTTATTCTCAAGCTGTGTGATAGCTTTCTGATGTCCTTGAATCTCGGCGTCTATCTTATCAAGGCCTTCCATGAGACATTCCCTGACAGCATCTGGAACAGGGAGCTGTCTTTCTGCTGCCTTATTTTCGGTCTCGCTCCTTGAGATCATATCCTGGACTTCTCTCTCGAAGTCCTCATTTACAACTGCTGCCTTGGGCTCCTTATGCCCCATTTCACCCGGTACCGGATCCGCTGCTTCTATCACCTGAGGATCTTTCTTCATAGGGTCTGTCGGGATATGATCTGGCACTTCAAGTCCTGCGTCCGATAATATCTTCTTGATGAAGGTTGCTTTTACGTTGTTCGCTTTGGCCAGGCTCTTGATCTGCTTAACAGGGTCCCCTTTTTCAAAAGACTCTTTGTACAGGTTTATGATCGTCTCTTTATCCATTAACATTCTCGTCCCTCCCACACTTCACATATTTGCCGTACTCTGATAATTGATATCTCGGTTGCGCTTTACCATTTGCTATACCTCAGCTTCTCTTTGCTCCACCCCTCATGCCTGGCTCTTAGATAGGCTTCGAATATGGTCATCATGTCGTCACGGAGTCCGAGATTTCCATTATCAAGCATGTCGTGATGGTATGTGCAGCCAAGAGCTAAGTTCTCTGGAATCCCGAGGCCTCCTTGAGAGCGTGGGATAAAGTGCATGATCTGAAGCATATTTCTTGTAGTTGTGAACTCGTCCTCAGGTGGCAGCATATAGCCAAGCCTGCAAAAGATGCAGCCTCCATCCCTTGCATGAATCTCTTTTCTTACTTTGTCCGATATATCACACGCTCTCGACCTTTTGCTCATATCCGGTTAATCCTCTTCTTCTACAAAATCCCAACAAAGACTTACATCTTCTACAGCTTCAAGGAACTCTCTTTCGCCCTCATATCTGACATCCCTTTTGAATACAGCAATGGCCATAACGTTGTTTCTCCAGATTATGTAGGGTGTTTTATTGTCGCTTGCAGCAGATTCAGGCTTTGTCTCTCCTTCTTTGACTGCATCTTCGTCAATAAGATCTGCTGCCCATTCAGGAACCATTATCTTGTTACGGTCGAGTCCTTCAAGAATCTGCAGATTGCCATTCTTAGCCTTTACCAGTACATTGGTAAATTCATATGTCTTGTCAGAAAGCTTGTCGTACTGTGCCATCATGTTCCTGTATGTTGTTCCCGGAATCTCCATCTGGTCGTCATGGCCTTTGATGTAAAGATATCCTTCGCCGGGAGCTGGCAGCTCTCCGATGCACTCAACTATCTGTGCCTTGATCTTGTTGCTCAACATCTGATCGTCTACTTCTATGAACCAATAGAACCCCGACATGGCAAACCAACCTTCTGTAGTATGCTCAATATGAAGTCCTGCTCCTTTCCAGGCGTTCTTGATTAACCGCTTTAATACATTGTCATTAACAAACATATCTACCTCCATCTATCCATTAGTTATTTGCAAACCATTCAATATCCCAGCCCAGGTGCTTGTGAATATCAAG
>NZ_JAGAYD010000253.1 GCF_017940685.1 Butyrivibrio sp. | reverse complement strand
GTTGCTCTCGGAGATGCTATTGCTTTCTGAGATGCTGTTGCTCTCTGAGGTGCTATTGCTTTCTGAGATGCTGTTGCTCTCGGAGATGCTGTTGCTCTCGGAGATGCTGTTGCTCTCGCTTATGCTGTTGCTCTCAGAGATGCTGTTGCTCTCTGAGATGCTGTTGCTCTCTGAAATGCTGTTGCTCTCGGAGATGCTGTTGCTCTCTGAAATGCTGTTGCTCTCTGAAATACTGTTACTCTCTGAGATGCTATTGCTCTCGGAGATGCTGTTGCTCTCTGAAATACTATTGCTTTCTGAGATTCTATTGCTTTCTGAGATGCTGTTGCTCTCTGAGATGCTGTTACTCTCGCTAACCACTTCGCTAGTCACAGTACTCAGGCTCTCGCTATTAGAAAAATACTCACTAGTGCTCTCACTGCGACTGGTGCTATCAGCTTCAGACTCGGATTTAAGATCACTTAAGCTCTCTGAGTATGATGTCAGCTCTGATCTTTCACTTCCATAATCATCTTCCTGCTCAATATAATCAAAAATATCGAAGAAATAGTAGCCTTTTTCTTTGAAATTACCATTCAGTTCCTGACCATTCTTATTTATGTATGTATAATTTCCGGTAGCTGATACAAATTTACCTGTTTCAGTGGTAATTTCTTGTTTTGTAAAAGTATCTGCAGTATTCCAGTTATCACCTCGAAATCTTTTAACCTGAATTTCATAATTTCCATTATTTTCCTTAACCCTAACATCCCAAAAATTCCAATATAAACTTGAAACGGAGTAATCGCCTATATAATAAGTGTTCCCATACTTAGTCAGTTCATACCCCTCTTCATTTGTATACTCCGTAGTTGTCACTGTTTCCATAGTCTTCTGAACAACCATGATGCCAGCTACAACATTGGGATTATCGTTCTGATTAGAAGTCTGATTATTAACAAGCGCGTTACCATTCGAATCAACTGTTACATAGTCAAAATACGCATATTGAGTATTATGAGCACTGTCTTCATACTCCACTTTAACGAAGTTTTGGTTGTAATTGCCACTATACCAGTCGCTGTATCTAATATCTAGAACATTTGATTCCTGATAATAACGATACTGTATCAAATAATTAGCAAGTTTATCTGCCTCATAATAGAAGGATCCTGGGCCATTGTGATTCAAGCTTGTTCCATCTGCACGCTGCTTTTCCAAAATATCCTGAACCACTTTTGCCTGGGCATTGATCTGGGTGATCAGCCCCTCAAGATATGGATTCATTGTATCGTCGAAAGCTTCGGATGCAGACTCATACACATGAGTAGCCTCACTGATCAGCAAGGATTGTGAAAGCATATCCTCTTCTGCAGCCTCACTAGCGGATGTACTCTGGGATAAGAGCTCTTCTGTAGCCTCACTAGCGGATATGCTTTGAGATACGATCTCTTCTTCCTCTGAAGTCAAAGATGTGTTTTCAGAAGATTCTTCAGCATTAAGTGCATTTACCGGGCTTAATGCATTCAATCTTCTAAGTCCAAGAACCTGCTGTCCGTTGAAAGCCACTAATGATTCGATCTCTGAAGTTTCATCAGACTCGCTCTCTGTTCCGCTTTCTGTTGCTGCTTCAGACTCGCTCTCTGTTCCGCTTTCTGTTGCTGCTTCAGACTCGTTCTCTGGTGCTGCATCAGACTCGCTCTCTGGTGCTGCATCAGACTCGCTCTCTGGTGCTGCGTCAGACTCGTTCTCTGGTGCTGCATCAGATTCGCTCTCTGTTGCTGCATCAGATTCGCTCTCTGTTGCTGCGTCAGATTCGTTTTCTATAATTTCATCAGTTCCAGCTTCTGAATTACTTTCAGCCGGAGCATCACTAGTTACTGGAGCATCACTAGTTGCCTGAGAATCATCAGTTGCCTCAGAATCATCAGTTGCCTGAGAATCATTATTCTGATCCTGTATTTCAAATGCATCTGAGCTAGGAGTATTTGTCACCTCAGCTTCTACTACATTTTGCTCAACAGCAGTCTCGCCTTCATTGTATGCATAAGCAGTGGTAGATACAGTCATACCTCCGCCCATTACTACTCCGGCAGCCAAACCAATCTTTGCAATTTTCTCAGTTTTTTTCATCATGCTCTTTAAACCCTTCCTTATCTTTGTACATTTACAATATCACACACGTTTTAAGTTACCTTGTATTGTCAAAAAATTCAATCCCATACCTGAATTTTTAACAATCTTATGAAAATTTTAATTTTCTTTGCTCCTGATCATCACTGGCAGCCTGAGCTCCACTGGCCACAGC
>NZ_JAGAYD010000252.1 GCF_017940685.1 Butyrivibrio sp. | reverse complement strand
GGCGAGGATCTTAAGAGATTTCAAGGGGCCAGACGAGCTGCTGAAGATTTTGTGAACAATTTTGATAGCGACTACCAAAATTTATTCATTTATGGTACAGTGGGTACTGGTAAATCGTTCCTTTCTATTTGTATCGCTGACGCGATCATTAAAAAAGGACATTCCGTTATTTATTTTAGTTCACAGGGCCTGTTTGAGCTTATTGCTGAGAATACTTTTGACTATAAGACTAAACAGAACCTAAGGGCGATCTACGACGATCTCTACGAGTGTGAGCTACTGGTGATCGATGATCTTGGTACTGAGATGAGCAGTACTTTTACTGCTTCTGAGCTCTTTGCTCTTTTAAACGAGCGTGAGTCCAGGAAGAAATCCACCATCATCACCACCAACTATTCTCTGGAGCAGCTTCAGAACACATACTCAGACCGCATCTTTTCAAGAGTAGCAAGTAACTTTAAGCTCTTAAAACTCTCCGGTCCTGATATTCGTAAGGTTAAGAAGATTGCCAAAAAAGAAAGCGAGGACGTTAAGTAATGCCAAGAAGAGAAGAGAAACGTAATCTGGAGACCATCCCAGTTGGGTCTTTGGGAATGATCCCTTTAAAGGGTATCAAACCCCTTGCAGAGAAGGTTGACTACTATCTCGTAAAATGGAGAGCAGAGAGGGAAAATGAGCACAAAGGTAGCCTTGCATTTACCGGCTATGAGCGCCCTACCTACATTCTTGATGCTGAGATTCCAAGGTTTGGAACCGGTGAAGCCAAGGGTGTTATCAAAACCTCAGTACGTGGAGATGACCTCTATCTTTTAGTTGATGTATGTAATTATTCTGAAACCTATTCTCTTTTCGGACAGGAAAACCACATGTCCCCTGATGATCACTATCAGGATCTTAAAAGAATCATTGCTGCAGTAGGTGGTAAGGCAAGAAGAATCACAGTTATCATGCCATTCCTCTACGAGTCAAGACAGCACAAGAGAAGTTCAAGAGAGTCCCTTGACTGTGCTATCGCACTTCAGGAGCTTGTAAATATGGGCGTTGACAACATCATAACCTTTGATGCACATGACGCCAGAGTTCAAAATGCTATTCCACTTAACGGTTTTGAGACCGTTCGTACAACATATCAGTTTATTAAGGCTCTTCTTAGAAATGTAGATGACCTTAAGATTGATTCCGAGCACATGATGGTAATCTCACCTGATGAAGGCGGAATGAGCCGTGCAATCTATCTTGCCAGTGTACTTGGTCTTGATGTGGGTATGTTCTACAAGAGACGTGACTACACTCAGGTAGTAGATGGAAGAAATCCTATCATCTCACATGAGTTCCTGGGATCAAGCGTAGAGGGCAAGTCAGTTATCATCGTAGATGACATGATCTCTTCTGGAGAGAGCATGATAGACGTTGCAAGAGCACTTAAGGAAAGAAAGGCTGCAAGGATCTACGCATTCTCTACCTTCGGACTTTTCACAGGCGGTCTTGAGGTATTTGATAAAGCTTACAACGAAGGTATCATCGATAGAGTACTTACAACCAACCTGGTTTACCAGACTCCCGAGCTTCTTTCAAGGGAGTGGTACATCAGCTGTGATATGAGTAAGTACATCGCTTACCTTATCGATACACTTAACCATGACGCTTCAATAAGCGATCTTCTTAATCCTGTTGAGCGTATCAACAACATAATCGAAAGATATAATAGCGGCGAACTTAAGGCTTCCATGGAAGCTGAGAAGAAAGCCTGAATAAGAAAAATTAAAGGTTGTCCGATTTGATCAGACAACCTTTTTTGATTCGTTCATATAAGGTCTTTAATATCAAGCAGCTTATCTACTTTCGCATACAGCTTTTTAGTCAGTTCCTCATCTGGCTGAGTCAGATCCGGAACCATGATAACATTGCAGCCAGCCTCATATGCGCTGGTGACACCATTTGGCGAATCCTCAACTGCAAAGGTTTCCTTGGGATCAAGGGATAGCTCCTTGCAGGCATATGCGTAACTATCAGGAGCAGGCTTACCAAGCTCTACCATGTCTGCACAGATAAGTTTGTCAAAAAGTTCAAAAAGCCCAATCTTTTTAAGATACCGTTCCGCCCTTGAGTATGTATTGGCTGTTACAAGCGCTGTAAGTATGCCCTGTTCCCTTAGCCATATGAGTATCTCTTTTGCCCCAGGCTTTAAGGGGATCCCAGTTTCTTTTACCATTTCTTCCACAAGGCCCTTGCGGTACTCTCTGACCTTGTAGTAATCAAAGTCTTCACCAAACCACTCTTTAAACTGCCTTGGAGCAAAAGGCCTTCCCAGGGACCTTAGTTTGAGTGGCATCCAGTCTTCCATCTCGTATCCGAAATGTTTAAGAGCTATAGGCCACGCAGTCTGATAGAATTTCTCAGTATCAGTCAGAGTTCCGTCAAGGTCAAAAAGTACGGCCTTTATCTTACTCGTTTTTACATCCATACCAGTATTATCCATTATCAGAATCCCAGCTCATCATTAACAAGGATTACATGGATCCTGTCCTTGTGTCTTGAAAATCTTGTAATAAGGAACTGACAGCAGATGGTGTCAGGGCTCTTGCAGTTCATGCATGATCCTGTCTTGGCGCAAGGTGTTGAAAGGCCAAAGCGCTGAGCGTTGATAGGCGCTGCCACATTTCTTGCCCTCTTCATTGCCCCGTCCACATCGTCGCAAACCTTATTCATTCCAACAATGAACAGTACCTTCTTGGGTCCCTGGGCAATTGCTGATACTCTGTTTGCATTGCCATCTATATTTACAAGAACACCGTCCTGAGTCATGGCATTTACGCTTGCTAAAAAGACATCTGCATCGTATGCTGCAAGCATTGCTGCTCTCTTATCCTCCATAGCATCTCTGTCTATGAAGTTGTAGTTGCCATTTTTTACAGCCTCAACAAGACCTATCTCGTGGGCACTCATAGCTCCGCCCATAGTAACTGAACTCCCTTCAGGAATAAGCTCCAGAGCTTTTTT
>NZ_JAGAYD010000251.1 GCF_017940685.1 Butyrivibrio sp. | reverse complement strand
AGCTTTGTCTGGTCAGGTCTTTCAACCCCTTCAGTTACAACACTTATTCCCAGTTCATTGGCCATTGAAACTATGTTCTTAAGAACTATCTCATCGCTCTTATTTAGTTCTTCATTATTGATGAAGGATCTGTCTATCTTGATCACTGAAACAGGGAAATCTCTTAGAGTGGAAAGAGATGAATACCCGGTTCCAAAGTCATCGATGGCGGTAGCAACTCTTTGTTCCTTAAGTGTAGACAAAAAGCTGGTCATAAGTATTCGCTCATCTTCACTGGCTGTTTCAGTAACTTCTATCTCAATGAGGTTTCTATCGATTCCATAGCTGTCTATGATATCTGTTATCTCTTTTGCAAGATTCTTGTACTCAAGGTCCTTCCTTGAGAAGTTCACAGAAACCTGAACAGGTTCGATGCCCTTGTCTATCCAGTTCTTTAAGTATTCACAGGTCTTCTTAAGTACGTACAGATCAAGACTTACCACCATTCCCTCTCTTTCAAGAATAGGAACAAATTCAGTAGGATACAGGACAAGTCCGTTACAAAACCATCTTGCAAGGGACTCAGCACCAACTATCCTGCCAGATGTGGTATCAACCTTGGGCTGAAGGTAAATTCTAAACTCGTCGCCAGCAAGGGCCACCTCGAATCTGTCTTCAATCTGTTTTTGTCTGTATATTCTGGTGCTCATTGCCTTATTTACAAATACATAAGGCTTATTGGCAACATTCTTTGCGTAGTTGCAAGCCATTGATGCTCTTGAAATAGCCTGTCCTGGGGCCTTCATGGACTCGTCAATGGCATATACTCCTGCCACTGCTGCAATATTTATATCATCTTTCTTATCATTCTTGACTCCATATACAGGAACAGAAGATATGTATTTCAGGAACTTTTTAGTCCTTTCCTTTTTGATGAGAGCGGTATAGTTGTCACCTCCAAAATGGGATATGATCTCATCTTCCTCTTTAAATTCACGTAGCTTGGCGGCGTATCTTTTCATGATCTGATCGCCTTCAGCAGTGCCATAACGCCTGCTTATAAGACCAAAGCTCTTTAAGTTGAAATTGATAGAATCATACTTCATGATCTCGCCACTTTGAAATTTTTCTGTGACAAATTTGATAAAGCCGCCAGAGTTTGGAAGTCCTGTTAAGAACTGGGTCATGGCGCTTTTCTTTACTTCATTTATAAGTAAAAATCTCTCCATATGGAAAGATAAAATATCTACTATAAAGGAAAAACTCTTATACTCCTCATCAGTCCACTTCTTGTCCTCAAAAAGGAACACATGATACATTATGACCCTGTCTCCAGACATATTGCTCTTAAAGACGTAAGCTGGTCTTGAATCAGTTATCACCGGTCCAAAAAGAGGGATGATCTTAGGAGGTTCTGATGCCTTGTCAGACTCTGGCTTAAAAGAAACTATAGATAAAACTGAGCGCACAAAAAACTCCTTGGAAAGATCTGCCAGGGCACTCGGCGATACTTCAGGAGTTATCTCTTCTTCAGAAAGAATCTGTATGAAGTTTTCAAAGCTTCTTTCAAAAATCATATTAATATTTTATAAAATTTTTATCATTTTTTCAATAAATATTTACAGGCATGAAAAAAGCTGCGCTACGCGCAGCCTTTTCATATAGTTAAATTATTTCTTGTTAACAAGATCCTTAAGAGCCTTACCAGCCTTGAACTTAGGTGCTACAGAAGCAGGAATCTTGATAGCAGCGCCAGTCTGAGGATTCTTACCAGTTCTAGCAGCTCTCTTAGTTGTCTCGAAAGTACCGAAACCAACAAGCTGAACTTTGCCCTTCTTCTTGAGCTCCTTTGTTACTGTGTCTGTGAAAGCGTTCAGTGCTGCAGCCGCATCCTTCTTAGAAAGTCCAGCTTCCTTTGCGATTGCATCGATAAGTTCTGTCTTATTCATTTGGTTTTCCCTCCAAAAAGAAATTATTTACTACATTGCCTATTCTACTACTATTTGCGTCCACAAACAACCTAAAAATGCCGAAAAAAAGGGATTTTTT
>NZ_JAGAYD010000250.1 GCF_017940685.1 Butyrivibrio sp. | reverse complement strand
TACAAGGTTGAGCATATACTGATTTAAGTTACTCATTATGGCATTAAGAAATTCATCAGTATACTTATCACCGCTGTTAATGGTAATATCAATCTTTTTGGCTTTAGCTTCATAGTAAGTTTTTGAGTTAAGATGCGGCTCGCGAAGAAACACCATCTCAACGTCTTTTTTCAAAAAATATTTGTAAGTCTTATACCCATCTTCAGCATCCCTGCTCATCCTCGATATCTCATCAAAGATGATACAGCTTACCTCGCCTTTCTCAACAAGCTTCATGATCTTTTGCCACTCCGGACGCTTAAATGATGTGCCGGTATAAGTCTCTTCAATAATGACTGCTTCGGAGTTATATTGAGTGATCGAATCAATCTGCCTCCGGATCTTCTGTTTGGGTGTAGAAATTCTTGCATAACCCAGAACTAACTTTTGTTTTGCCATAGTATAATCCTCCTTGTGATATATATTTGGGTATAAGGAGGATTATCCATGGTGCGACGTATATAGTTCAAACAAAAAGCCCATCCCCGTAAGGAGACAGGCTTAAGCATCCTTATCACTCTTCAGTTGAATCCGCTGAGAACCTTCTTTTTCTTTTTATGGGCGGTTCATACGGAAATCTGAACTGGCAGGCATTATATAAAAGATCGCTGCGCTCTCCGGGTGGGAGGGCGTTATGAAAATAATCGAGAGGAGATGAGTATGTTTTAAGCGGCGCGTCCAGATAATGATTTCTTATCCATTTCTTGGCTTTCGCAGAGTCCTGTGAAAAAAACATATACTTTTCTTTTAAGGACATATCTCCGAGATAAAGATTTACAATGTGGCGCAGCAGTATGTTGCCTCTGCTAATGCCATTTTCATCGCTGAAGAAATTTTTGGCATATTTGTATTTTTCCGGATCATTCTGCCACATACCAAGCCCTGCCACATGCTCATATTCAGCAATGGTTTCAGCAACAAAATCATATTTTATGGACTCTGGAAAAGCATACTGAAGTATAAATCTGTAATCGCTAATATATGTTTTCTTTGGCTCATATCCGAGTCCGGCAAAAGTAGTGTTAAGCATCAACGCTTTTACTATGTTGCTATCAAGGTTTTTAAGCGCCTCTTCAGCCGTCCACCCAAGGAGCTCTTCTATGGCATATCTCCATATATGCCCAACCTCTTTTTTGTTTTCTGCGGGAGTCCCTTTGAAAGAAGCTTCAAATCTTGTTCTCTGTCCCATCAACAGCTCTTCGTATTCAAAAATATTTGTACTTGCGCTAAGCATTGCCTATCCCTCTCATCCTGTTAATGTGTAACATCGTATATTTCCGGGGCAAGCCCAAGAACACAATGGTCTTCTGACAATCCATAAGTCCCATCACCAACATATATGTACTGGATCTTTTTGGCAATCTCTCTGCCTGTGTATTTACCGTGTTCCCATTCTTGTAAACAGATGATATCTCCGGTCTTATAATCCCTGTCAAATCTGCGGATTTCAAAGTTCTTTTTACCACTTTTAACATCCTCAAACCATCTGGGAAGTATTTTCACAAAATGAGTATCGCAAGGTGATTTATCCATACAGCCTCCTGTATCATCAGATTTTTCTAATATAAATATGGGATAGCAACCCATAATTTTTGTTTTCTGTACAGGATATTATAAATAATTTCAACAATCATCACTAAAACTGCTTAAATCTTTATAAAAAATATTTTTTCAAAGGGTTGTTACACTGTCTTTATCCCATTTTTATTGTGTAACACCAATTTTGAAAAGGAGAACAATAGGAGGTATTAAAATATGATAACAGTAGTAAAAAAGAATGGCACAAAGGTAGATTTCGACGCAAAGAAGATAGTTTCAGCTATCGTCAAGGCAAATGGTGCAACACCAGAGCATCAGCGCATCGGCGCTGATAAGAATGGTCGGTACAATCAGAAAATTGCCGATGCGTGGATTGAGGCTATTTCAGAAGAAATCATCGCTAATATTGAGGATGAGGCTTCTGTGACCACAGCTGATATCCAAAACATGGTTGAAACAAAGCTTATGACTTTTGCTCCCATGGTAGCCCGCACATACATGGACTATCGTCACACACAGGAGCTTCGTGAGGCTGCATTCAAAACTGTGAAGTCTTCCATGGATATCGTTGAGCTTAAGAACGATGAGGTTAAGGATGAAAACTCCAACAAAAACCCTGTGATCGTATCTGTACAGAGAGATTACATGGCAGGAGAAGTTAGTAAATCAATTACTAACGAGGTCCTTCTCCCTGTGGAAATCTCAAAGGCTCACAAGGATGGCATCATCCATTTCCATGACACAGACTACTTTGCACAGCACATGCATAACTGCGATCTTATCGATCTTGCAGGCATGTGGAATTGGGGCCCACAGCACGGACAGAAGATAACCACTATGTTATCGGGTCACGGCATTGAGACTCCAAAGAGCTTCCTTATCGCTGCAAACCAGGCAACACAGTTTGTTGCACAGGTAGCTTCCTGCCAGTATGGCGGGCAGACCTTCACCATGACAGATTTTGTCGGTGGAAGGCATGATGCAGACATTAACTTTGTTGATGTTTCCCGTCAGAAGCTTATCTCTGACATTAAAAAAGAGAATGCAGAAGACGGTATCGAGATGACAGAAGAGCAGGTTAGGGCAAGAGCCGAGAAGAGACTTTACAAGGAGATTAAGCAGGGTATACAAACTATTCAGTATCAGCTTATCACCTTGCAGACCACTAACGGGCAGGCTCCTTTCGTAACCGTATTTATGTATCTGAATGAGTGCGTAGCAAAAGACCCTCAGAAGAAAGAGGATCTTGCACTTCTCATTAAGCTCATGCTTGAGCAGAGGATTAAGGGTGTACAGGATGAGAAGGGCAACTGGATCACACCTGCATTCCCGAAGCTTATCTATGTACTCCAGGAGGATAACATTGAAGAGGGCTCAAAGTATTGGGATCTCACTGTTCTTGCAGCTAAATGCACTGCAAAGAGAATGGTTCCCGATTACATCTCTGAAAAGAAGATGAAGGAACTTAAAGGCGATGTATATCCTTGTATGGGATGCAGATCTTTCCTTACTCCCGATACAGAAGGACTTGGAGAGAACGGAGAGCATAAGTATTATGGCAGATTCAATCAGGGTGTTATCACAATCAACCTTGTAGACATTGCACTGTCTTCTGGCGGCGATGAGAAGAAGTTCTGGGAAATCTTTGAAGACAGAATGGAGAACCTTGTACACAAGGGGCTTCGCCTTCGCCATGAGAGACTTCTTGGAACGACTTCAGACGTAGCACCTATCCTTTGGCAGTCTGGAGCACTGGCAAGACTTGCGCCCGGTGAGAAGATTGACAAGCTCTTATACGGTAACTATTCAACAATTTCCGTTGGATATGCTGGCCTCTATGAGTGTGTTAAGTACATGAAGAATGTGTCACATACTACAGAAGAGGGTAAGGCGTTTGGCCTTAAGGTTATGCAGTTCATGAACGATAAGTGTGCTGACTGGAGAGCCGCCGAGAACATTTCTTATAGTGTTTATGGCACTCCTCTTGAGTCAACTACTTACAAGTTCGCATCTAAGCTCAAGGAGCGTTTCGGCGTTATCGAGGGCGTTACTGATCACGACTACGTGACCAATTCTTACCATATCAACGTCCGCGAGGAAATTGATGCTTTCTCTAAGCTCACAAAAGAGGCCGAGTTCCAGAAGCTTAGCCCTGGAGGAGCAATCTCTTATGTCGAGACTCCAAACATGGAGAACAACATCGACGCTGTACTTGCCATTATGAAGCACATCTACAACACAATTCTGTACGCAGAGCTTAACTCTAAGTCAGATATCTGTGAGGAGTGCGGATATACAGGCGAGATCCAGATAAGAGAGGATGAGAAGAGCGGAAAGCTTTACTGGCAGTGCCCTCAGTGTGGATGCACCGACCAGACCAAAATGCACGTTGCAAGACGTACATGCGGCTACATCGGAACACAATACTGGAATCAGGGCAGAACACAGGAGATCCGTGACCGTGTAATCCACCTGGCCACAAAGACTCGTAGTGCCTGCTAAACACATCTCCGGAAAATTTGCATTCTCCGGAAAAAATTTCCAAGACTAACTATCAAAAACACACCCCAGAGCTTTTGCTTTGGGGTTTGTTTATTGGAGGCAATATGCACGTTGGAGAAATCAAATTTACTGATTGTGCCAATGGCCCGGGAGTACGGATAAGCATGTTCGTATCGGGCTGTACTAACTGTTGTGAGGGGTGTTTTAACACCGAGACATGGGACTTTAACTACGGTGAAGAGTATACCGAGGGAATGGAAGAGGACATCTTGCAAGAACTGTCACTTGACTATTATGCAGGTATCACCATCCTTGGAGGAGAGCCTTTTGAACCACAAAACCAAAGAGTTTTAGTGGGGCTGATAAGAAAAATAAGAGAGAGACTTCCGAAAAAGGATATCTGGATGTACACAGGCTTCACCTATGACAAAGACCTTATCGAAGGCGGAAGAAAACACACCGAAGTAACCGATGAGATACTTTCAAGTATAAGCACACTGGTTGACGGAAAGTTTATTCTTTCCAAAAGAAACCTTATGCTTAACTTCAGAGGCAGTGAAAACCAGAGAATCATAGATATGGAAAAGACTCTGGATACCGGAAGTGTGGTCTTAAGCCCCCTCAATGATTAAAACTGAATAATCCTATCAATAAAAAAGAGTCCTGTGGGCTCTTTTTATTATGTGTCTGTTGGAAATAACAGTTAAAAACGATAAAATAATCCTGTACAGAAAATTATCTTGAGACTGGAATATCCTATATTTATATTAGAAAAACAGATATTTTGGAGGTTTTAGGTAATGAAGAACACATTAAAAGGCATTCTGATCATAATAGTAGCCGCCTTGGTGCTTATCATAGGCGTTCCGAAGATGATAAACTTCGTAAAATACATGGGTGTAGATGACACTGAACACTACGATGTGATGTACACCAAAGAGGATATCGAAGCAAACTATGATAAAATTCCCTCAGATATCGACGGGTGGACCATGGGAGACAAGATAAGAGCTGGACTTCAGCCGATAGAAGGCGTTGACAGCGATGCAGATGGCCTTACAGACAAGGAAGAGATTGAGGTTTATGGCTCTGACCCCGCAAAGACATCCACAGCAGGAGACCTTTACACAGACGGCTATAAGGTTGAAAACGGCATGGATATAAACACTTTCTATGATAGAGACGATGTTTCTTTCGAGGGCAATGAATGCAGCGAGATTACATTATCAGCTCTTAGCGCCGAAGATATGTTTGCACATGTCAGCCAGATTGATACTCCAACAATTAAAGGGTACGAGACCTACAAGGCTTATGACCTTTACAGCTACGGCAGTACCGTGTCAATCGACGTTTCAGACATTGTAAGTGGCGATACATCCCCAAAGGATATCACAATCCTTATTGGGCACTGGTACGGCGGTGAGATGTGGAGTGCAAAGCAGTCTGTGTCCGGTAATGTGATAACTCCAGATTATACTTTTGACCACAACAATCGCTACACTATAGTAGTAGCAAAGAAAAACGGTATCTTTTCACCATCAAAGCCTTCGCTTGACTTTTCGCTTAATTCAGATGATGGCGATATCGAATATAGCAAAGATGTAAACTTTCTTTATACACATACGCTGGCTGTAAGAAACCTTTTTACAAACGCAAAGCCCAGACTTTATTATGTTCCCACAGGGGACACCAAGACCGACCAAAACACCATCAACTATCTTCTTGCAATAAGCGCTTACGCTGTTGACGGGTACGGGCTCGAAGGGCTTTCAGATGCAGATGTAAAAGAAGTGTCTGAGACCAAGATGGCAGCCCTTAAAGCAGTTACAAGTATGCTTCCTTCATTTGAACTGACAAAAACAGATCCAGACCCGGGCTTTCAGAGCTTCCTATATATGTGGAACGACGAAGTAATCCTTGATAGCAACGATTATAAAGCAGAAGTATCAGATGTACAGAATACAAGTTCATCGCATACCGGGTTTAATGTAAATGAAGATGCATTTCCATTTCCAAACTTTAGTACAGAATATGCCAACGGCGGAAACTGTGCAGGTATTTCATACTTTACAGCAAAGCTTTTTAATGAAGGTTCAATGCCTGCTTCCGGCTCGTATTCATCAGACAGATATTCCAACGGAGCAGGGAGTATATCCTGGGATATTTCGGGAGACTCAAGCAATGACACCCTTACTGACAAGGTGATCTTTGATTATAAAGACAGCCATTTTGTAAAAAACCACAAAGGAGACAGCAAACTTCTTACAGGGTTGAGTAGCGGAGAGGCAGAATTTGTTAAGATGATGGGTGCTTACTGGGGAGAAGCAAATGATGCCATGCGTCCGGAAGATAAGCTCTATGCAATAAACGATACATATGGAGTCTATAGCTGGGAAACCATAAAGAAGATAGAGCAAAAGCTTGATAATGGAGAAATCCTCATTCTTGGTCTTGCAAGCTCTACGGGAGGCGGACACGCTGTAAACATTGTAGACTACAGGACCGCAGATGATGGTGATACAGTTTATTTTATCCTGTATGACAATGAATATCCTCAAAACGCATACAAGGGGATCTTTAACGACAACTATTTAAAGGTAACAAGAAAAGCCTGTGCAGAAGGTGAAACCGATTCGTTCACATTTTATTACAAACCATATAAATCATGTAAGTATGAATACAATTCAGAATACAGCGAAGTCGGCTATAAGCTCATGGTTGTAATGGATAGCGATATGAATATAATCGAGTGAGGTAAGAAAAACAAAAAATACGTGATCAGACTATAAGGGCTATCTCAAAGGATAGCTCTTTTTGCGTACAGAGAAGAGAAGTAATTTCAGGTTTACAGACCCCTGCCTTGACATCTTACAAGCGTTGCGTGAAATATCGATTTAATGAAACGCTTAATTGTGGTAAAATAATTTCAGATAAATAAATCATCCAAATAGACCTTCTGAAAAAGGAAAAATATTATGGGGAAAAATTCAGCATACTATAAAGAGCTTGCAAAGAAACAAAAGGCAAAGATTTCAGAGAAGAAAAAGAAGCTGCCTAACTATGTCCATTCATTTATTGATGATTGTGAACTGAATTATCAGCCGAACACCGTGATCGCATACGCAGATGATCTTATCACTTTCATGGAATACCTCATAGACAAAAATCCTCTGTACAGGAAGTCGCAAACAAAAGACATCCCCCTGGAAGCACTTGACCTCCTTACCCGGGAAGATATAAATGCTTTTCAAGCATATCTAAGCAACAATATGTACGAAGGAGAACATTATCATGCATCGGGCCAGCTCGGAGTTGCCAGAAAGATGGCTACAATAAGGAACTTCTTTGAATACTTGGAAAGCAACTCCTACATAAAATCTGATCCGACAGTTAAGGCAGCTAAAGGAAAGAGAAAAAAGAAAGATGCAATCGTAAGGATGGATAAGGATGAAGTATCTGAGCTTTTGCGGGTCGTTGAAACATCAGACCTTGCAAGCAAGAGAGCAAGGAGCGCATCGAAGATTACAGCCCTGCGGGACACCGCTATCATAACGCTTCTTCTAAATACTGGGATAAGGGTATCGGAATGTGTCGGTCTTGATCTTGAGGATGTCAATTTCAACGACAACTCAATAACCATAGTTCGCAAAGGTGGAAGTACGGCAATAATCTATTTCAACAAGGCGACAAATATAGCTTTGCAAGACTACATCCTGCATGAAAGAAACAACTTTATAGAGAATAATTCGGAAAGAGCCCTTTTTATCTCATCGCAGACCCACACAAGGATGGCTGTCCGCACAATACAGTATATGGTAAAGAAATACTCTACAGAAGCCGTACACGGAAAGAATATTTCCCCTCATAAGCTCAGAAGTACCTACGGGACTAATCTATATAAGAAGTCAAAGGATATTTATATGGTCGCCGACGTTCTGGGGCATAAGGACGTAAACACCACTACGAAACACTATGCAGCCATGGATGATGAGCACAGGAGGCAAGCTGCAACATACGATGTATATGATATGAATGAATAAAAAAGGGTCGGCTATAAAGCCGACTCTTCTTGTTATTATCTAATTTACTGTGTGGAAGACGCTAATTGCTCTGATAGTATTCTATATCGTATTCGTCATACTCTCTCCTTCTCTTCTCTCTCTTTTTGGGCTGTTTAGGTTTCTTTTCTTTGCCGTATTTATCCGCAGAACGCATTCTAAATGTGGTGCTGATAAAATCCGAGTAACCTTCTTCTATCTTGTCAAAAAACGACCTGGCAGCCTCTTCACCATCTTCAAGGCGTTCTCTTCTCTCCTCGTCCGACTCAAATATAGACATGACCGAATAAACAAGAAAGTCGTCCTCTTCAGGATTTGTACAGGCAGAAGAAAAAGCTCTTGCTATGCTGTTCCCGAAGCTGTCATTCTTTGCCACCTCAATGATGAGCATTATTGCTTTCTGTGGATGTAAGAGTGCAATATCCTGCATGATGCACTTTATGGCTTTTATTATCAGCTCTCTGTTCTCTGGCTTGTGATAGATACAGGGAAGTCCATGTATCTTGAACACATAAGACTTTGCATTACCTTTCTTGATAGTACCTATCCCAAAGGGAATAATGCCAACAATGTTATCACACTTCACAACCTTATAAAGTGCTCCGTTCTGAAACAGATCCATGATGATCTCTTTGATATCACCGGTAGGAAGTCCTACTTTTTTGTGGTACTTTTCAGTAAATTCGAGCACTGCATCAAGATCCGAATAAACGCACTTTTTCATAACCGCCTTCATGGGCTTCCCGATGCAGTAGTTCTTTGTTTTGTGTCCCTCAAATATGTTATTTGCCGATGAATAATGAATTACAATGCTATCCTCTTTTGTAAAGTTTTTGGGACTACACCATCTTACATTGTCCGAATACTTTTCCTGCAACACATAAAGCTTTAAGGCCTCTTCTTTTGGAAGACATTTGTAATAGTCAAAAGGATTGACCATAATATCTTTCTTCTCCTGGTTGCAGCACTCGCATAATGGCACCAGATTTTTAAAATCATCTGGCCCGCCCCTTGAAAAGGGGATATAGTGGTCGATGGTCATAGTAGACAGGTCAAGCTTTTTACCGCACCTTGCACATCTGCCGTTTGATTTTGCAAGGATGCGTTTCCTGTCCTCGACAGACCTTGCTTCTCTATTCCATAACTGCGTTCCCATAGTCATCTCCCCATGCTGTCTATTGACAGATCCTTAGTAAGGCGATGGTTTCTTTCTTTTATCGCACTTATAAGATTGTTCTTTTTCTCATCGGTAATGCCCGGATAATTTTCCACAAGCTTTTGGAACATTCCATTTTTAGCGATAGCCTCAAAGTCGCAATCTTTTTTCAGACTCTTAAAAAGTTTATTTTCCATATCGCCAAACATCTTGCTCTTTACGTGCTCGTTTATCTTGGTTGTTGACCAGTATGCGTTACCGGAGTCATAAAGAGGAGCAGGGCCTATAAACTTCATTGTGTTAGAGTCTCTTATAAATCCTATATTCCCAAGATTTCTGTCTTCATTCCCGGTAGCAGAGTCAATAAAGATCATCCAGTCAATGAACTCTTTAGCCCCAGGTATCTCATGGATATCACAGACTCTTATCAGATGATCATAAACAGACTCATTCTCCTCTTTGGGTATTCTGTTGTAGATCATATATGCCGGTACAAGCTCTGTATCAATGGTGATAAAGTTGTCGCATTTTGAGCAGATTGTCACTCCTTCTACCCACATATCATATTTAACACACGGGATCTTGCCGAGCTGCTCTGCAAAAACAGACACAAGAACTTCCGATAAAGGTTCCTGATGCGTGTCTTTACTGCCAGCCTTTATGAGATATGATGATTTATCCTGGTTTTGGAGCCATCTTTTTCTCAAGACTCCGCCCGTTGTAAGGTCAGGCGTATTTGTCTTATATGTTTTCTGTACAGCAACATTCCACGGCATAAAGAACATATTACCTATGTCCTTATCGTAGAAGTTGGTAAAGAAGTTCACCTTCTTCCATGTCTCAGATCGCCACTTTATCCAGTATTGGTCTGTCAGAGAAGCATAGTTTTTATTCTTAAAAATGCTCTCTGTCCCAAATTCCTTTATCACTTCTGCCCTGCCTTCCCTTTTCTCGGGAACAGACCTTGCATCAAGCCATTTCTTAAAATTTTCTGTGGTGCAATCATCCTTTAAAGACAAAGGAAGGAGCTCTGGCGCATCTACCTTTGAGATCTCGCTAGGAACTCCTTCCAAATCTTTTAAAGTCAGCACCTTAGTGTCTTTTAACCACAGTTCTGACATATTTTGTTACCTCTTAATTCTCTGTTGAAAGGTACTCTGCCATGACATCGCTCATGTCAACCTCTTCTGGTTCAGCCTCGGCAGGCTTTGCCTCTTCTTTCTTGTCCTGGGGCGTAGCACTTATCGCCCCACCCATAGTCGGGTTTGTCTTCATGGCCACCATGGCATGTTCCGCTTCTGTAACCATTGCCTTCAAGTCAGCAACCTTAGATCCAACAGAAACGCCGTATACTATGAAAATCTGCTGTGCCTCAAGGGTTTCCTTGATGGCCTGCAACTTAGAAAGAATTGAACTGAAATCACCTTCAGTAATGATAGCAAATTCGTCGCCGAATACTCTGTAAACATGGTCTCCAAACTCATTTTTGCACTCCTGTGCAGCAATCTGGATAAGTTTATCCCCGGCCTGTCTTCCATATCTGTCGTTTATATCCTTCATGTTGCGGACACCGGTAATGACAAGAGATACATTGTTTTTATCAACCGCCTGGATGTCACGATTAAAAGCATTGTTGTTCCCTACACCAATCTTTTTATCGTAATAAGCGAGCCCCTCAAGAGATTTATTCTCCTGCTCCAGACTTTCAATTTTACTTTGAAGCTCGCTTTGATGTTTTTTTCCGGCATCTACCTCTGCCGAAAGTGCATCAAACTTTTTCTGAAGCTCAGCAAGAGCCTTATCTTTTTCCTTGAGCTTGCTCTCATACTCACTTACAAGATCGTCGTTGTTCTTGGCATCCTTGAGTGAAGACTCAAGCTCGGAGATCTTTCTGTTTCTCTCTTCGATCGTCTTATTAAGAGAAGCCGAAACCTCATCCTTCGCCTTCTGTACAGAAGACTTTAAGTTATCTTCTGCACTCTTTGCGGCAGCTTCAAGCTTACTCTTAAGCTCGTTCTTTTCTCTTTCAATATTGGAAAGCTTACTATCACGCTCTGATAGCTGACTCTGGAGCTTATTCTTTACGGAATTTACCTCGTTTTTACCATCTTCCACAAGTCTGTTGAGCCTTCCAACTTCCTTTTGAAGATTGTCTCTCTCCTTAAAGGCATTCTCAGCTCTTGACTTTGATTTCTCAGCCTCGTTCTTAAGGTCTTCCACTTCCTTCTTAAGCCCTGCGGTGCAGTTCTCAAGTTCCTCGTCATGCTGAGCCTTCGCTTCTTCTGCATCAGCAGTTGCGCTTTCAAGCGCCTGTCTGTAACTCTGGCATTTTCTTAAGGCATCGTCTTTTTCCTTTTCAAGACGCATGATCTTCTTCTGAATGCCGCCAACCTCATCCACAAGGTCAACTTCCGGGGGCTGGAATGCACTCTTAATGGCAACAGCCATATTGTTTACTGCATCAGACGAGTTCTGGTTTGTCATTCCCATGATGGGAGCATATAGAGCCTGCAAGAATGTCATAAGCGGATTCTGCATATTCTGTACAGTAGGATTTACTGCATTATGCTCAGCCTGTTTCAGATCTTCGCCACCCTCTTCTTCTGTGTGCGGCTCTGTCTCAATCTCAGCCTTGATGATCTGCACATTATCCATCGGGAATAACTCGTCCCACTGGTTCTTGTTTATCACCTTCATCATGTCGGATCGCAGGATTGAATACTCTGTGTCATCAATGGTGATGTATACACACTTTTCATCAACTCTGCTCTGGATGCCAAGTTTTAAGAGGTCAAACGCAGTTGAAAGCATGTCATTCTTAACTGTGTTATACTCCTTTAGCATACTGGGGTGGAAGGTCTCTTCCATTTCTTTCTTCTTGGTAAAGAGCTTTACGAACATATGGGACGTGCGCTCAAAATGCTCGTAGGGATTTTTGGTCGTTTCAAAATCCATGTGATTTCCTCCTATGAGAAATTTATATGATGTTAAATTGTTACCTATAATAAATATGGGATAGCATATTTTAATTTTTCATTAAAATGCCAATGAAATCGGATAATTCTTCATATTTCGAGAGCTTCTCAAGTCTTGCCTTGGCATCAGCCTCTCCGGAAGAAGGCGCACGGAGCATTGCAATGTCATACATAAGATTTATCCATCTCTGCATCACCTTCGTAAACATGTCGATGGCACTATCTATCTCGTCTCCCGCTTTTTCCCCTTCAAGATAGTCAATATGGAGCATCGTACCCATTTCATCATCCTTTACAGGGACGGTCACTGTTATAGGCTTTGCCTTGATGGACTTATCCTTAAAGCGGAGCTTTGCAACAAACTCCTCACCGCTATCCTTACTATCCTCTTTCTTCATGAAAACAGAATTTCCGTACTGGTCCTCATAAATACAGATGCCGTCTCCCATGAGATTGCTTTTTCTTAACTTAATTATTGCTTCCATAATTCTCCTTACTTATCAGAAAACTTAAATTGTGTTCCTGTGCCATCAGAGTTAAGCACAACCTCTGCATCAAACTTCTTTCCAGACTTGCTCTTAAGCCCTTTTAAAAGACCCGTAGAACCCGTCTTAAAGAACTTATCTACCTGTGCTTTGGTAAGCACCTTGCCGCCAACAGTGAGCCATAATTTAAACTCACAGGATGAACATGATACCACTCTTCCATTATCTGTAAGCTTTCCTCCGCAGTTGGGGCAGGAATACTCGCTCTCTTCCGCCTCTCTCTTAACAAATTCAACCTTATGCTCAGAGAGATTATATTTGAGCTGCTGGTCCCATGTGGTAGAGCCCTTTTTAAGTTTCTTGGTGATCACGTCACCGCCCAACATCTTAAGAAACTCTTCGTCGGTTATCTTGGAGTCGCATATATTCCTAAATGCTCCGAAATGGCAACCATCTTTGTAATTGGAACAATAAAAACTCTTTTCGCTTGAAATAATATCACCACCGCATTCGGGACACTTGCCGATAACACTTCTGCCTGCTCTTAAGGATTTCATCGGTGTCTTGTGAATATCCTCGATAAGCCTTCTTACGTGCTCCTTCATGCCGATTTCAACATCTTTTCGGGACATCTTTCCGCCACGGACAGCCTCAAGCTTAAGTTCCCACTCTCCTGTCAGATCTACCTTACAGATATCGCAGTCCTTAAGATTTTCATAGATAACCTTGCCTGCTTCTGTGGGGACAACGAATGTAGTAGACTTCTCCTTAGTCCTCATAAGATACTTGTCTTTAGTAATAAGCTCTTCAATAATGTTTGCCCTAGTAGC
Source organism: Butyrivibrio sp. (assembly GCF_017940685.1). Taxonomy (GTDB): domain Bacteria; phylum Bacillota; class Clostridia; order Lachnospirales; family Lachnospiraceae; genus Butyrivibrio. The sequence continues at coordinate 11,061 of NZ_JAGAYD010000250.1, read as the reverse complement.
AGGAGTTCCGATCTTAAGCTTCTTACCGAGCTCGTCTTTAAGCGATTTGTCATCAAGGAACTTTGAAGGAGCTTCGCACACAGCAATAAGGTCTGCATCAGTAAAGCGTCTCGGACATGTGCTTGTCTTGGAGGAAACCTCGTACTCTTCTACTGTTATGCTCTCCCCTACTGCATACTCCGGAATCTCATTGTCCGTAAATTTTGTTTTAAAGATTTCTGTATAGCCTGCGTCAATAAGTGTCTTTCCTGTGCTCTTAAATAGATTTCCGCCCATGTCTGCAATAAGGAGTCTCTTATTCTGTACAAGCGGCGGCAGAAAGATAGCCACAAATCTCTTTGCGATCATGGTATATATCTTCTGCTCATCATCTGAAAGGGATGAAAAATCCGGTTTCATAGTTGTAGGCACAAGCGCTGAGTGGCCGGATTCTTTTAGTTTTTCATCATTCACCCACTTCTTGGTGTGTTTAACCTTCCCGATAACAGAAGGATCAATGGATGATACAAAGGCATCAAGTCCAGGTACAGCAGATGCGCTTTTCAACATTGCGGATAGATCTTCTCCACTGGAAAGATACTCACAGTCGGTTCTTGGATAGGACATGAGCTTCTTCTCATATAATGACTGGATTATCTCAAGTGTCCTTGAAGAGCTAAAGCCCATCTTACCTGCATCAACCTGTGCCGTTGCAAGCTTGTAAAGCTTTGGTGCATAGGTTTCGACCTTTTTGGACTCGTATGTTTTAACTGTGCCGACACTTGGCAGCGAAGCAATCAGATCTCTTGCTTCTTCCTCAGTATCAAACCAGATAATGCCTGCGTTTTCATCCTTATCGCCATCTTCTGATTCAGATGTCTCTTCATAAAGAGCGCCCGTAAAGCCCTTGTCATAATCGGCTTTTACGCCATAACATGTCTTGGGAACAAAATTATTTATCTCGTCTTCCCTCTTACAGACGATAGCCATTATAGGAGTTTTAACTCGTCCACATGCCGCCCTGGCGTTCATCTGAAGAGTGGCTGCTCTTGATACGTTCATGCCGAAAAGCCAGTCAGAGTGCTGTCTTACATATGCCGCCTCCAACAGATTCACAAGCATGGGGTCCGACTCGTCATCCTTGAGGTTAAGGAGCGCATCAAGCACCTTTGCCTCTGTTGTATCATTGGACCAATACCTCTTGATAGGCAGTGTATTTTTTGCACCAGACAGAACAATCCTCACAAGGAGCTGTCCTTCCTGGTCAGGATCTCCTGCATTTATGACAAAATCATAAGATCCGGAAGACAACTCTTTTCTAATAGCGTCAAACCTCTCTTTTGCTGTAAGAAATGACCCGACCTTCTTTTCCTGTATTACCTTGTATTTCCAACCACCAAGCTCATCTGGATAGATAGGAAGTTGTTCCCAATCCCATTTTTCAAGGGATGGATCTATCTCATTTGGGCTTTTAAGAGTAAGAAGATGTCCTCTCTGCTCCATAAAATGAATTTCATAAGGAATATCCTTCTTATGCTTGTTGTAAACTTCCTCGATAGTCCTTCTAAGACTCGGCTTTTCTGCTATAAGTAATGCTTTCTTCATGTATTATTCCTCTCCTTATATATAAATATAGGATATTGTTTTTTCCCGCTTACTTTCTGTACAGCGATATTGCGCAAGTGCATTGATGATATTATCGTTAGAAAGCGCATCATCTTTGAGGTTGTCAAGCGTCTGCTCTAAAGAGAAGGGTTCGTGGTACACCCTCTTGTTCATCATTGCATCATACACGTCGGCTGAGTGGATGACATATATAGACTTCATCATGTCTTCTGTTAAAACAGCTTTCTCATTGCCGATCCTTGGCTTTAAGAAACCATGATGAAAAAGGACCGGAATATAGACTTCTGGCCCATCGCCCATATCCTTGAGCATCTTGTAGCCGTAATATGAATGCAGATCGACTATCTCACGCTCAAGCTCTGTAAGGCTCTCTGATTTTTTTATGATCCTTGATGGAATATAAAGCTTACCTACGTCGTGAACATAGCCTATCCTGTAAGCCAGTTCTTCATCTATTCCCATTACAGGGGCAAGATATCTGCATATTTTGGCGACTCTTTTACTGTGACTCTGAGTTTCTTTGTTAAGCTGGCCAAACAGCTTTGCATACCTCTCTTCCATTACTGTTACCTTCCCTTAAATACCCATAAAAACGTTCCTTATTAAATATGGGATAACGGAGCTTGAATTTATGTTTGTAGGGACATGAAAAATCCATATTTATAGTGTTAGAGATAATTTTGGAAATGGAGAAGGAGGAATTATATATGAAAGCATGGAAAAAGAGAGACGAGCTTAAGACCCTCGAAGAAGTTTTTCTGCGCAATATCGGCGCAAGTTCTCTTGATGATATCAACAACTGGTTTAAGATGTCTTATGCAGATGAGTATGGGATTAGAGGACTTGACGAAGCTGTAGAGCTTGTGAGTAAGTTCAAAAATGAGCCAGTGAAGATCATCGGAGACTATGATGTAGATGGAGTAACCTCTACATCTATTCTCTTACTTGCCCTTAAGGCAAACGGTTTTACCAACGTCACATACAGGATTCCAAAGAGATTTTCAGAAGGTTTTGGTATCAATATGACCATTATTGATGAAATCTCAGAGGGTCTTATCATTACATGTGATAATGGTATAGCCCAGCCAGAGGCGATAAAGGCTGCAAAGGACAAAGGTATCAGCGTTGTCATCCTTGACCATCATGAGCCTATCATGGAGGATGGAAAAGCGATTCTTCCGGATGCCGATGTTATTGTTGACCCTAACGCTATTAAGGGCTCAGCCGTATTTAACGGCTACTGCGGCGCCGGAATATGTCTTAAATTTGCCAGAAAACTCGGTGTAAGCAAAAACATCTATCAGATGCTTCAGTCACTTACATCTCTCGGTACTGTTGCCGATGTAATGGAACTTAGGGAAGAAAATTATGTCTTTGTAAGAAATGGACTTAAAAATCTCCTTAATCCAAACACGACAACCCCGGGTGCTTATGCGCTTGTATCTGCTTTTGAACTTACAAAGAACCTTACTGCTCACGATATCGGATTCAAACTCGGGCCCGCCATCAATGCCTGCTCAAGGATGAAGGATGACGGAGCAAAGGATGCCGTAGAACTTCTTACCTTTACTGATAGCTATGTCAAGGCAATCCCAATGGCAGAAGCAATCGTTGAGGTAAATAATCAGCGTAAAGCTGTAAAAGAAGAGGCGATCAAGGCCGCCAATAAGTACATCGTAGATAACTGCCTTATGGGAGATGTCCCGATAGTGGTTAGGCTCGATGGTACTCCCGAAGGCGTCATTGGTATTGTTGCTGGCAATATCTGCGAGGACTATAAAGTACCTGCGATTGTCCTTACAAAGACGCCTGATGGCATACTTAGAGGCTCTTCCCGTTCATGCGGCAACTACCACATGAAGAATAATCTCGATAAGGTAAAAAAATATCTATTGAAGTATGGCGGACACGAGGGCGCAGCGGGTCTTTCTCTATCCGAAGAAAACTATGCCGCATTTGTGGATGCGATCCACAATACAGCAGAGGGCTTCGTAAACTCCGAGGAGGATAATACAGATATCGTGTACTATGACCTTGAGATAAAGGCTAATCAGATCCCAGACGTTATCACAGACCTAAAGAAATTTGAACCTTTTGGTAATGGTAATGAGGCGCCGGTTTTCAAAGTTACAGGCTATTCTGTCAACCCTAAAGGAGGGAATTTCATTAACAAAGTTACCTCAAGCTATGATATCACCAAGCTGTATTATAAGAGTGATGTTGTAGCGATCGGCTTTGACATGAGTTCAAGATTTAAAGAGCCCCCTAAGAGCGTTTCGCTTATTGGCACTCTGAATGATAATTATTTCAACGGGAAAGTAACTCATCAGATTGAGTTTGCTGATTTTAAGTCCGAAGAAATAAAGACTGTTCAGACTCCACTTGCAGCAAAGCTCGCCAGCATGGCTATGATGTCCTAAAAAGAAAGAGAGAGGATGCACCCTCTCTCTTTTTTATCATGCACTTCTCCTCCGTGATCTGTCAGGATCTGAAGTATCAATTATTCTTATCTCAATGATATTATTTACAAGATGCGGCTTGTCTTTACAAAACGTGTCCCACGCTCTTCTCATTGTATCTCCTGCATCAGCCTCATCCTTAAGATATCCCGGCATGGCCATCGAGGCCGTTCCCCCGTCATAATAAAGGATAGCTTGAACATTCTTCTTGTTCACGCTACTATCAAACTCTACTACTCTTCTCTCCCATGCATCACTAAAAATCATATTATCCCCTCCTAGTGAAAATATCATACAGTATCAATTTATGATTTGTAAAGTAACGACTAAAATATGGATTAAACCCTCTCCGTGCTCATTTTCTGTACAGAGAATATCTGTAACATTTCTTATTTAGGGATAAATACTGTAATATATGTAATTTACATAAATATATCAATAAATGACGTATTTATCGCATTTGCAAGATTAGTCTGTAATTAACATAATGTATGTTAATAATGTTAATTACATATATATCTATGCAGTTTATTGGGTATATAACATATTTTATGCAACTTAGGTATCTTATGTAATTTACATTTTATGGGTTAGTTATGTAATTTATGTTTATTATGTTTATTTCATATTTTTCATATTTTAAGTTACTATGATGATGCCGAGATATTTAATGCATTGTAATAAACATATTTTACATATTTTATGTTTGTTATGTATTTTTCAGATTTATTTGTTTTATAGATAGTTACACTTGCCATAAAGCCTAACTTTGGTATATATTTAAAGAGTAAAAAACATAATTTATGTTGTTTACATATTATATGTTTTTTACATATTTATAACTGATAATGGGAGATGAACAAAATGGGAATGACAATCGCAACAATCAACCAGAAAGGCGGAGCAGGAAAAACGACAACCGCAATAGAGCTATCCTACGATCTGGCGGAATTTGAAAGGAAAGTATTACTTATAGACATCGATTCGCAGGTTGGCCTTACATATTACGTTCCTGTGGACCCCAGTATGCCTACGATATATGATGTCTTACACGCAAACAAAAAGATAGACGACGCCATCCAGCATCTCGACAGAATAGATGTTATAACTGCATCAGAGGAGCTGTCTAAAGCAGATAAAGAGTTTGTTGATTATGACGACATTTTTCTCTTAAAAGACATAGTGGATGTGGTACGAGACAGATATGACTACATCGTAATTGATACCGGCCCACACAGAAACATTCTTCTTAACATGACCTATGTTGCAAGCGACTACATAATTGTTCCAATAGCTCCAGACAAGGGGAATATCGAAGGCATAAACAAAGTGTACAAGGATATAGAACAGCTTCGAGGCGGGAAAAGACCAATATCGAGTGTTGAGATCGCAGCTCTTTTACTCACACAGCACAGGGGCGGGCATGTCAACGATCAGGTAAAACTTGAAGCTGTACAGACACTTGCAAGCGAGATGAAAGAGAAGCCTATGGTTGCATATATAAGAGGGTTTACCGGCGTAAATACATGCAAGGATTTCCAACAGCCGATAAAGGATTTCGACAAAAACTCAAACGCCGCCATAGATTATAGAAACTTTACATGGGATCTTATGCAGAGATTGGAGGGCAAAGATGAGTGAAGGTAAGAAATTAAGCACAAGAGAAAGGCTCAGACAGCTCAATTCCGCCGCAACTCACTTAAGCAGTGAGACAAGCGACGATGAAACCATTATCGGAGTTCAGCTTAAGAATTATACAGAACATGAAGAAGCCTTAGAGAAAGAAGAAAAAGAGCCACAAAAAACCTATACAGAAAATATTCCATCGCCTCAACCTTCTGTACAGGATAACAAGAAGGGCGGCAGGCCACGCAAATATAACGAGCCCATGAAATGGATAAAGATCCAGATAAGTGAGACAAATTATAAATACGCAAAAATAAACGGTGCCTTGTATGATGGCATGAACGGATATATCAACCATCTTCTGGACGAAGCCAGAAAGCAGTAAATTATATATTTTACATACAAAACCTTGGTGAAAGCCGAGGTTTTATTTTTTTCGACAAAACTTTCGACAAATCATCTTTTTAAATCAAATCTAAGCATTCGCTCTCCCATATTTATTAAGAGAAACATTTTTAATCAAAGGAGAGCACTATGAAAAAGATTATTTCTACAATCATTTCGACAGCACTGCTTGTAACGACTCTCACGGCATGTGGCGAGCCCACAAATACAGCAGGAGCTATCACAGGCGATAAGAAGAGCTATACAAGCTCCCTTGAGGATGGCGTTTACTACGTCAGGGATAAAGATAACAACTGCACCCCTGTATACTTTGGAAACGGCACATTTGAAGAGGGAAGCATCTCTACAACTCCCGCAGACGACAGAGTTTTATGGTATAAAGACGACTTTGAGAAGATCCCGACACTCTACAAGGGAGACTCTCTTATCATGTTCACCAAAAGCGAAATAGAAGAGCGAATGGTATTTGAGAGATTTGAACTTTATAACGCCACAATCGGCATCTGCGGCATGGAAGAGCTCAAATCTGGAAGATACAAGATTTTCACAGATTCAGAAAAAAAATGCACGTACCCTTACGGGGACACAGACGACATCTTAAAACTTGATAACAGCTCTGTAATCCTTGAGTCAATCGGAGGACAGGATATCAGAAAGGCAGAGCAGAACGACGAGACGAAGACATTCCTTACAAGGAGTGGCACCATCCTCGGGCTTGTAAAAGGAGAGTCTTATAACGTAGATATCTACGAAGGCACAATCCTTCACAAATACGTGTTTACAGCCGATGTAATTCCGCTTGGTTCGATGGAAACGGTCGAAACCTATGATTACAAGTTTGAAGAGGAAAACCTCATCAATATAACCATCCCGGAATTTTTTAATACCGGTTATTACATGATAAATGGAGCTGGCCTTTTCAGATATGTAAATGGCACATCCTATGACAACGCAACAGTATTCAACACACCAAACGAAGTACCGGAAGGAGAAGAAACAACATACGCTTCTGTGAATCAACAGCAGGTTACAGAGTACAATGATATGACTCTTAACAGTATGGAAGAAGCAGAGGGAGAAAGCCCAAGAACATTCAACATCAAACAGGCAGGAAGAGTGAACGTAAATGTTTCATTTACAATTCCCGGCAACTACGGTGAGGGCGATGGCCTTGACGACGTAGCAGCTATTATAGAAATGCCTTCGGGCGGAAAGATGTACATGATCAAGGATGCCGACGGCTCACTTTCAAGATCATTCTACGCAGAAGTAGGCACATATACGATAACATTCTACAATCTTGGCATCAGAGAGCCAAAGATAACTTTTGAATAATAAAAAAGGAGTTTGTATGGATACTACATTTATGGCACCCGAAAAGAAACTGAACATCAGTATCTTAAGGGTAACAAACAGAGAAGCTCTTGAAACGATCCAGAAAGGCCGTAAGACAGGCAATGATGTTTATGAACATTATCCATGGGCCATAGACACACCTTTTACAGAAATAGCCGAAAACATCATAAGGGACAAGAAAGGCCCCTGGGCGACGCCTTTATACTACACCACAACATATCACAAACCCAATATCGGTGTCAGAGAGGTGTGTTTATCAGCAGAAGAGTATATAAGGACTCTTCCGAATAGCGAAAATATTGAGATAATGTCGCTGTGCTCATACATCGAGGACGGGAAAATTGTTCTTAGATCCCTTGTAAGAAGCTACGGAGCGCCATTCTCATTTACAGGCTTTTTCTCTTACATCCATGATGACCTGATCGTGGATGTGGAAGAAGAAGAACCAACATTTACCGGCAAGCTGCTGATCCCGGAGGAAGCAAAGAATTTCGAGCATACAGAGGAAGAGATCAGAAAGAACAAGGAGGCTTACGAGAGGCAGAAGAAGGTATATGAGACCTGCACAGAAGATAAGCCGTTCCTAAACTGCATTGAGGAATATGCTCCCAGTAAACTTCCTACAGTGGAAGACAAGATGGATCTTATCTACGATCTTAAGACAAGCGATCAGCGAATAAAGACCAAGGCGTCTTATGAGGATTTCAACAAAGTTTTTGTTGAAATGATGACATTTGTAAACGGTGTAGAATTTTACACATACGCCCAGATCATGAAAGGCGAAAAGAGCGAAGACGACTTCATGGCATATCTGGAAACACATCTTCAGCAAAACTATGTAAATAAGCAGCTCCTTCCTGCGGAAGATGTGCCCGCTATGTTAAAGAAGCTCTATCGTTCCCTCTTTAAACTCTACGTTATACAGGATCTCATTGACGACCCTAACGTAACCGATATCAAGATAACAGCTCCTGACTCTATAAGGACAAGAATAAAGGGTAAGGCTTATATCACAAACATAAGTTTTATTGACCTTAACGACTACCTTAGATTTGTAAATGGTCTGTGTATTAAGAACAACATCTTGCAGGATGTACCGGAACAGACATTTACAGATACGCACGATGAAAACTATATCCTCAGATTTACATTGTCAGCTCAATATATTTCGTCCCGTCCATGGCCCGATCTTCACATCAGAAAGATTGACAGGAACAAGCCTCTCGGTGATGATCTTATAAGGCTTGGAATGATGCCTCCCAAAGTTAGGGATTATCTTGTGGATATCGGTAAGACAAGCAGGGGAGTAATATTTGCAGGACCTCCCGGATCTGGTAAAACGGTATGTCTTAACTTCTTCCTTGAGGAAGCATACGAACAGTCGGCAGAGATTCTTGTTATACAGGAAAATGACGAGCTTTTTGCTTACAGAAAGGGTGTTATGTTCCAACATCCGGTAAAGTATTCTCTTGATAAGCAGCCGATAAATCTTGCGGAACTCGGTGAACTTGCCCTAGTAGCAGGCGCCAATGTATTCGTTATAGGTGAGGCAAAAGGACCCGAGATATGTTCAGCCATAACCCTTTCAAACTCTGGTTGCAGAACTGCAATGACCATCCACTCATTCTCTGCGACAGGAGTTGTTGATAAGATGGTTGACCTTGCTATGAAAGGCGATTATAAAAACCCTATCCAGGCAAAGAAAAACATCCAATCATTCCAGACAATGGTATATCTCGAAGATTTCAAAATCAAAGAAATTGCTGAAATCACTGGCTATAACGAAGAGACAAATGACATGGAATACAAATACATCTACAAGTATGAGGAGGAGGCTTAAAGCTTCCTTCTCTGCTAAAAAAAGGAGTGCTTATGAAAGTATCACTTACAACAGCAAGAGCGGATAAAGATGGCAGACACAATGACAGAAACTTTGACCTTGACCTTGCCGAACACATAGACAGGACAAGGGTAAATCAAAACCTGTATTGGACGTATAACGGTGTTGACGGCCAGACCTTTCTGGATCTTGAAAAACAGTATTACGAAGACCATTTTATTGACGCCATAAACGCTCAAAATGCAAGAAACGAAGCTGCGGGACATAAGGAAAGAAATAAGAGCCTTGACGATTATTACACAGCCACAAGGACAAGACCAGAGGACGTTATTTTACAGATAGGCGACTTTGAAGAACACGCAACCGGAGATGAACTTTGGAGATGTGCTCTAGCATACAGAGACAAGTTTGAAGAAACTTTTGGAGAGAACTGCAAGATACTTGATATGGCTCTTCATATGGACGAGACAACACCCCATGTACATATCAGAAGAGTATGGCAGGCACATGATGAAAACGGCAATGAAATCGTCAGCCAGGAAAAAGCCTTAAGGAGCATGGAAATACTCCGCCCAGACAATACTAAACCCAACGATAAATTCAATAATGCCAAGATGGTCTTTACGCAGGTTGACAGAGAGATGTTTACAAGTATCTGTGAAGATGAAGGCTTTATCATCGAGAGAACTCCGGAAAGAAGAAGGAGACATTTAAGCAAAGACGAATATGTCTCCATGAAAGAAACGAAGGTTGACAGAGATAATGATTATCTGTTCCAGATCGCCTTACAAGACGAAAGACTTGCAAGAATGTATGCTGAAAAAATCAAAGAAGCAGAGGAGAAAAGCCTTATTGAAAGGACGGAGCTTGCCAACAAGATTGCAGAAGATTTTTCAGCTCACAGACATGAAGATTTCCCAGATATTTTCGATGAAAGATTAAGGAGAATCAAGTCTGAAAATGATCTTTCAGATGAGGCAAAATTCATCGAAGAAAAAGGACTAAAATCTGAGTTCGAGGAGTGGAAAAACAGCTCACAAAAAGAGGGAAAAACAGAGTACAGAACAGATGAAAAATCCGATGAAAGACCGGAGCAAAACTCCTATGATCCGGCAGTTAATTTCTTCTAAAACAAAGTCAAAAAACAGGAAAAATTTAGGGCGGGGCAGAAGAGTCCTGCTCTATTTTTATTGAAATACACTTTGTCAACAATATAGACACAAGCAATCCTTGTCTACAATGTTGACACTTGCAAACTGTGTCAACTATATAGACACAGTAGAAAACCGCTGTAAACTTATCCTAGTGGGAATAAATATCCTTACCAAGATGCGCCCTTTTCTTATCGGGCCATATATAAAGTGAGAGAGGAGAGACAGAATAATCGACAAAAGAATGGTTAATATATTCTGGTCAATAGATATGTCGATATAAGTTTGCCCTACGACAAAATTATATACAATCAAATGATGTGTCGTATCGACAAATGTAAATTAAATCACTTTTATGTATATGATATGTCGAAATTACACCCTCATACGACAAAACTATATTGGGTTATGTAATGTCGAAAAGCCCCTCAAAAATCCCCTGAATATTTTACCGCTCCTAACTTTTTCTCCCTCATCTATTTATTATCCGCTCCTGCATTAAATTCTTCCCATCTCCCCGTCTTTAATCCGACAACCTATCCCATATCGACCCAGATCCTTTTTCCGCTCCTAGTATTTCCCTTATAATATCCTCTTATTAACCGCTCCTGCATTAAAT
>NZ_JAGAYD010000249.1 GCF_017940685.1 Butyrivibrio sp. | reverse complement strand
TCGTCTACGATCCTGCAGCCACTGACTGTTACGATGTCATAAAAACTGCCCCTTTTGTGCATACCAAGACAAAGGGGGCCACCCATCACCTCGTCTCCGAAGGTGAATTCCATTTTATTTCTATAAGCAAACTTAACCGGGCTGGTCTTGATACCCTCCCAGGTAAACTTGCAGTCCTGTCTGTCCATGGCAGGCTTAATGAGCGTTTTGACCTGCTGCTCTTTAAGGCCAAGCTCCTTGACATATGGCATAGTAAGATAGCTGCATCCGCCGCACTTTCCAAAGTGGATGCAGGGGCTCTCAACTGAATTCTTGGCTTCCTCAACTACCTCAAGGAGCCTTCCCTCTGCCCTGTCTTTCCTTACCTTCTGGATCTGAACAGAGACCTTCTGATCAGGAAGGACGCCCTTTACGACGACCCTTCCTTCACTGGTTTCAACTATTCCTTTATTGGGGAATTCTACGCGTTTAACAATTCCCTGAATAACATCTTTTTTCTTCACTAAAATTCTCAGCTTTCTTTGATGAAGTCCTCATCTTCGAAGTCATCTTCGAAATCGTCAAAGTCATCATCGTAATAATCATCCTCAAATGCAGGAGTCATATAGCGATAAACCATGAATGCGATAGCTGCTACTGCTGCGATAGCTCCGATAACTGCAAGGACCCAAAGGATCACTGTGGAGGGCTTACTTGCCTTTTCAGCCTCTCTCTTATCCAGGAGCTCACCCAAACGTGACATTTCGATTAAGTCTTCAATTCTTGATTTTACTTCCATTTGCAACCCCTCCATAAAGTATTTGATATATCAAGTATACCACATTAAAGTTTTTTAAGTTTGGCAAAAGCGGCGTACATGATTTTCTGGCCGCACTCATCAAACATAACTGTAACCTTGTAGTCCTTTGGTCCCTTCTCCAGGGAAGTAACCTCGCCCACGCCATACTTTACGTGGCTTACTCTGTCTCCAACCACGTACTCTGGAGTTTCCATCTTGGTTGGCATTCCCTTGGAAAGACCAGCCAAAGACCCCTTCGCGTGAGTCGCTCCTACTCCCGCAATATAAGGCTTATCAGGAACCGCCCTCTTCTCCGGCTTTTTCGGTACAGGCCTTGCCTTCAGCTTATAGGTGCTAGACAGCGAACTTGCCGCGCCAGCTCCATTACTTCCTGCCTTCTTCCCAAGCCCCTTGGCATAAGCAGGCTTGATCCCAGAATACCCTTCTGCTCCCGCAAAAGAGCTATCACCAAAGGAAGAACTGTCATCATCCGCAAAGGATGACTTCCTTCCGTAGGTGCTCTCCACACCTTCATAGTCATCAAGGCTCTCCCCGTCATCATACAAAAATGACGCAGCTGAAACCGGCTTTTCTCTATCCAAAAGAGAATTTGGTATCTCGCTGATAAAGCGGCTTAAGCGGTTATACTGGGTTTCGCCCCTTATCATCCTGCGCTTGGCAGCTGTCAGAGTAAGATTCCTCTTAGCCCTTGTTATACCAACATAGGCAAGTCTTCTCTCCTCCTCGATGCCCTCTGGATCTGCATCTTCCATCTGTATGGTCATATAGCTTGGGAAGACATTTTCTTCCATTCCAGCAAGATATACATTCTCAAACTCAAGACCCTTGGCGCTGTGAAGAGTCATAAGAAGGACCTTTTCGTTGTCGTCTCCGATCCTGTCTATATCCGCAACAAGAGCTACTTCCTCCAGAAATCCTGTAAGAGTTGGCTGCTCTATTTCCTCATTCTCCTCATAGGCTGCGATCTTGGAAATAAGTTCGTCCACGTTTCCAGCTCTGTCGTTATCACCGCTGTCATCGTCATCATCAAGAGTCTTTAAGTAGTTCATGTATCCAGTAACATCAATGACATCCTCAAGTAGCTCTTCAAGAGACATCTCTGACATCTTGGTCCTAAAGGCCCTTATCATAGTGACAAAATCAAGTAGCTTGGTAGTACTTCTTGCCACTGTCACGATCTGATCCGCCTCAGAAAGAGCCTCGAAGAAGCTTATCTGCCTCTCATTGGCATAGTTCTGGACATTCTCAATTGTGGTTGCTCCAATGCCCCTCTTGGGAACATTGATGATCCTCTTAACTGAGATATCATCAAGACCAGAGTCAATAGTCTTAAGATATGCCAAAAGGTCTTTTATCTCCCGCCTTGAATAGAAGTTGGTACCACCTACGATATCGTAGGGAATACCTTCATAAACAAATCTCTCTTCAATAAGTCTCGACTGGGCATTAGTCCTGTACAGGACCGCTGTATCGTCGTATCGTAGCTTCCCGTTTCTCTTAAGACGCCCAATCTCAGATGCGATGAACTCCGCCTCCTCAGGAGCAGTCTCAAACTGCCTAAGGTGCACCTTATCGCCGTCCTTGATATCAGTCCAAAGAGCCTTGTCTTTACGACCAAAGTTATTGGAAATAACAGCGTTGGCTGCATCAAGGATCTGCTGCGTTGACCTGTAGTTCTGTTCAAGCTTTATAACCTTGGCATCGGGATAGACCTTCTCGAAATCCAGGATATTCCTGATGTTGGCCCCTCTGAACCTGTAGATACTCTGATCGTCGTCACCCACAACGCAAAGGTTCCTGTACTTTTCAGCAAGTAGCCTTATAAGCTCAAACTGGGCGTTGTTGGTATCCTGATACTCATCCACCATGATGTACTTAAATCTCTCCTGGTAGTAATCTAGAACATCAGGATTTTTCTTAAACAGTTCAACGGTCTTCATGATAAGATCGTCAAAATCAAAGGCATTATTCTTTTTAAGGGCGCTCTGATACTCAGTGTAGGCCTTACTTATCCTGCTCTTTAGATAGTCGTTTCCTGCACTTTGGGCGTACTCAGTTGGCCCCACAAGATTGTCCTTGCACTTTGAAATCGAAGTCTGTATCTGCCTTAGCTTGAGCTGCGATGTCTCAAGCTGAAATCTCTTCACAATATCTTTTAAAAGAGCTTTCGAATCATCTGCATCGTAAATAGTAAAGTTGGTGCCATACCCGATCTTGTCAGCATAGCGCCTAAGTATCCTGGTACAGCTTGAGTGGAAAGTGGAAACCCAGATGCTCTCTGCACCAAAGCCCACAATCTTGTCCACCCTTTCTCTCATCTCCCCTGCTGCCTTGTTGGTAAAGGTAATAGCCAGTATATTCCAGGGGTTAACATTGTACTCATCTATAAGATATGCCACTCTGTGGGTCAAGACCCTTGTCTTTCCAGAGCCGGCACCTGCAAGTATAAGAACCGGCCCTTCAACCTGAAGGACCGCCTCTTTTTGCTGCATATTAAGTGTATCGTAAATTCCCATATATATTATTCCTTGGTCTTGTTCTTTTTATCGCTCTTTTGCTTCCTGCCTGCTGCCTTTTCGTCATCCTTCACCATGTTATCAAGGATCTTCTCCATAAGGAGCTTTTTAATATAGACGTCGAACAGCATCTGGATGATAAAAGAAAAC
>NZ_JAGAYD010000025.1 GCF_017940685.1 Butyrivibrio sp. | reverse complement strand
TCCCTTGTGGATGTTCCCAGGCAGTTCGTGCTGGTGTATCTCATTGGCGTCCACGCATTTTCAGGTCTGGTGGAGCTGCTTCGCGCCATGGAAGCCAGAAGATATGGCGGAAAGAACTGGCGCCTTAAGATGGGACATGGCTTTGTGAATGTAGTTACCTGTATCATCTGCGTTATCTTTTTAAATAACACCAATACGGTAGTGATCGTCTATGCCCTTGGTATCCTTTATTCAGGGGTACTGACACTGGTTTCTGCCTTTAGGAGAACTGCCTTTGTCTACATACAGTAGAGGGATGTTTACATATTTTAAGGAAAGTATTAAAATAACTCCATGTATGCACATTTTTGAAGTGACATGCGTGGAGTTTTTTATTAAACAATTTTTTTGAGAGAAATGGGAGTAATTTGATATGGCATTATTAAAAAAATGGCGCGATATGGCATACTCTGAGACAGCTAACAAGGGCGATCTCCAGAGACTTTGGACAGAGTATTTTGAGAAAGAGCGTGATATTTACGCACAGCTTTTAAAGAACCCTGACGAGACCGTTAAGGGCACAGTAAAAGAGCTTGCTGATAAATACAGTGTAGATCTTATGACTATGGTTGGTTTCCTTGACGGCATCAACGATAGCTTAAAGGAGCAGAATCCTATCGAGGAGATGGAAGAGGACACAGAAGTTAATCTGGGCTTTGAGAAAGAGCTCCTTTACAAGAACATGGTAAACGCTGGTGCAGACTGGCTTTACAACCTTCCTGAGTGGGAGGAGATCTTTGATGAGGACAAGAGAAAAGAGCTCTACAAAGAGGAGAAGGCTTCTCACACCATCAGAAAAGAAGACAAAGTATATCCTAATGATCCATGTCCATGCGGAAGTGGCAAGAAGTACAAGAAGTGCCACGGCAGGGCCAACGCATGATCATTTGATACAAATTGGGGTAGTATGAAAGGATTCACAATGGAAAGAGAAGAATTTTTGGGATTGTACCGCCACTCACTGGCACACATTCTCGCAAAGGCAGTAATCGAGATTTATGGCAAGGAAGTTCAGTACGCAATCGGACCTCAGATTGATGACGGTTGCTACTACGATTTTGTACTTCCTAGGCCAGTAACCCAGGACGACTTCAAGATGATCGAGGACAAGATGAGAGAGATCATCAAGAGAAGAGAAGACTGGACAAGAAAAGAAGTAACCAAGGCTGAGGCTCTTGAACTTTTCAAGGATCAGAAGTTTAAGACTGAGCTTATTAATGACCTCCCTGAGGGCGAGATCATCACTATATATCATACAGGAGACGACTTCGTAGATCTCTGCAGAGGACCTCACGTTGAGAACTCTCAGGAGCTTATGAATGTTTCCTACCAGATCAAGTCTGTTTCAGGCGCATACTGGAGAGGCGATGAAAAGAGAGATCAGCTCTCAAGAATCTATCTCTACGCCTTCCCAAGTAAGGACGAGCTCAAGCAGCACATCAAGCTCATCCAGGAAGCAATGGAGCGCGACCACAAGAAGATCGGACCACAGCTTGACCTGTTCATGTTCGACGAGACAGCTCCTGGTATGCCTTACTGGCTTCCAAGAGGATGGAAGATGTACCAGGCACTTCTTAAGTATTCAAGAGAAATTCAGGAGAAGCACGGATACACAGAGATCGCAGCTCCTCTTATCAATAACAAGAAGCTCTGGCTCATCAGTGGTCACTGGGCACACTATGTAAACAACATGTTCATGGTTCCGGGTCTTGAGGGTCAGGTTAAGGCAGACGCTGAGATCCCTGGCGTTGTTGAGAACATCAATGAGCCTTCAGATGAGCCCAAGAATGTCAAGATCGTAGCTGGTTCTATGATCTACAACCGTGAGCTTGATGACACTATGGCTGCTAAGCCTATGAACTGTCCTAACGCCATGATGACATACAAGAGAACCAATCATTCCTACAAGGAACTTCCTATCAGATACAGTGAGTATGACGTTCTTCACCGCAAGGAGAAGTCCGGTCAGATGAACGGTCTTTTCAGGGTTCAGGAGTTCAGACAGGATGATGACCATACATTTGTAATGGAGTCACAGATCAAGGAAGAGATCGCAGATGTAATTGCAATCGCAGACGAGATCTATTCAACATTCGGAGTAACCTACAGGGCAGAACTTTCAACAAGACCTGAGGACTTCATGGGTGATATTGAAGTTTGGAACAGAGCCGAGAAAGCTCTCAAGGAGATCCTTGATGAGAAGTACGGCGAGGGCGGATACGAGATCAACGAAGGCGACGGAGCTTTCTACGGACCTAAGATCGACCTTCAGATCAAGGATGCTCTTGGAAGAGAGTGGCAGTGCGGAACTGTTCAGCTTGACTTCCAGCTTCCTCACAACTTTGGACTTACATACCAGGCTCAGGACGGATCCATGCAGATGCCTGTTGTTATTCACAGAGCTATCTATGGATCACTTGAGAGATTTATTGGTATCATCATTGAGAACTTCAAGGGTGTATTCCCATTCTGGCTCAGCCCATATCAGGTAGGTATCGTTCCTATCAGAGTAGAGCACAATGAGTATGCAAAGAAGGTTGAGCAGGCTCTTATGAACGCCGGAATCCGTGTAGAAGCTGACTACTCCGACAACAACATGAAGGAGAAGATCAAGAAGTTCAAGAACTACAAGGATCCATACATTCTTGTAATCGGTGACAGAGAAGCTGCTGAGAATACAGTATCTATCAATGTTCGCGGATCCAACAAGCAGATCCAGAACGTACCGCTTGATGAACTCGTAAAGATGTGCTGCACAATGAATAATGAGCACTCACTGGAGCTCATTGATACATACGAAGCATAAATAATTATTAAGGGGCTGAGAAAAAGAATTCATCTTCTCAGCCCCATTTAACTAATCAGTTAAGTCTTATTGAACAAATCCTTAATAACAGGGGTGCAGGGTTTTCATGACAAAATTAAAAAAGCAGACTGCTGCAAATTGGATCGGTCTTGTATGCTTTGTTGCGGCATTTATATGTCTTTTGTGGTCTGTTATTTTATCCTTTTCAATTGACATATGGTATGACGAACTCTTTACCATGGAGTTTGCAAAAAGACCTGTTGGTGAAATGCTGGGACTGGCGGCCAGAGATGTTCATCCGCCGCTCTATTACATAATAGTGCATGTATTTCTGACTGCATTTAATGGGATAGGGCTACTTGGAGATGGCGCAGGGCAGATTGCTCCAGAGGTTTTGGCAAAACTGGTTTCTGTATTTCCTTTCGTGATCATCATGGTCTATGCAGGGACTGTGGTAAGAAAGAGATTTGGACTTCTTGCGGCCGGGATTTTTTCTTTTGCCATTGTATCAATGCCCCAGATGCCTGAGTACACCACAGAGATCAGGATGTACAGCTGGGCGCTTCTGTTTGTCACTGGCATGATGATCCATGGATTTTTGCTGTTTGAAAGCTTTAGAGCAGGGAATCAAAAGGGCTGGGATATTGGAAATGGCCTGGCACTTTGGCTGTATGCTTCGGCTTCTGCCTATACCCACTACTATGCGGCTTTGGCGGCGGGAATCATATTTGGCATGCTGTTTGTGGTGATGCTGGTGCTTTTTGTTAAGGCCATGAAGTCGGAAGGGAAAGAGAGTGTCAGCTTCAAGGCATTTGGAATGCTGATCATCTGCATGAATCTTACAGCTATAGCTTACGTTCCGTGGCTTTCTGTATTTTTATCACAGGCATCGGCAGTTAAGGCCAATTACTGGATACAGCCTGTGGGTATAAGGAGCATTGGAAGTGCCATCAAGCACCTGTTCAAGGGATATTTTGTAAATGAGCTGGTGGCTGTAGTGACCGCAGTAGTATTCTTTGTCATTATTACAGCTCTTTTTATCAAGAATCTTCTTGCTTATATAAAAGACAGACAGGACAGGAATCTGTTTGTGGTACTGTCCTTCCTGGTTCTGCCACTTCTGGTTGCAGGAGGACTTCTTGCGTCAGTGCTGCTTCGCCCGGTTTTTGTCAACAGATACATGCTGCCAGCTTATGGATGCTTTTGGCTGGCTGTGGCTATAATGATTTCCAGAGAGGTTGAAGCTCTTTTCCAAAAGAAAGCTGACACTGAAAAAGAGAAAAGCACTGTAGGCGGTAAAGTCTTTGCCGGCCTCGGAACAGCTCTTTTGCTACTTATCCTGGTTACCGGAATCGTTGACTACAAAAGCTTTATTGGCAATGAGAAGTACAGGATCGTCAACATGGAAAAGACTCTTTCTCTGTTTGAGGATATCAGTCCTGATACAGTGATCATCAGCAATTTCACTCATGTTCAGGGACTTTTGTCCTACTACCTTAACCGGGATTCTGAAGATTACAAGGTGCACCTGTATCAGGAAGAGCCTGAGCCTTTGATCGGCGAGATGGTGCCAGGTCTTGAAACCATCGATGATCCGGTGGATATTGCCAATTACCTTGAGGGCGGAAAAAAGGTTCTTTTCCTTGGAAGTTTTAACAGCAGAGAAGAGCTGGTAAAGCAGTGGGGAGAAGAGTTTGGAATAAAAAATGAGAACCAGGGAAGCTACCTTATGGAGAGGTACTGGTTTGATGTCTTTGCGCTAAAGAACTACTGATCTGGGAGATGTTATGAAAAGAAATACCTACTTGCATAGATTATTACATGATGCCGGACTTATGCTGGCAGTTGCACTTTCAGTGGCAGCAGGAGTTGTTTTCCTTTTTGCTTCAAAGGCTTATGCCAGGGACAACCTTGACCCAGCAAGCTATTGCAGCTTTGTTATCCCACCTGAATTTGAGCCGTCAGAGGAAAAGGGCCTTTTTATCAATCAGAATCATCCCATGGAATCGTCTTCTATCAAATATGATTTCTATGACAATGGCCTTGACGTGATCCTCACCAACAGGGAGAAGGCTGCCGTTAAGGAAGCGGGAGAGGAAGAGACTATTGCAGATGAGTCCACTTCCCTGACAAAAGAAATTTACCAGGAGACCATGGCAGCAGCCTACAACAGCCAGTACGGCCAGGATGTGGGCTTTGCAGTTAGCTCTTTTGACAAGATAACTGTTGATGGTTATCCGGGATACAAGATCGTATCCTCCTATCAGGCCACGGATGAGGAGAGGGTACATCAGACAGTGTACATGCTCCTTAGCAGATACAGGACCTTTACCATCTCGATGCAAAGAGCGGAGGATGATGACTGCGAGGCTCTTTTTGAAGAGTGTGCATCTTCCATACATGTGCATTAAGTGCAGATAGTGTGATATGATATTGTATATAACCATACACATTTACGACAATTAACTATCGATGGACTGAGCATGTTTGAGAAGCTGACGGAACTGATTTCAACTGGTGATTATAAAGAGGCTTTGTACGAGTTTCAGGAGGAGTTTTTTCACATTGATGAAAGGACCCCAATGGAAGCTGCAAAGCTTTGTGTTCTGACGGCTACGCTATGGGAGCAGCTTGAGGACAGTGTTGCGGAGTTTGATACCATAGCAAAAGGCCTTTCTTATGATCCTACAAACTATGAGCTCTTCTATATGCTGGGGCTTTATTATCACGAGATCAATGCTGATCAGGCTTACCTATGCTTTAAGATGGCGCTTATGTACTGCACGGATGACGGTGACAAAGAGGTGATCACGAAGGCCCTTAACAGGCTCCTTGAGAACCGATGCGTCAGAGTTCGTGGCACCAGCGTCATGATCCTATCCTTTAATGATCTTGAGATCATGAAAGACTGTATAAAGTCTGTGGAGGAGAGCTTTCCTAACGATGAGCTTGAGATCGTGGTTGTTGACAACGCTTCTACTGAAGATGGTGTCATAGAGTATCTCAGGGAAAAGGAAAGGTCGGCAGATTATACATTTAAGCTCATAGAAAACAGTGAGAACCTTGGCTTTTCCAAGGGTTGCAACATTGGAGCGGCGGCCTGCGATCCAGGCAATGATATATTCTTTTTAAACAACGATGCAGTTCTGGTACCGGGATCTTTCTTTTACCTGAAAATGGGACTGTATGAAAACAGAAATGTAGGCGCGGTGAGTGCTCTTTCAAACAGCGCTTCTCTTCAGGAGCTTCCAGCATCCTTCTTTGGACAGGAAGAGTCTGAAGACGGGCTTATGTGGCATAAAAGGATTGGATATAAAAAAGCTCTTGAGATATTTAGAGACTGTGCAAGAACAAAAGTAGTGCCAATGTTAAGACCATATCTTGCAAGCTTCAGGCTTACAGGATTTGCTCTTTTGGTTTCCAGGACTGCACTTGACGCAGTGATGATAGATGGAAAGGTGTTTGATGAGCTCTTTTCACCTGCATATTTTGAAGATGATGATCTTTGTATGAGGATCGCAAGAGCTGGATTTTTGCAGTATGTATGCAAGAACAGCCTTATATATCACAATGGTGGCGGCTCCTTCATGGGGGATAACACCCTTTTGGAGAAGGGCCGTGATAAGTTTAAAGAAAAGTGGGGCTTTGATGTATGGGGGTATTCACTGCCTTGGTTTGAAGCAGCAGATAAGGTGGTTCAGATTGCCAGCAGGAAAAAGGGACAGCTGAGGGTATTGGATTTTACCTGCGGATTTGGCGCAACAGGGGCCTATATCAAGGATCTGGTTCCAACGGCCTTCGTTGCAGGAATGTGCAGGACCAGCTTTGAAGCAGGGATTGCAAAAAGTCTTGTGGATGAAGTTGCCTTTGGCGAGATGAACACCATAAGACTTCCCTGGGAGAGCCATTCCTTTGATGTGGTTCTGGCTGAGACCACTATGGTCAGCAGGGGAAGAATATCCGAATGCTTAAATGAGGGAGGAATAGGGATTACTCAGGAGGATTTTGAATGATTTGTCCAAAATGCGGGAAAGGCCTTCCAGAAAAGATGAATATGAAAATAACCTTTTGCCCCATGTGCGGCGAGAGGCTCTTTGAGGCTGGGAAAAAATATATCATTGAGATCCAGTGCGCAGGACAGCGAACTCCAGATGGCGATACCATGAAGATGTTTGTTGATGACAAGCAGCTTTATGAGATCATTCCCGGAGAAAACATCTGCGTTGTGGTCAATTCCGGATATCATACCCTTAAGTTCAGACACAAGATAAGAAATAAGTCCATTGATCTTTTGGTAAATTCAAGCTACCTGATAAAGACATATTACAACAGCCTGTCAGGCCTTATTGAGACCAGCATTCTTAAGGTGGAGGATTCTGAAGGCGGCATTGATCCTAATGAGCTTAAGGACAAGCAGGTTGCAGTTCCTGTAATGGAGTCAGAGGATGGAACAAGGTCCTTTGATGTGATACTGGGAGAGGATGATCCGGACTACGAGATCAAGGTTACATCAGGACTTCGTGAAGGAACTCTGAGGCTTTACTCTGAGAGATGCGAGTTCAGCGTAGAGGGCAACTTCAAGAACGAGATCACGAGCTACAAGGATGTGGCTGAGGTTAAGAAAAAAATGGGTTCCATCGATATAATTTGTGATGGAAATGTTCATAAAGTTTATAGTATTCCGAAAGATACCTACAATGAAGTATTGGCATATTTAACCAATAGGATCAGTGCTGTTAAGGGCCGAGAGTAAGGTCAGAAATTTGGCGCACTAAATAACATTTATTAACAAATGATAAACTGAGAACAAACAGTGCTTTTGTACTGTTTGTTTTTTCGTTTATATTACAAAAATTCGTAGAAGCCAGTAAACATGAGGGTTCTCAATGTTGACGGTAAAAAGTCTTTTATTGTAACAATGAATTGTGAAAAAAGTGTGAACACTTTCGCAAATTCTTGTTATAGAGTAGATTTTCGTTAAAATGCCAAAAAATTGTAGGCAAAGTCAATAATTTTTTATTCGAAAATTCCCCCAAAAAGTGAATGACGAAAAAACGTCTATGTGTTATTCTTATTTGTGCAAAAGGAAAGAGATTTCACAAGATAAAAGAAATAATAAGGAGGTAGTGCCATGACAAAGGCTGAAATTTTAAAAAGAGAAATTCTTTCACAGTATAAAAGTGTTAGGCAGTTTGCAATAGATATGTCTATTCCATACAGTACACTTGTAACAGCATTAGATAGGGGAATCGAAGGTATGGCTTACGGAACAGTAATCAAGATGTGTGATCGTCTCAATCTCAACCCAGTAGATTTTTCTACACTTGAACAGGGTACAGATCTTGGCAAGAAGATCGTTGAGAACAGAGTTATGCAGCAGTACGTTAAGCTCAACAAGGCTGGAAGAAAGAAGATCCTTGATATGATGGGTGACTTCTCACAGCTTGATAAGTACCAGGCTGATTGATAAGGATGAAAACACTCCGCTGATTTGATATAATAATCAGCGGAGTTTTTTTGTTCTTTAAATTAGGAGGGTGTAAATGAAGTATGACTATTTAGTTGTGGGTGCAGGTCTGTTTGGAGCAGTATTTGCACACGAGATCAACAAAAAGGGTAAGAGCGTTCTTGTGATCGATAAAAGAGATCACATCGCTGGAAATATATACACAGAAAATGAGATGGGTATCAATGTCCATAAGTACGGAGCTCATATTTTTCATACCACGGACAAAGAGGTCTGGAACTATGTAAATGAGTTCGTGGAGTTTAACAATTACATCAACAGCCCTGTAGCTGTATATAAGGATGAGCTCTACAATCTTCCGTTCAATATGAACACCTTCAGTAAAATGTGGGGAGTTAAGACACCGGAAGAGGCCAAAAAGATAATAAAGGCCCAGGCTGACAAGGAAATCGAAAGGATGAACAGAGAAAAAGGTACCAGCGAGTTTAGTGCTGACAACCTTGAAGAGCAGGCCCTTAGCCTTGCTGGAAGAGATATCTACGAGAAGCTTGTAAAGGGATATACAGAGAAACAGTGGGGTAGAGACTGCAAGGATCTTCCTGCCTTTATAATTAAGCGACTTCCCATGAGATTTATCTTTGATAACAACTACTTCAATGACAGATATCAGGGAATCCCTGTTGGCGGATACACACAGCTTGTGGAAAAGCTTCTTAAGGGAATACCTGTAAGAACAGGCACTGACTACTACGACTTTGTCAAACTTGAAGGATCAGTTCCTGTAAAGCCTTATACATCCCATGAGGGTGATACCTTTGACAAGATACTGTTTACCGGAATGATCGATGAATTTTTTGGATACAAGCTTGGAACTTTGGAGTACAGATCCTTAAAGTTCGAAACTGAGAGCCTTCCAGATGTGGACAACTACCAGGGCAATGCAGTTGTTAACTACACAGAAAGAGAAGTTCCATATACAAGGATCATCGAACACAAACACTTTGAGTATGGCACTGGCAAGGGAACTATCATAACAAGAGAGTACCCGGCTACATGGAAGCACGGAGATGAGCCATACTATCCAATGAATGATGACAAGAACAACTCTCTTTATGAAAAGTATAAAGAGCTTGCGGCTGAATATCCTGATATCCTGTTTGGCGGAAGACTTGGTCAGTACAAGTACTACAACATGGACCAGGTAGTAAGGGCAGCACTTGATATGAGCAGAAGATAAAACATATAGATTATGAAAAAGGCCCCGGGCATATGATGCGCGGGGCCTTCTGCTGCAGGATCCTTCCTGACAGCTATATTATTTCAAGTCGCCTCTTCTGCAGCAGAGGGACTGAAGGCGAAGATGTTTCAGCAATAATTGTTGAACATCATGCCTGAGTATTCGCTGGTGATGTACGGAGATGTGTAGTCCCTGCTGTCCGGGTTTTTGTAGTTAACAACTGGACGCTCTACGTACTTCATAGGGTCAACCGAGATGTCTTTTGTCTTAGCGATAAGACTGTCGGCGAAACTGTTTACAGGTGCAAGGGACTCAGCAGAACTGCTGCCTGACGCTGCCTGTTTAAGGAGCTCTTCATCTATCTTCAGAGTTCCGTCGCCCTCAAGGGAGATTCCAATGTCCTGAGCATTTGCCAGATGTTGCTGGGCTATTCCGATGATCTCACTTCTTAGCTTGCTGCTCTTGAACTTGTCGTCGGTCTTGCCGGATGCATCCTGAACAAAACTGTTGTAGTTGTTGATAAGAGAGGTGACGTGAGAAACGAGAGCCTCATTGTCCTTTTTAACACCTACATGTATAGGACCGGTATCAGTTGTTGTTTCCTTTATATTAATGTCAAACTTGCCACCAACAGTAAAATGATTGGATATGGCGGCCTTCGATTCGCCGTTAAGTGTGAAGTGGGCGTTGGATGCCGGCTCAGATACCTTATCAAGTCCAAGGTATGCAACGGAGCCAGATGCAAGACCACTTGAGGACTCGAATATCTCAAACTGGCTTATCTCGCCCTGTTTAAGTCCTGTGTGGGTGGAGGCTATCTCAAGAGCTGACCTCTCGCCGTCTTCAAGGATCCTTGCTGAAAGCCCTACATTTGCTTTGTTGATAAGCTTTTCAAGCTTTTGCTGAACGTCGATGTTCTTATCATTATTATATATACTGAATTGGAACTCGTATTCCTGGCCATCGATCCTGACATCAAATGCGTAGTTGTCAGCTGGAAGTCCGGTTGTATCCTTAGGAAGGAATCTTCCCTTGTTGACCTGGCTGCTGGCCAGCTGGCTTACCTCGATATCAAATTCGATATTTCCGATATCCTGTTCCGGAGTCTTACCTATGTAAGAAGCGCTTACCTTGTCCTCATCAGTAGTAAAAGCAGAGGAGTGGTTCAAAGAAGATTTATCTTCGTGATCGCTGAGCCTTTTGATACTGCCCTGGAGCTGACGAGCCTTTTCTTTTATATCTATAGCATCGTTTCTGGAACTGTCGTCGTCTGTTAAAAGATAAAGAGGGGATTTTTTGTTTATTTTTGCAATAGACTTATACACATCCCTAAGCTCATCCTTACGATGGGCGTCGGCCTGTGTAACATCTTTGGATACATAATCCTGTATGAAATGGTTATAAGCACCATTTAGAGAAATGCCTGCCATAATGCCCCTCCTTTCTTCCATGATGTACGTACGAGTCCTTACTCTCTACCAATCCTTTGGTATCTATCGCACGAGGGCATATCAAGCCACGTTTAGTTACTTTCATTTTACTTAATAAGCGTCAAATGTCAACATATGTATGCGTTTTTTTGTAAATTTTATATAATGTTAATAATTCGAGTCATCCAGAAAAAGAACTTTTCATTCTGAAAAAATGTGTTGACGAAGGTATTAGTCTATGTTATAGTTGACAAGCGACAAGAGATTTATGTCTTTTTTTTTATGCGCAAAAATGGACAATTTATTAACGCGCGGAGGTGAAATAATGCGTACAAGAATCACATTAGCATGCACAGATTGCAAGAATCGTAACTATGACACAACTAAGGATAAGAAGACACATCCTGATCGTGTAGAGATGAAGAAATACTGCCCATTCTGCAAGAAGCATACATTACATAAGGAAACAAAATAATCCGTCCTTATTAATAGAGGTAGATAATACATGGAAAAGATCAAAAGTTTCTTCACAGGTGTAAAAGCAGAGTTTGGAAAGATCATATGGCCTACAAAGGACGATGTTACCAAGCAGACAACAGCAGTTGTTGTGGTATCTGTTATTTGTTGCGCTCTGATCGCTGTATTGGACTATGCATTTGAATATGGAATGAATTTTGTAACTTCCATTTTCTAATTTAAAGGAGATAATATGTCAGAAGAAATGGAAAAGAATCTAGAGCAGGACGCTCTAAGTTCCGCCGAGACAGTATCTGATGAGGTATTATCAGATGCAGAGAATCTAGGCACTGATGCAGGAGCAGGCGCTGCCACTGAGAATGAGAATGCTCATTGGTACGTTGTTCATACTTATTCTGGATACGAGAACAAGGTTAAGGCCAATCTTGAGAAGACAATTGAGAACAGACATCTTCAGGACAAGATCCTTGAGGTAAGAGTTCCTCTTCAGGATGTTGTTGAGGTCAAGAATGGCGCAAGAAAGAATGTTCAGAGGAAGATGTTCCCTGGATATGTTCTTGTAAACATGGATATGAATGATGAGACCTGGTATGTTGTAAGAAACACAAGAGGTGTTACAGGTTTCGTAGGACCCGGATCCAAGCCGGTTCCACTTACTGATGCAGAGATCAAGCCACTTGGCATCAAGACAGATACAGTATCTGTTAACTTTGGTGTTGGTGATGAGATCGCAGTTATCGCCGGCGTTTGGAAGGATACTGCAGGCGTTGTACAGAGAATGGATTTTGGCAAGCAGACTGCTACCATCAATGTGGATCTGTTTGGAAGAGAGACACCTGTAGAGATCAGCTTCGCAGAAGTTCGCAAGATAGATTCTTAATTTGGTATTTATGCGCTTTGGCGTGTGAATATATAGCTCATTTTATGAGCATGTCACTGGAGTGGGAGTGGTACCTGGATTTCCCGGGAGGAATGCCACGCCGACCACATATTTTCAGGAGGTGCCAGAATGGCAAAGAAAGTCGAAGGATATATTAAGTTACAGATCCAGGCTGGTAAAGCAACACCAGCACCACCAGTTGGACCAGCACTTGGTCAGCATGGTGTAAACATCGTTGAATTCACAAAGCAGTTCAACGCACAGACAGCAGATAAGGGTGACGTTATCATCCCT
>NZ_JAGAYD010000248.1 GCF_017940685.1 Butyrivibrio sp. | reverse complement strand
ATTGGAGGAATGTATGGGAAGGCTATTCTGTGTTATACCCTGTTATAATGAGCAGGAGGTTCTGCCAGAAACTTCAAGTCGCATTCGCGACAAGCTTTTAGACCTTATATCTAAAAATAAAATAGACAGCGACTCAAGGATCGTCTTTGTTAACGATGGATCCAAGGATGCTACCTGGGATATTATAACGGACCTTCATCATAAGGATCCTGTTTTTCAGGGTATCAATCTTTCCAGGAACATGGGACATCAGAATGCACTTCTTGCAGGCCTTATGACAGTTAAGGACTCCTGTGACTGTGCTATTTCTCTTGATGCTGATCTTCAGGATGATATAGAAGCAATAGAGGCTATGATCGACAAGTTTAATGAAGGCGTAGATGTTGTCTATGGTGTTAGAAGTAAGAGGACAACAGACACCTTTTTTAAGAGATTTACCGCTGAAGGCTTTTATAAAGTCATGAACAGCCTTGGTGCCAACACTGTTTACAATCACGCAGATTACAGGCTTATGAGTAGACGAGCTCTTCTTGGGCTTGCGGAGTTTGGAGAAGTTAACCTCTTTTTGAGGGGCATCGTTCCAATGGTAGGCTATAAGAGTGATGTAGTTTACTACGAAAGAGCAGAGCGCTTTGCAGGAGAGAGTAAGTATCCTCTTAAGAAGATGTTGAGTTTTGCAGTTGAGGGAATTACAAGTCTTTCAACCAAGCCCATCAAGCTTATAACAGGACTTGGAATATTTATTTTTCTTGTTAGTATTGCAGTATTTATCTATTCCCTTATCCGCTATTTTAATAACCAGACAGTTCCAGGATGGACCACAACAGTTCTTTCAGTTTGGTTTATTGGCGGACTTATGATGATATCCCTGGGAGTTATAGGAGAGTACATTGGCAAGATTTATCTTGAGACTAAGAATAGGCCAAGATTTATCATAGAATCATATCTTAGTGATGATTCAGAACAAAAGAAATAAAGGTAGGAAATGTGAGAAATGGCAAAGAAACCAGAAGATTTTAAAAAAGAAATGGAAGATAATATGAGAGCCAAGCTCTCTGAGTATAGCCATGTTAAGAAGGTTATCGGAATTGTAAGTGGAAAGGGCGGCGTTGGTAAGAGCCTTGTAACAGGCCTTTCTGCTATTTCAATGTGCAGAAAGGGCTACCAGACTGCAATTATGGACGCTGATATCACTGGCCCTTCAATTCCCAAGATGTTTGGGATCGGAAAAGAAAACTATGCTGATGAAACAGGTATGCTTCCAGCAGTTACTGCAGGTGGCATGAAGATCATGTCTCTTAACATGCTCATGGAGAATGAGACTGATCCTGTTATCTGGAGAGGTCCTGTAATTGCAGGTATAGTTAAGCAGTTCTGGTCTGATGTTAACTGGGGAGATGTGGACTTTATGTTTGTGGATATGCCTCCAGGAACTGGAGATGTGCCTCTTACAGTATTCCAGTCACTTCCGGTTGATGGCATCATCGTTGTTGCAACTCCACAGGAGCTTGTTGGAATGATCGTTGAAAAGGCCATTAATATGGCTAAGATGATGAACATTCCTGTACTTGGAATAGTTGAAAACATGAGCTATATGACATGCCCACATTGTGGCGAGCCTATCTATATGTTTGGCGAGAGCAAGATTGATGATTACGCAGCATCTCTTGGGCTTTCAGTACTTGGCAAGATTCCAATGAACCCTGATTTTGCAGCTAAGTGCGACGCTGGACGTGCTGAAGATATTGAATTTGAAGGCCTTGAGAAGTTAGTTTCAGTTCTCGATGGAATGAAGGAATGATCTTATGAAGATGAAACCTGAGAAAAACCAGATAACCTGGGGTATCACATTGTTTCTGGTAATAGTGGCTTCGCTTTTAGCCTACTATTTCCTTTTTCATGGAAAGGTAATTGTAGATTTCTTTGAAAAGATCCTGGATTCCATATCAGGTATCATCATCGGGGTCATAATCGCATATATACTGATACCGCTTCAGGATACTATCGAAGGGAAGTTTCTTGTTCCTATCTATAAAAAGAGGGGATACGATATTTCTTTTGCTGAAAATGCCAACTGGAAAAAGAGAAGACAGATGAGAGGCATAGCAGTACTATGCACAATGCTGATCTTCATCTTTATAGTATTTTTGCTGGTAAGGATCATTATCCCTCAACTCATTAGCAGTATAAGAGAGATCATCAATAACCTTCCTGTTTATATTAAGAACATTGATGATTATTCAAATCTACTTCTTGAGAATAATCCTGAACTCAATGAGTTTATTGATTCTCAGCTGACTTCCTATTATGCGACACTTTCAAGCTTCGTTACTCAGAACATCAAGCCTTACCTTCCTGAGGTGGGTACCATTGTAAAAGTTGCAACAAACAGCGTGTTCTCTGTAATAGGAGTTATATTTGATTTCGTAGTAGGTCTTATTGTTGCTGTATACGTTTTAAACTCCAAGGAGAGATTTACAACAAGAGGCAAAAAGATGGCTTACGCTTTCTTTAAAGAAGATTTTGCCAACGAACTTGTTGGAGGATTTCGTTTTGTACATAACACCTTTGAAAGCTTTATTGGTGGTAAGCTGATCGACTCCATGATCATCGGAGTCATCTGCTATTTTGGATGCATTATTCTTGGCATAAATTATCCGGTACTTATTTCTGTGATAGTAGGTGTGACCAATGTAATTCCTTTCTTTGGTCCTTATATTGGAGGAATAGCAGGAGCACTTCTTCTTGTTTTGATCGAACCCATACAGGCTCTTATTTTCTTGATCTTTGTAATCCTGCTTCAGCAGTTTGATGGTAATATTTTAGGTCCAAGGATCCTTGGGGGATCAACTGGTCTTTCAAGCTTCTGGGTAATTTTCTCCATTACCTTCTTTGGTGGACTATGGGGAGTTGTGGGATGGCTTATAGGTGTTCCTGTTTTTGCGGTTTTCTATGCCCTTGTCTCCAGGATAACCAACCATTATCTGAGGAAAAAGGAACTTTCAGAGTTTACTGGCGATTACTACGATCTGGCCTATATTGAGGACAAAGAGTACAAGCTCCTTAGTGATAAGAGTAATACCAAATTTAATGCAGTCAAGAAAACATCGACATTTAAAAAGATTTTCAGCGGAAATAATAAACTTGACGCGGGAAAAAAATGAATTATAATTGTTACTAA
This sequence comes from Butyrivibrio sp., assembly GCF_017940685.1. GTDB lineage: Bacteria > Bacillota > Clostridia > Lachnospirales > Lachnospiraceae > Butyrivibrio. The sequence goes on along the minus strand of NZ_JAGAYD010000248.1, from coordinate 20,708 downwards.
TTAGTGCTTTGAAGTGCTAAAGCATAAGGAAGGGGACTGAAATAAAATGGCTAAGAAGAATTTAGACTGGGCTAACATTGGTTTTGCTTACCATGTAGCAGACAAGAGATATGTTTCCAACTTCAAGGATGGAAAATGGGATGACGGCGTCATTACAGAAGATTCCAAGGTTGTCCTTAGCGAGGATGCAGGCGTACTTCACTACGCACAGGAGTGTTTCGAGGGCCTTAAGGCTTATGAGACTGAGGATGGCAGGATCGTTACCTTCAGACCTGACCTCAATGCGAAGAGAATGGTTGATTCAGCCACAAGGCTTGAAATGCCACCATTTCCTGAGGAGAGATTCATCAAGGCTGTAGAGGAAGTTGTTGCTGCCAATAAAGACTGGGTTCCACCTTTTGGAAGCGGAGCAACACTGTATATCAGACCTGTTATGTTTGCAACAGGCAATGTAATTGGTGTTAAACCTGCAGATGAATATCAGTTCAGAATCTTTGTAACACCTGTTGGACCATACTTCAAGGGCGGCGCTAAGCCTATCGTTGTTAAGATCAGTGACTTTGACAGAGCAGCACCTCACGGAACAGGTAACATAAAGGCAGGACTTAACTATGCTATGAGCCTTCATGCTATCGTTACAGCACATGATGAGGGCTTTGCTGAGAACGTATATCTTGATGCTGAGTCAAGAACATATATCGAGGAGACTGGTGGAGCTAATATAATCTTTGTAACTAAGGACGGCGGTCTTGTAGTTCCTAAGTCACATACAGATTCAATACTTCCTTCTATTACAAGAAGATCAATTGTTTATGTAGCAAAAGAGATCCTTGGACTTAATGTAGAAGAAAGACCTGTTAAGCTTTCAGAAGTTCCTGAGTTCGTTGAGATGGGTCTTTGCGGAACAGCAGCTGTTATAAGCCCTGTTGGCAAGATCAATGATCACGGAAAAGAGATATGCTTTAAGGCGGGTATGGAAGAGATGGGACCAGTTATCAAAAAGCTCTACGATACCCTTACAGGAATCCAGATGGGCAAGATCGATGCTCCAGAGGGATGGATACACGAAATTAAATAATACAAGATATACATTATTTCCGGATGGGATTGCTCCTATCCGGAATTTTTTGTATTATGATATACTATATGAACATTTATTTTTGGATAGGAGTTTGATTTGAAAGAGTTAAATTCATGTAAGGAAGCGATGGCTAATAGCATAGAGAATAAGTATTTCTCAGTTGCTCATCTCTATAAGGATGAAAAAGCTATGGAAATGCACATTCATGACTGTTATGAAGTGTATTTTTCTATTTCTGGTGGAAAGCAGTTCCTTATAGACAATCAGGTATATGATATTCAGCCGGGAGATCTTTTCCTTATCAATCAGTATGATTCACACTATCTTACCCAGATTGATAAAGAGCTTCATGAGAGAATTGTTATCATGATCGATCCTGATTATATGAAGAGCATATCCTCTGAAGAGACTAATCTTGATGGATGCTTTTCAAACCGTCCTGAAGGCTTTACTCATAAGATAAGCCTTACCCAGGAGCAGCAGAGCCGTTTTCTCTACTTTATAAATAAGATCGTAACCAGCAACGGCTATGGACATGATCTTCTTGAAAGAGCGACATTTACTGAGCTTTTTGTCATGATAAACAAGCTCCTTAAGGATAAGGAAGATAAGAGAGGGAGTGAGCAGGCTGCAACTTATAATGAGCAGGTAGATGCCATACTTTCTTATCTTAATAATAATATCCAGTATCCAATCAGTATTGGAGACCTTTCAAAACAGTTTTTTATAAGCGAATCTTACATTTGCAGGATATTTAAATCTGCAACAGGAACAACTATTAATAAGTATATGACAGCCAGACGAATTTCCATTGCGAAATCTCTTTTGGCAGAAGGTATTGGCGTCAGTGAAGTCTGCGAAAAATGCGGCTTTTCTGACTACAGCAATTTCCTTAAGGCCTTTACCAAGTCTGTTGGAATATCGCCAAAGAAGTACTCCCAGAACTGCAACAGGTGATATCTGCAGGGAAAATAAAAATAATTGTTGACAAATGGTGTCCCGGCATATAAAATAGCTAAGTACGCTATTGAAAAAACGTAATTGATTGCCGTTTTTGCGGCTTTTCGTATACGGATACAGTAAGGAGGTGTTACTGAAATGTCAATCTGCCCAAAGAATAAGTCATCAAAAGGACACAGAGATCAGAGAAGAGCTAACTGGAAAATGACAGCTCCTACTTTGGTTAAATGTAGTCACTGTGGAGCTCTTATGCAGCCACATTGCGCTTGCAAGAAGTGCGGTTACTACAACAAGAAGAGCATTGTTGAAGTTGAGGCATAATTTTAGTAAAACCGGATATTTTACAAGAGCTTAGAGGCTTTCTGACATGTGTCAGAAAGCCTTGATTTTTGTGTACTCATTTAGTACACTAGATTTTGTTCTAATTAAACTTACGGAGATAAAACATGGCGGATATTGTTAGGGTTGCAGTTGATGCAATGGGCGGAGATAACGCTCCTTTCGTTACTGTTAAGGGCGCTGTTGATGCTACTAAGGAATCAGATAGCCTCAAGGTTTTTCTTGTTGGTCAGAAAGATAAGGTAGAAAGCGAGCTTTCTAAATACAAGTATGATACAAGCAAGATAGAGGTTGTAGATGCTACAGAAGTAATTGACATGGCAGAGCCACCTGTTATGGCTATTCGCAAAAAGAAGGATTCTTCTATTGTAAAGGCTATGTACATGGTCAACCATGGCGAGGCTGATGCATATGTATCTGCTGGATCAACTGGAGCTACTTTGGTTGGAGGCCAGGTAATAGTTGGAAGGCTTAAGGGCGTTGACAGAGCACCTCTTGCTCCTCTTATTCCAACAGAGAAGGGTAATTCTCTTCTTATTGACTGTGGCGCCAATGTAGATGCAAGGGCTAATCACCTTGTTCAGTTTGCCAAGATGGGAACTGTATATATGGAGAACATCATGGGCATCAAGAACCCTACAGTTGCCATTGTCAACATAGGTGCTGAGGAGGAGAAGGGTAACGCTCTGGTAAAAGAGACATTCCCACTTCTTAAAAACTGTCCTGATATCAATTTCATTGGCAGTATCGAGGCCAGGGATATTCCTGCTGGCTATGCAGATATTATCGTATGCGAAGCCTTTACAGGTAATGTGATCCTCAAGATGTATGAAGGTGTTGCCAAGTCAATGATGCATGTCATCAAAAAGAGCCTTATGGGCAACTTAAAGACCAAGATTGGTGCACTTCTTATAAAGAATGACCTTAAGAAATCTCTTTCTGATTACAGTCTTGAAAAGTATGGCGGAGCTCCAATGCTGGGACTTAAGGGCCTTGTAGTCAAGACTCATGGAAGCTCAAGCGATATTGAGATCAAAAACTCAATTTTGCAGTGTGTGACCTTTACAGAACAGAAAATTAGTGAGAAGATTAGCGCAAAGATTTCTGAGTAATCTGGCGCTGATAATATATTTTTTAATTAAAGATCGGAGACATAATATGGAATTTGAAAAGATGAAAGAAGTTATCGCTAATGTACTCAACGTTGATCCTGAGGAGATCAAGCTTGAGACTACATTTACAGAGGATCTTGGTGCTGATTCACTTGATCTTTTCCAGATAATCATGGGACTAGAGGATGAGTTTGATGTTCAGATCGATCCTGAGCAGACTGAGAATATCTCAACAGTTGGCGAGGCTGTTGAACTTTTGAAAAACGCTATCTCAAATAAATAATTCAACATGAGGCAGCTTATGTGCTGCCTCTAATTTTTATATTTGGAGTTTATATGTTAAAAGATACAGATATTGAAAAATTTGAGAAGCTCATTGGATATACTTTCAGAGACAAGGCTTTGATCACTCAGGCCTTCACCCACAGTTCTTTTGTTAATGAGCAAAAGATTGGAAAAAAGCCAGACTATGAGAGACTTGAATTTTTAGGAGATGCAATCCTTGAGATGATCTCCAGCGCCTACCTTTTTAGAACATTTCCCGAAAAGAAAGAAGGGGAAATGTCCAAAATGAGAGCATCCCTTGTTTGTGAGGGAGCTCTTGCATATGATTCTAATGCCCTTGATTTAAGAGAGTATATTCAGCTTGGTAAGGGTGAAGAAGCAACTGGCGGCAGGAATAAAGAATCCATAATTGCTGATGTAATGGAGGCGGTTATTGGAGCACTGTTTTTGGACGGGGGAATCGAAGAGTCCAAGAGATTTATTGATGCTTACATTTTGTCAAACATCGAGGCAGTTCAGATGTTTGTTGACAGTAAGTCGATCTTACAGGAAATCGCTCAGGGTGAGAATCTTGGCGAGGTAAGGTATGAAATTTGTGGCGAAAGTGGACCGGAACATGATAAAATATTTGAGGTTCGCGTTTTCGTTGGAGCTGATAATTTGGGAGAGGGGACAGGAAAGACCAAAAAGGCCGCCGAACAACAGGCAGCTTATAAGGCCGTTCTTGTATTGAAGAATAAGCAGTAATGTATTTAAAATGCATTGAAATTCATGGCTTTAAGTCATTTGCCAATAAGATAAAATTTGATTTTCATAATGGTATCACTGGAATCGTAGGACCTAACGGCTCTGGTAAGAGTAATGTTGCTGATGCGGTAAGATGGGTTCTTGGTGAACAGCGTATCAAACAGCTGCGTGGTGGAGCCATGACAGATGTAATCTTTTCGGGAACAGAGCTTCGTAAGCCTCTGGGCTATGCTTATGTTGCCATCACTTTGGATAATTCCGATCATTCCCTTGCCATTGATTATGATGAAGTTACTGTATCAAGGCGCCTTTACAGGTCTGGAGAGAGCGAATATATGATCAATGGCTCTACCTGCAGACTTAAGGATGTCAATGAGCTTTTCATGGACACAGGTATTGGTAAGGAAGGCTATTCCATAATCGGACAGGGTCAGATTGATCAGATCCTTTCAAGTAAACCTGAGGACAGACGTAATCTTTTTGATGAGGCTGCTGGTATTGTTAAGTTTAAGGCCAGAAAAGAGACAGCTCTTAAAAAGCTTGAGGAGGAGAAGCTTAACCTTACAAGACTTTCTGATATTCTTTCTGAGCTTGAAAAACAGGTTGGCCCTTTGGAGAAGCAGTCTGAAGTTGCTAAAGAGTACCTTAAGTACAAGGAAAGACTTAAAACTCTTGATGTAAACATGTTCCTTGTAGAAAACAAACTTCAGAAAGAGCAGCTTGAAGAAGCAAATAAAAACTATGACATTGCTTCAGAGGCACTTGCTGAGGCAAAAGAGTCCTACGATAAAACAAGGCAGGAATACGAGAATATCCAGAAACAGATCGAAGAGATCGACAAAGAGATTGAAGAGATCAGAGCAAAGATTACAGATTCCTCTGTTAAAAAGGAAAAACTTGAGGGACAGATTGGTATCTTAAATGAAAAGATAAAATCTGCCTCTGAAAATGATACTCATTTCAGGAAGAGGGAAAAGGACGAGCAGGAAAAGCTTGACCTTCGAAACAAAGAAAAAGATAAGTACCTTGAAGAGAAGGAAGCTATAGACAAGGAAGCTGATACTTTATCTGCTGACAGGAATGAAGCCAGAAAAGAACTGGATAAGGTTCTTTCTCAGATAGAAGATATCAACAACGAGATTGAAGAGTGCAAGAGCACAATCATCAAGACTCTTGAAACAAGAGCAAACATAAAGAGTAAGCTTAGTAGTCTCGAAACCATGAAGGAACAGGTCAACATCAGAAAGGCTGAGCTTACAAGTAAGCTTGTAAGGGCCAGATCCGATGAGTCCAAACAGGAAGAGACTTTAAAAAAGCTCCGTGATGAGTTTGACAGCATCACTTCAGAGATATCTGAAATGAACAAGAAGCAGAAAGAGACTGATGCTGAGATTGTTAGCATTCGTGAGAATATGTCTCTTAAGGATACAGAGCTTCGTAAGACTCAGGAGCTTTATCAGCAGGAAAAATCAAGACTTGAAGCTTTGGCAAACCTCACAGAGAGATACGAAGGCTACGGCGGCAGTGTTAAAAAGGTAATGGAGAGAAAGGACGACACCAAGGGAATCATCGGTGTAGTTGCTGATATCATCAAGACTGAGCCTAAATACGAGACCGCTATTGAGGTAGCCCTTGGCGGTAATATACAGAACATTGTTACAGACAATGAAGAAACTGCTAAAAAGATGATCAGGTATCTTAAGGATACAAAAGCAGGAAGAGCAACTTTCCTTCCTCTTACATCTTTGGATAACCCACCTGAGCTTAAGGCAAAAGAGGCTCTTGAAGAGCCTGGAGTACTTGGGATGGCGGATGAGCTTGTTTCTACAGATCCCAAGTACAAGAGCGTTGCCAAGGCAATGCTTGGAAGGATCGTTGCTGTAGACAATGTAGACAATGCAGTTAAGATTGCCAGAAAGTACAACTATACAGTACGTATGGTTACTTTGGAAGGTGAGCTCCTTGTTCCAGGTGGAGCCATCAGCGGTGGTGCTTTCAGAAACAACTCTAATCTTCTCGGAAGACGAAGAGAGATGGAGGATCTTGAAAAGAACGTAAAGAAATACAAGGATAAGCAGGCTGAGCTTCAGAAGGAAATTGAAGATTCAAAGGCCAGGAGAAACGAACTCAGGACCTTTTCTGAGAAGTTAAGGTCAGAGCTTCAGGAGAAGTTCATTGCACAGAATACTGCAAGGATCAATGTAGAAAACGAGGAAACCCGTCAGAAAGAGCAAAAGGGCAACTATTCAGACTTAAAGAGCGAAAGCGATGAGATCGAGAAGAGGCTTCTTGAGATTTCTTCTGAAAAGGAAGAAGCTTTAACGCAGCTCTCTGAATCAGAATCTACTGAAAAAGAGTGTTCAGAGAAGGTAACAAAGTTCCAGGGACAGCTTGAAGAACTCCATAAGGTTGAAGAGCAGGAAAATGAGAATGTTGCTAAGTGGGATATCCAGTACGAGAAGATAGCCCAGAAGCAAGAATTTGCCCAGGCTAATATTGACCGTGTAGATAACGAGATCAAGACCGAAGAAGAAGCTCTTTTGGAAATCCAGGAGACAATAAAGAAAAACGACGAGACCCTGGCCCAGAGCAAAAAAGATATAGAAGAGATAAGGCTCACCATTGAAGCTTCTACTGATGTTCATTCTGAGGCTTCAAGACAGCTTGATGAAAACAAGGAAAAGAAGAACAGCCTTACTGTTTCACAGAAGGAATTCTTTAATAAAACAGAAGAATTAAATAAACACATGTCTGATCTGGATAAAGAAGTTATAAGGCTTTCAGGTAAAAAAGAAAGATGCCAGGAAGCTATTGAAGCGCAGATCAACTACATGTGGAATGAATATGAGATCACTTTGACTGATGCTGCTACAATGCGGGATGAAGAGATGACTGACATCCCTGCAATGAAGAGAGAGACCAGCCAGCTTAAGGAATCCATCAAAAAGCTTGGCGATGTCAATGTAAACGCCATTGAGGACTACAAGAACCTCATGGAGAGATACACCTTCATGAAGACTCAGCACGATGATCTTATTACTGCAGAACAGCAGCTCAAGGAGATCATTAAAGATCTTGATGAGTCAATGCGCAAGCAGTTTGTTGAGCAGTTTGCAAGGATCAATGTAGAGTTTGACAAGGTATTCAAAGAGATGTTCGGCGGCGGAAAGGGAAGCCTTGAACTTTCTGAGGATGAGGATGTCTTAGAGGCAGGAATCAAGATCAATGCCCAGCCACCAGGAAAGAAGCTTGTTAACATGATGCAGATGTCCGGTGGAGAAAAGGCTCTTACAGCTATAGCACTTCTTTTTGCTATTCAGAACCTAAAGCCATCGCCTTTCTGTCTTCTTGATGAGATTGAGGCTGCTCTTGATGAGAACAACGTAGTAAGGTTTGCAAAGTACCTTCATAAACTCAAGAGCACTCAGTTCATTGTTATTACACATCGTAGAGGTACAATGGAAAGTGCAGACAGACTCTATGGTATAACCATGCAGGAAAAGGGTGTATCTACACTGGTTTCTGTAAACCTCATTGATAAGGAGCTTACGAATTAATGGCCAGCTTTTTTGAAAAACTTCAGCAGGGACTATCCAAAACCAGAGATGGCATAGTTAAAGGCATAGACAATGTCTTTTCCGGATATTCCAGTATTGATGATGACTTCTATGAAGAGCTTGAAGAGACGCTCATTATGGGAGATATCGGAATCAATGCCACAAGCCGCATAATAGACCAGCTAAGGGAACAGGTAAAAGAACAGCATATATCAGATCCAGCCAAGTGCAAAGCACTTCTTATCCAGGATATTTGGCAGCAAATGAAGATCGAACCCGGAGCTTACGACTTTGAAGACAAGAAGTCTGTAGTCTTTGTTATCGGAGTAAACGGTGTTGGTAAGACAACTTCAGTAGGTAAGCTTGCAGCAATTTTTAAGAAAAAAGGCAAGAAGGTCATCATTGCGGCGGCTGACACCTACAGGGCGGCTGCCACAGAACAGCTTGCTATGTGGGCTGACAGGGCAGGATGCCCTTTGGTTACAGGAAAAGACGGTTCAGATCCAGCCAGCGTCATCTATGATGCTGCAGCTGCATTTAAGGCAAGAGACTGTGATATCCTTATTGTTGATACAGCAGGCAGACTTCATAACAAGAAAAACCTTATGGAAGAGCTTGCCAAGATGAACAGGATCATTGATAAGGAACTTCCGGATATCTGCAGGGAAAACTTTATTGTGCTCGATGGAACAACAGGCCAGAACGCAATAATGCAGGCAAGGGAATTTGGAGAGGCTGCATCCCTTACAGGAATAGTACTTACCAAGCTTGATGGCACATCAAAGGGTGGAATTGCAGTAGCTATTGTATCTGAACTTGGGATACCAGTTAAGTATGTTGGCGTAGGCGAAGGACTTGATGATCTTGAAAGATTCAATTCAGCCGAGTTTGTAGATGCGCTTTTTGGGGAATAAAACAAAGGTCCAGAGGAGGAAGAAATGTCTGAAGAAAAGATGACTCTTTCAAAATTTGAAGAGGCTTATGAGGATGTAAAAAAAGTAACTCTTGATACCAAGCTGATCTACAGTGATTACTGGAGTAATGCTACAGGCAATAAGGTATACCTTAAGCCTGAGAATATGCAGAGAACCGGAGCATACAAGGTTAGAGGAGCTTACTATAAGATCACAACCTTGTCTGACGAAGAGAGAAAGAAGGGACTTATCACTGCATCTGCAGGAAACCATGCTCAGGGTGTTGCTTATGCTGCCAAGCAGTATGGCGTTAAGGCTACTATCTGTATGCCAACTTCAACTCCTCTTATAAAAGTAAACAGGACCAAGGCACTTGGCGCTGAGGTTGTACTTCATGGAAATGTATATGATGAAGCCTATGAGAAGGCTTTAGAGCTTGCCAAAGAACATGGCTATACGCTTGTTCATCCTTTTGATGACCTTGATGTGGCTACAGGACAAGGCACAATTGCTATGGAAATCATTAAGGAACTTCCTACAGTAGACATTATTCTTGTTCCTATCGGAGGAGGCGGACTTGCAACAGGTGTTTCAACCCTTGCAAAACTCCTTAACCCTAAGATCAAGGTAATAGGCGTTGAGCCAGCAGGAGCTAACTGCATGCAGGAGTCATTTAAGGCTGGTCATGTTGTTACACTAAGCAGTGTAAATACTATTGCGGATGGTACTGCTGTTAAGACTCCTGGAGAGCACATCTTCCCATATCTTCAGAAAAACCTTGATGATATCATCACAGTTCCTGATGAGGACCTTGTTGTTTCATTCCTTGATATGGTAGAAAACCATAAGATGGTTGTTGAAAATTCTGGTCTCTTATCAGTTGCTGCACTTAAGCAGCTTGACTGTAAGGACAAGAAGATCGCCTGTGTGCTTTCAGGTGGAAATATGGACATCATCACCATGTCATCTGTTGTACAGCAGGGACTTATTATGAGAGACAGGATATTTACTGTTTCAGTTCTTTTACCAGACAAGCCGGGAGAGCTTTCAAGAGTATCTGGTATAATAGCAGATGTAAAGGGCAATGTCATCAAACTGGAGCACAACCAGTTTGTATCAATAAACAGAAGTGCCGCTGTTGAGCTTCGCATAACCCTTGAAGCCTTTGGCACGGAACACAAAGAGCAGATCATGAATGCTCTTAATGAAAATGGCTATAAGCCAAGGATAGTAAGGACAAATATTTAATGAATTCCAAAAAAATAATAGGCAGAAAGAGGATACGTGAGTATCTGATCATTACTTTTGCATCACTTATTTATGGAGTGGGAACAAGCCTTCTTGTAGATCCCAACAACCTGGCTCCAGGTGGTATGACAGGTCTTGCAATTGTACTTAACAGACTTGTGGGAATCGGAACCGGAATGTGGTTTCTACTTCTGAACATACCTATCCTCGTTGTGGCTATATGGAAATTTGGAATCAGATTTACCATATCAACTGTATATGCTACAGCAATGATCTCAGTATTTACCGATCTTTGCACCAAGTTTTTTGGCCAGTATGTTATCCATGACATGATCCTGGCTGTGACATTTGGTTCAGCCATGACTGCTGTAGCTATTGGTCTGATTTTTAAATGCCACGCAACAAGCGGCGGCACAGATGTTATAATTAAACTGTTAAGACTTAAGTATCCTCATATCAAGACAGGAGTTTTATACATACTGACTGATATGATAGTTCTCATAATTGCAGCCTTTGTCTTCAATGACCTTGCTGCAGCTATGTATTCGTTCCTTTCTGTTATGGTGGTAAGTGCAGTTGTTGACTTTGTTCTCTATGGTAGAGACGGAGCAAAACTCATTTACATTATTTCAGACAGACCAGAAATTATTACAGCCAGACTCCTTACAGAGCTGGATATTGGCGTTACCCATGTATTTGGTAAGGGAGCATACAGCGGTGAAGAAAAGAAGGTCATCATGTGTGCAATTAAAAAGAGACTTTCGCCCCTTGCGGAGGATATTGTAAGGGAAGAGGATCCAAATGCATTTATGATCGTGTCCAGTGCCAGTGAGATTTTTGGAGAAGGCTATAAGAGCTATTTTGACGAGAGAATGTAAGCATGCATAATTCCTTAGACACTAGAGAGCGCCGCGGCGTCAGAAACACACACAATATAGTTTCGATAATCTTCTTAAGTCTTGTTGCTTTGATGGGACTTTCTCTTAGCATTGCCCTTCTTATCAAAAATGCATCTCTTCAGAGACAGGAGGATGCAGTTCAGAGCGAGCTTGATGCTCTGAATGCAGAAGGGTACTATACTGAAGCTGAGGCAAAAGAGCTTATAGAAGAAGTTAAGCTCGAGACTGAGGAAAGCACTAAAAATTCCATCAGAGCCATGATCCAGGAAAAGCTTGAAAACGGAGAAGGCGCAACATCGGCCATAAGATCTCTTTTCCCTGACCAGATCGTTGTTGCAAGTTCTGGCAGATACTATTTCTTCCCTATAAGAGATGATATAGAAAAGCATGGCTTTTCTGAGTCTGACTTTGAAGTTGGGGAAGATGGCTTCCTTGACTATGTCGGAGATGATTCTACGGTAACTGTTAAGAACGGAATTGACGTATCAAGATTTCAGGGAAGCATTGACTGGGAGAAGGTTGCCAAGGCTGGCGTTGACTTTGCTATTATCAGAGCAGGACTTCGCGGTACTACAGAAGGCAAACTCCTTTCAGACGACTACTTTGTAGATAACGTAGAGGGAGCTATTGAAAACGGTATTGATGTTGGCGTATACTTTTATTCCCAGGCAGTAAATGAGGAAGAAGCCAAGGAAGAGGTACAGATCATCCTTGATCTCATCGAGCCTTACGACATCAAATATCCTGTTGTCATTGATATCGAGTCAGCAGAGTCAGACACTGCAAGAACAGCCAAGCTTACTACAGATGAATATGAGACTGTAGCTAAGACATTTTGTGAAATGGTTAAGCAGGCTGGATATAAACCAATGATCTATGGAAATGTCAAATCCTTTACGCTTCTTATGGATGCTGTTGATGTAGATGATTACGATATCTGGATAGCCTACTATGGACTTCCTATGTACTATCCATATCACTTTAATATCTGGCAGTATACTTCATCCGGCAGGATTGATGGTATAGATGGCGATGTTGATCTCAATATCTGTATAACGGACTACTAAGTATGGAACAGCAGTTTAACGCTTCTTTATCATACGAAGCATATGAGCAAAAGGGATATCTTAATGAAGACTTTCGCTTTTTTCATATAAAAAGTAGTGAAAGCGCAGATATTCCATATCATTACCATGATTTTCATAAACTGATCCTTGTTCTTTCCGGGGATGCGAAATATATGATCGAAGGGCTGGAGTATGAGCTTAAGCCCTTCGATTTTGTGCTTGTTAACAGGCATTGTATCCATAGGCCTATCTGGAATCAGGAAAAGACCGATTCACAATATGACAGGATGATCCTGTATCTTAAGGATGAATTTCTTTTAAAATATGATCTTCTTGACAGCTTTAAAGCTGCCACAGAAAAAAAGAGCAGTGTAGTCAGGTTTTCAGGAAGCATTAGTTCAAAGCTCTATGACGCATTTAAAAAGATAGAATCCGATATAAATAGTCAGGACCAGATCTATAAGGGGAGCCTACGGCTCAGGATAGATCTTTTAAATGCCCTTATAAGTTTTAGCGAGGCATGTATTACTGAAGCAAATTGCTTTGATACGTCTGCAAGATACAACAGGAAGGTGATTGAGATAATAGATTATATTAGTGATAATCTCTCTGGAGACCTTGCAATAGACAGACTGGCAGATCATTTTTATATGAGCAAATATCATATGATGAGACTATTCAAAAATGAAACAGGCTATTCGATCCACAGATATATTTCTGAAAAGAGGATACTGCTTGCCAGAGACTATATTGGAGCAGGAATGCCTGCAACAAGTGCCTGCCTTGAATGCGGCTTCAGGGATTATTCATCCTTTAGCAGGGCATTTAAGAATCAGCTTGGAATATTGCCGTCAGATCTAAAGTTTTAAGTGTCAAGAAAAAATACTTGACACTTATTTTCTTTTTGGTTATTATACTCATTGTGCATAAATATGGGTGAGGTTCATTATGGAAAAAATCGTTGAACAGGGCCTTCTGTATGATTTCTATGGAGAACTCTTAACAGAACATCAAAAACAGATATATGAAGCTGCTGTATATAACGATATGTCGCTTACTGAGATTGCTGATGAACATGGTATCAGCAAGCAGGGCGTGCATGACCTCATAAAAAGATGCACCAAAACGCTTCAGGGTTATGAAGACAAGCTTCATATGATCAGGCGTTTTGAAGCTATCAAAGCGCAGGCTGAAGAACTTAAAAAGGTATCCAAAAAGGATCTGGATGTAACAGAGCTTAAAAAGGCTGCACTTGATATCTCTGAGAATATTTTAGAGGAGCTTACTTAATGGCTTTTGAAAGTCTTACTGATAAACTGCAAAATGTCTTTAAGGGTCTTAAGGGCAAGGGACGTCTTTCTGAAGAGGATGTTAAGCTTGCGCTTAAAGAAGTAAAGATGGCTCTTTTAGAGGCTGATGTCAGCTTTAAGGTTGTTAAGCAGTTCATTTCCTCAGTACAGGAAAGAGCTGTTGGTGAAGATGTATTAAATGGTCTTAATCCAGGACAGATGGTCATCAAGATCGTAAATGAAGAGATGACTTCCCTGATGGGATCAGATACAACTGAGCTTAGCCTTTTACCTGTCAATGAGATCACTGTTATCATGATGTGTGGTCTTCAGGGTGCTGGTAAGACAACAACTGCAGCGAAGATAGCAGGTAAGCTCAAGCTCAAGGGAAGGAAGCCACTTCTTGTAGCCTGCGACGTATACAGGCCAGCTGCTATTGAACAGCTCCGTGTCAATGCTGAGAAACAACAGGTTGATTTCTTTGAGATGGGAACTGACGTAAGTCCTGTAGATATTGCCCTTGCCAGCCTTGAGCAGGCTAAAAAAGCAGGCAATAACGTTGTTTTGATTGATACAGCAGGTCGTCTTCAGATTGATGAAGACATGATGAACGAGCTGATCAATATAAAAAATGCCATTGCAGTACATCAGACACTTTTGGTTGTTGATGCCATGACAGGTCAGGAAGCTGTCAATGTAGCTTCTGAGTTTAACGACAAGGTTGGCGTTGATGGGATCATCCTTTCCAAGATGGATGGCGATTCCAGAGGTGGTGCAGCTCTTTCCACCAAGGCTGTAACTGGCAAACCTATTCTCTATGTTGGTATGGGCGAGAAGCTCTCAGATCTTGAGCAGTTCTACCCTGACAGAATGGCCAGCAGGATCCTGGGAATGGGTGATGTTTTAAGTCTCATTGACAAGGCTGTGGAAGCGCAGCAGCAAATGGACGAGGCAAAAGAAAAAGAGATGGCCCAGAAGATGAAGAAGGGCAAGCTCGATTTCGAAATGTACCTTGAGAGCATGAAGCAGATGCGAAACATGGGTGGCCTTTCAGCTATCATGGGCATGCTTCCGGGAATGGGCAAGATTGGAGAAGATCAGCTTCCTGATGAAAAGGAACTGGCAAGACTCGAAGCAATAGTTCTTTCTATGACTCCTGAGGAGCGAAAAAATCCAAAGCTTATGAGTCCCCAGAGAAAGTTCAGGATAGCAAAGGGCTCTGGAAATGATATCGCAGCAGTAAACCGCTTTATCAAGCAATTTGAGCAGATGAACAAAATGATGAAGCAGATGCCAGGACTTATGGGTGGAAAGAGAAAAGGCTTTGGCAAATTTGGAGGCTTCCCTGGAATGGGCGGCTTTGGCGGCGGTAAATTCTTTTGATATGTCTATGCAGCTATAGCTGTTTGATACATATAAAAACAAAAACAATAATTTATTTATTTAAAATGGAGGACATTTAAAATGGCAGTAAAGATCAGATTAAAGAGAATTGGTAAGAAGAAGGTTCCTTTCTACAGAATCATCGTTTCAGATTCTAAGTTCCCTGTACAGGGTAAGTTCATCGAGGAGATCGGTACATACGATCCTAACACAGATCCTAGCACAGTAAAGGTTAATGAGGAGCTCGCTAAGAAGTGGCTTTCAAACGGAGCACAGCCTACAGAGTCTGTTGCTAAGCTTTTCAAGCAGGCCGGCATTCAGAAATAATCTTTTCTGATTTGATAGATCATTCAAATTTGCCGGAGGTGGATAGTGAAAGAATTAGTTGAAGTTATCGCAAAAGCCCTGGTTGACAATCCGGATGAAGTAGTAGTAACCGAGAAAAAAGACGGGCGTAATATCATGATCGAGCTTCATGTTGCACCTTCTGACATGGGCAAGGTGATAGGTAAGCAAGGACGCATTGCTAAGGCAATTCGCGCCGTTGTAAAGGCTGCATCAACAAGAGAAGATGTTAAGGTTGATGTTGAAATAGTATGATTTACGGAGCCGAATAAGGTATCAACTTTATTCGGCTCTTTATTACGCTTAATTGGGTGAAAAATGAATTTTCATATTATGACTCTTTTCCCTGAAATGGTTGAGCAGGGATTAAAGACCAGCATAACTGGTCGTGCAGCAGATAAAGGGCTTATATCTTTTAATGCTGTCAATATCAGAGATTTTTCAAATGACAATAAGCATCACAAGGTTGATGATTATACATATGGCGGCGGAGCTGGAATGCTTATGCAGGCTCAGCCGATTTACGACTGCTTTTTGTCCATAAGAGATTCAATATCGGATCTGTCAGAAGATAAGAAGCTTCGTGTTGTTTACGTGACACCTCAAGGCAGTGTTTTTAACCAGAAAATGGCTGCAGATCTTGCAAAGGAACAGGATCTGGTTTTTCTTTGTGGACACTATGAAGGTGTTGATGAGAGAGTCCTTGAAGAGATTGTTACAGACTACATTTCAATTGGAGATTATGTGCTGACAGGTGGCGAGCTTCCTGCTATGGTGATGATTGATGCCATATCAAGGCTTGTTCCCGGAGTTTTAAATAACGATGAATCTGCAATGACTGAAAGCTTTGCAGGCGGTCTTCTTGAATATCCTCAGTATTCAAGACCTGAGGAGTGGATGGGGAAAAAGGTTCCACCGATACTTTTATCTGGTGATCACAAGAAGGTTGACGAGTGGAGACTTGAGCAGTCCATTTTAAGGACCAAGGAAAGAAGACCAGACCTTTATGAAAAGTGGGTTTTGGAGAATCCTCCAAAGCCTGAGAAAAAGAAACGTAAAAAGCGCACTAATATCACAGAAGAGGATAATAAATGACAGACAGGTTTCAGGTGGGAGTAATTGCATCTACACATGGTCTTCAGGGTGAAGTTAATGTTTTCCCTACAACTGAGGACCCTTCCAGATTTAAAAAGCTTAAACAGGTTGTTCTTCACACACAAAGGGGTGAGGAGTTGCTTTTGGATGTGGTAAGCGCAAGATTTTTTAAGAAGTTTGTTATAGTTAAATTTAAGCAGTTTAATAATATTAACGAGGTTGAGAAATTCAGAGGCTGTGAACTTACCATTGACCGTAAAGACGCCATAAAATTACAACCTGGTGAGTATTACTGCGCAGATCTTATTGGACTAAGTATCGTTGATGAAGATGGCAGTGAACTTGGAACACTTACCGAAATTCTTCAGACTGGTGCCAATGACGTCTATGAGATGACCAGAAAGGATTCTGGAGAAAAAGTCTATATACCTGCTATCAGGGATTGCATCAAAGAAATCGATCCTGAAGGCGGCAGAATAGTCATTCATGTCATGGATGGTCTTCTTTAAAAGATAGTGACTTTTCTTATTAATTGTCATATAATATTTAGAGTAAATATTTAGTGTATGAAAATATCTTAATACAAGATATTGGGGTGAGGATTCTAATGGTAGATTATACAGAAGGTGCTGGATATCAGTATCATACTCATGTTGGCCCTGGGGATGTGGGCAGATATGTTCTTTTGACTGGAGATCCAGGAAGATGTGAATCTATTTCAAAGCTATTTGATGATCCCAAATTTGTTGCATATAACAGAGAGTATAATTGCTATACAGGGTATCTTAATGGTGAAAAGGTAAGCGTCATTTCTCATGGAATTGGCGGAGCTTCTACAGCAATCTGTGTTGAGGAGCTTGCTAAGTGTGGCGCAGATACTTTTATCAGAATGGGAACTTCTGGAGGAATGCAGGATGATGTGGTTGGTGGCGATATTGTTATTGCTTCAGGCGCTATCCGTGCAGAGGGAACCTCCAAGGAGTATGCACCCATTGAGTATCCTGCTGTAGCTTCTTTTGATGTGGTAAATGCCTTGGTAAACGGCGCTAAGAAGTCTGGCGCCAAATATCATGTAGGTGTTGCACAGTGCAAGGATTCATTCTTTGGACAGCATGAGCCTGAGACCAAGCCAGTTGGTCCCGAGCTTTTGTATAAATGGGACGCATGGATCAAATGTGGATGTCTGTGTTCCGAGATGGAGAGCTCAACTCTGTTTATCGTTGGAAGTTATTTAAGGATAAGGACAGGAGCAGTTCTTTTAGTAGTTGCCAATCAGGAGAGGGCTAAAAAGGGCCTTCCTAATCCACAGGTTCATGATATGGATATTGTGTACAAGACAACTATTGAGGCTGTAAAAGAGCTTATTAATTTGGATAAAGCCTAAATAAGGTTTTATTATACATTTTTCATTTTTTATTTTTATAATGGAGGGAAATTATGAAAAAGAAGATTTTAGCAGTTCTTATGGCTGCAACAATGGTATCTTCTCTTGCAGCATGTGGCTCATCAGCTCCTGCAACAGCAGATACTACAGAACAGACTGAGGCAGCTCCAGCTGAGACAGCTGAGGCTCCAGCAGCAGAGGCTACAGAAGCTACAGAGGCTCCTGCTGAGGCAACTGATATGAAGGTTGCTATGGTAACAGACTACGGCGATATCACAGACCAGTCTTTCAACCAGTCAACATACGAGGCTTGCAAGGCATTTGGCGAGGCTAATGGTGTAGAGTTCACATACTACAAGCCAGAAGGCGATTCAGATGCTGAGAGAGTAGCTATGATCGACAAGGCTGTTGCTGATGGATTCAATGTAATCGTTATGCCTGGTTACGCTTTTGCTGGCGCTATCAAGGAGACAGCAGAGATGTATCCTGACATCAAGTTCGTTGCTCTTGACGTTTCTGAGTACGACCTTGAGGGTGACTCATCAGACTTCAACAACAAGACATATGACAACGTATTCTCAGCAGTATATCAGGAAGAGCTTCCTGGATACATGGCTGGTTATGCTGCAGTAAAGATGGGCTACACAAAGCTTGGTTTCCTTGGCGGTATGGCAGTTCCTGCTGTTATCCGTTATGGTTATGGTTTCGTTCAGGGTGCTGACGCTGCTGCATCAGAGATTGGCGCTGACGTCGAGATCAACTACGCTTATGGTAACCAGTTCTACGGCGATTCAGATATCACAGCTGCTATGGACACATGGTACCAGGGTGGCACAGAAGTTGTATTTGCTTGCGGCGGCGGTATCTTTACATCTGCAGGCGAGGCAGCTGCTAAGGTAAACGGAAAGGTTATCGGTGTTGACGTTGACCAGGCTGCAACAATCGATGGAATGTTCGGTAAGGGCATGACAATCACATCTGCTCAGAAGGGTCTTCAGGCAACTGTTAACACACTTCTTTCAGCAATCAGAGATGGACAGTGGGATTCATTCGCTGGACAGATCCAGAACCTTGGTCTTGTATCTGCTGATGATCTTTCACTCAACTATGTATCACTTGCTGATTCAACAGTTTGGACAGACACATTCACAGCTGATGATTACAAGCAGCTCGTTAGCGATATGGTAAGCGGAAAGATTACTGTATCAAATGATTCTTCAGCTGAGGAGCCTTCAGCTACAACAGCTAAGATCAACTTCCAGGGCAACATCAAATAATATGCGCGCCTAGCGCTTTTAAGGGCCGGCAGATTCATAGTCTTCCGGCCTTTTTTCGAAGAAACAAATAATTACGAGGGTATAGAGGAGGTATCAATGGCAGCTACTAGTGAATATGCTATTGAAATGCTGAACATTACCAAGAGATTTCCAGGTATCATAGCTAATGATAATGTTACGATCCAGCTCAAAAAAGGCGAGATCCATGCACTTCTTGGTGAGAATGGTGCAGGAAAATCAACTCTTATGAGCGTACTCTTTGGACTTTATCAGGCTGAAGAAGGTACTATCAAGAAAGACGGTAAGGTTGTTAAGATCAACAACCCTAATGATGCCAATGATCTTGGCATAGGTATGGTTCATCAGCATTTCAAGCTTGTTCAGTGCTTTACTGTATTGGACAACATTATTCTTGGTGATGAGACCACTAAGCACGGATTTTTGCAGAAAGAGGAGTCAAGGAAGAAAGTACTTGAACTCTCTGATAAGTATGGCCTGAAGGTAGATCCTGACGCAAAAATTGAGGATATCACTGTAGGAATGCAGCAGAGAACTGAGATTCTCAAGATGCTTTACAGAGATAACGAGATCCTTATTTTTGATGAGCCCACTGCTGTTTTAACACCTGCAGAGATCGACGAGCTTATGGAAATCATGAGAAATCTTGCAAGAGAGGGTAAGTCTATTCTGTTTATTTCTCATAAGCTTGCAGAGATCATGGCTGTTGCGGACAGATGCAGTGTACTTAGAAGAGGTAAGTACATTGGAACAGTAAATATTGCTGATACC
The DNA here is from genome assembly GCF_017940685.1 of Butyrivibrio sp. GTDB lineage: Bacteria > Bacillota > Clostridia > Lachnospirales > Lachnospiraceae > Butyrivibrio. Next base: position 937 of record NZ_JAGAYD010000248.1, on the reverse strand, counting down.
GATCAGAATGAATTATCCAGGATGATGGTGGGACGTGATGTTCAGCTTGTGGCAACAAAAGATGACAAGGAACCTGGTGATGTTATCCTTCATGTTGAGAACATGACAGTTCCTAGTAAACTTCATCATAATAATGCTGTTAAGAATGTTTCTTTTGATGTCAGATCAGGAGAGATTGTTTGTATTGCCGGTATCGATGGAAATGGACAGACAGAACTTGTTTACGGCTTATCAGGACTTGAAAACTGTACCAGTGGTAAGATAACTCTTTCTGGCAAAGATATTACCCATGCATCAATAAGAGAGAGGTCAACCAGTGGTATGAGTCATATCCCTGAAGACAGACATAAACATGGTCTTGTTATGGATTATTCACTGGCTTATAACTTGGTACTTCAAAGATACTTTGAACCTGAGTTTTCAACAAAGACTGGCTTCCTTAAAAAAGCAGCCATCAATTCTTATGCTAACAAGCTCATTGAGCAGTATGATATCAGATCTGGTCAGGGAGCGCCTACAATAGCTCGTTCTATGTCAGGTGGTAACCAGCAGAAAGCTATCATAGCAAGAGAAATTGATAAAAACCCGGATCTCCTTATAGCTGTACAGCCTACCAGAGGACTTGACGTTGGAGCTATTGAGTATATCCACAAACAGCTCATTGCACAGAGAGATGCTGGCCACGCAGTTCTTTTAGTATCTCTGGAGCTTGAAGAAGTTATGAGTATTTCAGACAGGATACTTGTTATGTATGAGGGTGAGATAGTAGGTGAGTTTGATCCTAAGGTTACAACTCCTGAAGAACTTGGTCTTTACATGGCAGGAGCTAAGAGAAAGGAGGTAACAGCCTGATGGGTTCATCTGATAATTCTAAAAACAGCTTTTTGGCAAAACCAGCTGTACAGTCCATTTTAGCTGCTATTCTCTGTATAATAAT
>NZ_JAGAYD010000247.1 GCF_017940685.1 Butyrivibrio sp. | reverse complement strand
TTCTCAGGCCAGAACTATGGCGCAGGACGCTATGACCGCGTTCGTAAGAGCGCAAGGCAGGCATTTATCATTGCGGCAGTGATCACAATCCCGCTAAGTATCATAATGTACTTTAACGGAGCACTCTTACTTAAGATATTTGTAACCAACGATACCGTTATTGCCATTGGCGATCAGATGATAAGATTCCTTGCACCATTCTATATTACATATGTAGGTGTTGAGATTTTTTCAGGAACGCTCCGTGGCATGGGAGATGCTCTTTTGCCAATGCTGATAACACTTAGTGGGATATGCATCCTCAGGGTAACCTGGATACTGTTTGCATTTCCACACAATCAGACTATTGAAATGGTCGAGGCAAGCTATCCTATCACCTGGATAACCACCAGTATTTTGTTCCTTATCTATTACATGATATACACCAAGAAAAAGGGAATAAGATAGGTATCTGGAAGTCCTGTTATCCGCAGACTTAAAAAGGCGATCTGTGAGCTTTCACAAATCGCCTTTTTCTTTACAAGTATTTGATCTCGTAGGAAATATCATCCCCATCAATATTCAATATGATATAGCTTGGTCTTCTGCCCTCCTGCCTGGGGTAGGAAAGGCTTCCAGGATTAAAGAGATACACTCCTCCAACCTCTTTAGCCACAGGCCTGTGGGTATGTCCAAAAAACACCATTTGAGCCCCTCTTGAAAGGCCTTCTGCTCTGATGTTCTCAAGGTCCATTGAAACCAGATAATGATGTCCATGGGTCAAAAATGCCCTGTGACCATCAATAGTAAATTCAAGTTCTCTGTTCAGATCCGAAAAGAAATCGTTATTGCCCGCAACAAAATATACAGGACAATCTGCCGCCAGAGCGAACTTACCCTCAGAGCCCTCGAAATCACCGCAGTGGATTATGCCATCAAGAGGCTCCTCTATATCCAGAACATCATAAAAATTTTTGTCGTGTCCGTGAGTATCACTGACCACCAGATACTTGTGCATTACTTGTTACCGTCCTCAAAAGCCTCCCTCAGGAGCTTTTCCATCTCTCTAAGAGCTTTGCCCCTGTGGCTTATGGCATTCTTTTCATCAGCAGATATTTCTGCGCTGGTCTTACCATATTCTGGCAGGAAAAAGATTGGATCATATCCAAAACCATTCTCACCTGCTATCTCATATCCGATCCTGCCTTCCATCTTGCCCAGTGTACCAAGCATTTTTCCGCCAGGAAGACAAGCTGCTATGGCACATACGAATCTGGCGCTTCTCTCTTCGCCCTCTGCGTCCTTTAATCTTTCGATGATGATCCTGTTCTTTTCTGTGTAAGGTGTATCTTTTCCAAGATATCTCGCTGAATAAATACCAGGTTCACCTCCAAGGAAATCCACTTCCAGTCCTGAGTCATCTGCAAGTACCACTGTCTCTTTTGCAGCCTCAGGGTCCTTTTCTTCAAGAAGCTTGTATATCGCAGAAGCCTTTATGGCAGCATTTTCTGAAAAAGTGGTACCATCCTCCACAACATCCTCAAATACACCCGCTTCCTTCATTGAGAGGATCTCTGCGTCGAGATCTCCCAAAATCCTGCGAATTTCCTTCATTTTATCCTTGTTGCCTGTGGCAAATACTATTCTCATTCCATCACCTCAAACGCTTCTAAAATGCCGTCATAGATACCTTCTGCAGCCTTAGACTTATAAGACTCATCAGAAAGCCTGTCTTTATCCTGCTGTCCATATACATTGCCAAGGCTGATCCTTGCAGCTGGCACGGGACATAAACCAAGTATCCCGTCTTCTTTTTCAGGAAATACTCCCAAAACCTCTAAAGCGTTTCCTGATGCGTATCCCTGCAGCAGCACATCTGCAAACTCAGCATTAGACAGCCTTCTTAAAAAGAACTTGTCGTTGTAGTAGATAGCCATTCCATTATAGGCCTCGTCCTGCACTCCATCACAGGACAACTCCACAAACAGATCTGCCCCGGAATCCTCTATCAGCGCCTTTCTCTTTTCCAGAGAGGTATCCATATCTGAAAGCCTTGTGAAATACAGCTTGATATTGTGTTCCGTATCCTTGTCTGCAGCTGTTTTTAGCAAAAGAGCTGTGTCCAGCGCAACGTCTTTTTCAGAATAACCATTACCCAAATCGCCTGTATCCTTGCCGCCTCCAGCAGGATCCACAACGACCACGTGCTCAAACTTATCCTTTGGCTTAAAGAACCTGACCTCGATGGTGCTGTTTTCTGTAAGGGCACTCTCGTTCACATACAGGTCATCCAGCTTAAAATCAAGGCAAACACTGCCAGTGTCATTTTCATTTATACAAACTGCACTCTCAAGAAGGGGCAGACTTGTGACAACCGGGTTATCCAGATAGAAGCCCTCTTCCCTGCTGTCAATATAGATACTAAGCTCATGGTCAATATACCGGTCTTCCAACACAATATTGTCAGAGCTTACGCTCTTGGGAAGCGGGATGATGAGCGCATCCTCCTTACCCTTTGGGACATCATCATCTATTAAAAGTGTATAAGCACTGTCGCTTTTTCCTCTGTCCACAGGAGCTCCAGCGGCATCAGTGATCATGATGTGCTTGGTTGCAGACCTTTGCAGCATCAGCACAATAGAAACAGCTGCAAATACCGAGGCCTTGATGGCGACTTTTTTCATCTCTTCATCAGTCATTTAAGCCTCTTTTCTCCTTGGAGGCTTAGGCCCCATGAACTGGTAAAAGTAAGTTTTAAGCATTCCGTTATATATCTTTCTGTTCTTGTCGGCCTTC
>NZ_JAGAYD010000246.1 GCF_017940685.1 Butyrivibrio sp. | reverse complement strand
CATGAGCATTGGTTCCTTTTTTTTAGTCTGTTTGGCGATAGACATTATACCAAAAAGGGAGGTCAATGCTCTTTTTATTTAAACCTCCCGAAAATAAAGGATTTAGTAACAAAAAAGGGGTGTCAGATTTGACACTACCCACAGGACAGGGGAGGAACTAATTATGAAAGAGTTTAAAGGAAGAGTTGTAATTCCAGGGGAGTGCAGTGCTACAGCGCTTGTGTCTCACGGAGGTTTCAATACACTTGCAAGTTATCAGACAAGCTTTCTTACTGGGGACAAAAAAGCGACCTGCTCCGACCAGAATAATCCGGATATTTACAAAAAACCTATGGCAGGGGTAGCTCTTTGCCTTCCACAGACCATAGGCTCCACAACAGGCGGAATGATCCTGTTTACTGCAGCGGATTACGGAAGACAGCCTGCCTGCATGTTGTTTGCAAATCCTATAGATTCTATCGGGGCTGCGGGAGTTCTTTTGTCAGATATATGGACAGATGCCAAAATGCCAACAATTGACAGCCTTGGAGAAGAATTCCTCTCCTACGTCAAGACTGGAATGAAGATAAACGTTAAGGATGGCGGCGTTGTAGAGGTTGAAGACTGAGTTTCTATGCGCTGTTATCGCGAAAAGGGTGGATATTTTTAGGATATGGTAAAGATTGATCTTATTACCGGTTTTCTTGGCTCAGGAAAGACCACATTTATAAAAGAATATGCCAAATATCTCATTGAAAAAGGCGAAAAAATAGCCATAATCGAAAACGACTATGGGGCAGTCAACATCGACATGGTGCTTCTTCAGGATCTTCTGGGAGATAACTGCAACCTTGAGATGATAGTTGGCGGAGATGGTAAGGAAGCCCACAGGCGAAGGTTCCGCACAAAGCTGATATCCATGGGCATGAGCGGATATACCAGGGTTATCATAGAACCTTCAGGGATATATGATGCGGATGAGTTTTTCGATGTTCTTTACGACGAGCCTTTGGACAGATGGTATGAGATCGGGAGCGTCATCGGAATAGTAGATTCAGAGTCCGCCATGATGCTTGAAGACACCGCAAGATACCTGTTCATGTCGGAAATAGCCTGGGCAGGGAAGCTTGTTTTTAGCAAGGTGTCCCAAGATACCGATACGGTGGCCATCACAGACTTTATCAACAAGACCATGGAAGAGTATGGCTGCAGTGCCAGATACGACCAGGGAAAAGACATAATAACTAAGCCTTTTGATAAGCTCACAGGGCAGGATCTTGAGAAGATCGAAGGTGCGGGATATAGAAAATCTTCGTATCCCAAGCTTGCCCTTGAAGAAAAACAGTATCTTCCGCTGTTTTACTTTGATGTTGAGATGCCAAAGGATACGCTCCTTAGCATAACAAGATCTCTTTTTGCAGATGAAAAAGCCGGAAAAGTGATAAGAGTAAAGGGATTTGTTAAGACTTCAGAGAACTCTCAGCTTGAAATAAACGCAACAGAAGCTGAGATAAAGACAAATCCGGTAGTAAGCAGCAGAAATGTCATCATAATAATTGGTGAGGACCTCCAGAAAGACTATATAAATGGGATCTTGAAGGACTACTGCAAGGTGGTATCCTTGTAAAATCGGTGTTTTTGGCCTTAAAAAATCAATAAACGTTCACAAATTCTGGCTCCGCGCGTGATATAATTATTAAAAATTGGGGTGTGCTATTAAGCACGGGGGAGAAACTAAATAATGAACGTTGATATGAAGGTCTTTGTAGGGCTATTAATTACAGGCATCATCTTTATCATCTTGGGGGCAGCGTGTCTTAGCTTCTCAATCTTTGGAAGAAGACACAGTGAAAGTCAGCGTGCTCATGGACCATTTGGGGTATTCCTTATTTTTTTGGGAATGGTTCTTGCTATGGCTGACACTCTCAGTGTCAACGCCTTTATGGCGGCTGTATTCGGACTGCTATTGGCTATTGTGTTATTTCATTACGGGATCAATTCAATCCGCAAGAAAAAACAGGCTGAGAACAAGGCAAAGGCTGCAAAAAACAACCGTTCAATTGCATGAAAAATAAAAATTGGAGCGAGTACGCTCCAATTTTTTTAGAAAAAGCTGAATACTACAAGGCGGGATCATCCCCACTTCTTGAATTATAACGTCCACTGGAAATCACTCAAGTGGCTTTCACGGCATATCCTCGCAGATACTAGGTGTTATCAGCAATTTAGCTGATCTTACCCGGCCGTATCTGCTGCGGTATTCCATGATCCACTTGACCGATTTCCGGTGGACGTTTTTGGGTAATCAAGCGGGGATGATGAAGGCGCGGGAGGGGGTGAATTGGTTTCTAGCGTGGGTTAAATAGTGGAATTCAGACTGAATGGCTTATTTTCTTATCTCAGTCCGTAAAAAGATGGCCAATATCAATTGTTATTAAATTGTATTACGGACTACATAGTGTTTTTTGAGTGCACAGTCCGTAAAACGGTTTT
>NZ_JAGAYD010000245.1 GCF_017940685.1 Butyrivibrio sp. | reverse complement strand
TGTGCCTCTGCAGGGATCTCAGATACTGAAGCATGCTTAACATCGATATCTGCTCTACCTACATCTGCGAGTTTCTTCTTAAGTACTGTTGCACCCATTGCTGATGAGCCCATTCCAGCATCACAAGCAAATACGATGTGCTTGATCTCTGCGCCGTTTGCCTTTACAAGGCTGTCTGCTGCAGTCTTAACTTCGCTTGCTGCAACGCCCTTGCTCTGAGCCTTCATCTCTTTCATCTGTGTTGTTGAATCCTCAAGGCTCTGCTTTGAGTTAGAGAGCTTGATGATAGGAGCTGCGATAACAAATGACACAGCTGCTGCAACCACTACAGAGAGAAGAACCATGAATGTTGATCCCTTAGGAGCCATTCCAACGTAAGCGATGATTGATCCAGGTGATGGAGGTCCTGCAAGACCAAGTTTGAATGCAGTGTTAAAGATCATAGCTGCCACTGATCCACCGATTGTTGCAAGTAAAAGAAGTGGATTCATAAGTACATATGGGAAGTAGATCTCGTGGATACCACCAAGGAGATGTACGATAAGTGCTCCAGGTGCTGAATCCTTTGTAACCTTATCCTTAGCAAAGAGCCAGTATGCTACCAGCACACCAGTACCTGCGCCAGGGTTTGTCTCAATCATGTAGAAGATTGACTTGCCAGCTGTAGCAACCTGCTCTGCTCCAAGAGGAGTGAAGATGCCGTGGTTGATAGCGTTGTTAAGGAAAAGAACCTTAGCTGGCTCAACGAATACTGAAACAAGTGGAAGTATGTTGTTGTTAACAAGTACTGCAACACCGCCGTTAAGCAGAGCAAGTACGCCGCCCATGAATGGGCCGATTACATAGTAGCCAAGGATTGCAAGAAGTAGTCCAAGGATACCAACTGAGAAGTTGTTTACAAGCATCTCGAAGCCTGTAGGGATCTTGCCCTCAACGGCCTTGTCGAATTTCTTGATAACCCATCCAGCAAGAGGTCCTGCGATCATAGCACCCATGAACATTGTGTACTCTGTTCCGCAGATGACACCGATTGTCATGATGGCACCCATAACTGCTCCTCTTTGTCCTCCTACCATTTTACCACCCTGGTAAGCGATAAGTACTGGAAGTACATATGTGAGCATTGGGCCTACGATAGAACTAAGCTGTGCGTTTGGAAGCCAGCCAGTCTCAATGAAAAGAGCTGTCAGAAGTCCCCATGCGATGAACGCGCCAATGTTTGGCATTACCATTCCGCTTAGAAACCTACCAAAACTTTGTATTTTTTCTTTCATAAGTTTTCCCTTCCTTTAGTGTCGAATGCATCCGGTTGATTTAATCTAATTCTATTTGTATAGGTTTCCAATTGCAATTCATACATCTTTAACTTTGTCACTGCTACAAGTGACAAGTCCTTAAGAGTCAAAAAAGACGCGGAGTTTAGCACTCCGCGCCTTTATAAAATTTCTATAAATTTTATCGGTTTAATGAATATTTTTATCTGTTATTCTCGTGCTCAAGAGATGCCTTGATAAATCCTGAGAATAATGGATGTGGTCTGTTTGGACGGCTCTTAAGTTCTGGATGAGCCTGTGTAGCCATGTGGAAGTGGTTTGAAGGAAGCTCGATCATCTCCACAATCCTTCCATCTGGTGACATTCCGCAGAGCTTCATGCCGTTCTGCACAAGAACGTTACGGTAGTCGTTGTTTACCTCATATCTGTGACGGTGACGCTCTGTGATATTCTCTGAGCCAAAGAGCTCATAGGCCTTGGAATCCTTGTCAAGTACGCAAGGATATGAGCCAAGACGAAGTGTTCCTCCGATATCCTCGACGCCGTTCTGGTCAGGTAAAAGAGCTATCATAGGATGCTGTGTGTTTGGATCAAACTCGATTGAGTGAGCATCTGCATATCCAACAACGTCCCTTGCAAACTCAACGATTGCAAGCTGCATTCCAAGGCAAAGTCCAAGGTATGGAAGATCATTCTCACGGGCATACTTAATTGCTGTGATCATGCCCTCGATACCACGATCGCCAAATCCTCCTGGAACGATAAGTCCATCAACATCTGAAAGGATCTCTGCAACGTTGTCTTCAGTTACTTCTTCTGAGTCAACCCACTTAATATCTACAGCAGTCTGATTAGAGATACCGCCGTGCTTCAAAGCTTCTACAACGCTGATGTAAGCGTCGTGGAGCTGTGTGTACTTACCTACAAGAGCAACTCTTACTTCGTGCTTCAGTGAATAGAGAGTATCAACCATTGCCTTCCAGTCTGTAAGGTCAGGCTCTGGGCAGTCAAGCTCAAGACACTCACATGCTACCTGTGCCAGATGCTCTTTTTCCATAGCAAGAGGAGCCTCATAGAGGTACTCAAGGTCAAGGTTGTTAAGAACGTGGCTGCTTGGAACATTACAGAAAAGAGCTATCTTCTCTTTTGTCTCCTGATCAAGTTCAAGCTCTGATCTGCATACGATAACGTCTGGCTGAAGTCCCATTCCCTGCATGGTCTTAACAGCTGACTGTGTGGGCTTGGTCTTGATCTCCTGTGAGCAGCGAAGGTAAGGAATAAGAGAAACAAGGATGAGCATTGCGTTCTCATGTCCCACTTCGTGCTGGAACTGTCTGATGGCCTCAAGGAATGGCTGTGACTCGATATCACCCACTGTTCCACCTACCTCGATGATGGCGATCCTTGTGTCGTCATCAGTAAAGTTTCTGTAGAACTTGCTCTTGATCTCGTTGGTGATGTGAGGGATTACCTGTACTGTGCGTCCGCCATAGTCACCGCGGCGCTCCTTCTGAAGTACAGACCAGTATATCTTACCGGTGGTAACATTGGAGTTCTTATCAAGATTCTCATCGATGAATCTCTCATAGTGACCAAGGTCAAGATCAGTCTCTGTGCCATCTTCTGTTACGAAAACCTCTCCGTGCTGAACTGGGTTCATTGTACCTGGATCGATATTGATATAAGGATCGAACTTCTGCATCGTAACCTTATAACCGCGGGCCTTTAAGAGCCTGCCAAGGGATGCAGCTGTGATGCCTTTTCCAAGACCTGATACAACGCCTCCTGTAACAAAGATGTACTTTACTGCCATTTTGATAATGTCCTCCCGGGAAAATGTAAATAGAATGATTGATAATATAAATTGTATGCGATATAATTCGTATATCGTGGTGTAGCAATCTCGTGCTATTATAGCATAAGATAGCATTATATATAAAGGAAAAATATATGGATAATAATCAGAATCAGAGAAACAATAATCCTCTTGGTGGAGGGGATCAGAATGGCTCTCCAAGGAAGCAGAATATAATCCTTCTTTTGGTGGCAGCCGTGGTAACAATGGTCTGCATGACCTACTTCATGAAGGCCTTTTCAGAAAACACCAACTCAGAAGTAACTTACACTGAATTCATTCAGATGGTAGATGAGGGCAAGGTTGATCACATCATCATCGAAGAGGACAGAGTAAACATCTATCCCAAGGAAACCAAGGACGAAGACAAGCTCGGCTTTGGCTATTCACTTACAGGATACACAACAATAACTTATTTCACAGGTAAGGCAGAAGAAGACAGCGTTTTAACTCAGAGGATGTTAGATGCCGGAGTAGAGGTTTCAAGCGAGGTTCCTGATTCATCAGGTGCGATCCTCACTTTCCTTCTTTATTACATAGCACCTATCCTTCTTATGTGGCTTCTTCTTTCCGTGATCTTTAAGAGAATGGGCCGTGGCGGCGGACCTCTTAGCGTAGGCAAGTCAAACGCCAAGGTCTATGTTCAGAAGGAAACCGGTGTTACCTTCAAGGATGTAGCTGGTGAGGACGAGGCAAAAGAGTCACTGGTTGAGGTTGTAGATTTCCTTCACAACCCAAGCAAGTACGCAAAGATCGGAGCCAAGCTCCCTAAGGGTGCCCTCCTTGTAGGACCTCCCGGAACAGGTAAGACACTTCTTGCAAAGGCTGTTGCCGGAGAAGCTCACGTTCCATTTTACTCACTTGCAGGTTCAGACTTTATCGAGCTCTACGTGGGCGTAGGTGCTAGCCGTGTAAGAGACCTCTTTAGCGAAGCCAGTAAAAACGCACCATGTATCATTTTCATAGATGAGATCGATGCCATCGGCAGGAGCCGTGACAGCAAGTATGGCGGCGGCAATGAGGAGAGAGAGCAGACACTTAACCAGCTCCTTTCCGAAATGGACGGATTTGATTCCTCCAAGGGTGTACTTATCCTTGGCGCTACCAACAGACCTGAGATCCTTGATAAGGCTCTTCTTCGTCCCGGTCGTTTCGACAGACGTATCATCGTTGACAAACCTGACCTTAAGGGAAGAGAAGAGATCTTAAAGGTTCACTCCAAGGACGTTAAGATGGATGAAACTGTTGATCTTAAGGGAATCGCCCTTGCAACCAGCGGAGCTGTAGGTTCCGACCTTGCAAACATGATCAACGAAGCAGCCATCAACGCTGTAAAGGCAGGCAGAGAGTATGTTTGCCAGCATGATCTTATGGAAGCCGTAGAGCAGGTCCTTGTTGGAAAAGAAAAGAAAGACAGGATCCTCAGCAAGGAAGAGAGAAAGATCGTATCCTACCACGAGGTTGGACACGCACTTATAAGCGCAGTTCAAAAGAACACAGAGCCAGTTCAGAAGATCACCATCGTTCCAAGAACCATGGGAGCTTTGGGATATGTTATGCAGGTACCTGAGGATGAGAAATATCTTCAGACCAAGGATGAGATCATCGACGACATCATCGTTGCTCTCGGCGGACGTGCAGCAGAGGAAGTTATCTTTAACACTGTTACAACCGGCGCAGAGAACGATATCGAAAAGGCAACATCAATGGCCCGCAGCATGATCACCATGTTTGGTATGAGCGAGAGGTTCGGTCTCATGCAGCTCGAGTCCATCCAGAACAGATACCTTGATGGCAACAGAGTCCTTAACTGCAGTGACCAGACAGCAAGCCTTGTAGATGCAGAAGTTCAAAAGCTCCTTGCAGACTGCTATGACAAAGCTAAGAAGATCATCAGTGAGCACCTGGATGCTATGGATAAGATCGCTCAGTTCCTCATTGAGAAAGAGACCATCACTGGTAAAGAGTTCATGAAGATCTACCGCGAGGTTTGCAACATTCCTGAACCTACTGAGGAAGAAGCAGAGGCTGCCAAGCACGGAAGGATCTATGCTACAAGAGCTGAGTCAGCACTTGTTGGTGAGAACGTTCCTGTTAAGAAGCCTAAGGACAAGGAAGAGCCCAAGGATAAAGAGGCTCCTGGCGAATCAGCAAAGGGAGCATTCATTGATGCCCTCGCTGGTGCCGAAGAGACTGCAGTAAGTCCTGAAGCAGTTAACGATGAGCCTGTAGAAGAGGCTACTGAGCCCAAGGCTGAGGAAGCTTCAAGTGAAGATACTGCTCCTGTAAGACAGGGAGTCTTCTCACATGTTCCAGACGATTTTGATAAAAAAGACTGACTTATACAAACAGCCATCTGAACTTTGGATTCAGATGGCTGTTTTAGATATGATATTTATGCCGCGCCTTCCTGTTGATACTCTTCTATCATAAGGTCATAAGCTTCTATTGCGCTCTTGAAGCGGTCAAGTACGTCTTTTGCCTTATACATTCCATTTTCATCTGCCTTAATTCCGTTAAGATGAAGTGTATAGATTCCAGGAGGATTGTTGTCATCAAGAATGCTCATGCTTCTTAGCTGCTCAGTCTTCTGATATACAAGGTCAAGGGTGATGTACTCTTCGCCGCTACCATCCTTCCAGGTGTTTATAACAAGCTTTGCTCCTATAGGAGTCTTTTTCTCTATCGTATCCGGAAGAGAATAATCTGAAACGTCAAGGGCAGCTATCACACTTGCCAGGTTTGAGTCATGTCCGCAAAGGAAGGAAAACTGCCTGCCATCTGCTGTAAGTTCACTCTCTATCTCCTGAAGAAGAGGGTGCGCTACATTTGTGGCTATCAGTGGGGCTGTAAAGAGAGTGTCACCGTACACATCCTTTATTTCTGAGATTGCTTCCCACTGCTCTGTAGTAAGGTCATGGTCAAAAGCTGCCTTCTTTTCATCTTCTTCCTCAAAGTACTGAAGAACCAGGGCATCGCTTATCTGGCAGGCCTTCTTTAGTGACCCTGATACTGAAGGTTCTTTCCCTTCTTCGATAGCAAACTCGTCATCTCCTGTATCAAAGCCTGTAAAGGAACCACTTTTATAATCATCAGATTCCTTCACATCAATCACATCCTCTAAAAGAGAATAATTATCACTCAGATCTTCTATCACCGGGCCAAACTTTTCTATGATCTCTTCTGTTGCATCAGCTGCATAATCATCAGAAGCAAAGGTGAAAACCGGGTTAAAGACCGGATCCATGGTGTCAAAATCGCTGTGATACTCTACATCTATACCATCAACCGGCAAAAGTCCTGCCGCGAAAAACTCTGCAGTTGCAATAGTCCTTTGCTTGGAGTTTGCGTAAATGCGGACTGCCTCATCTTCTGGCCTGTAGTTTGGCTCAAACAGACCTTCTTTTTCAAGCCATTTCCTAAAGTACTGGCCCATTTCTGTCTCTAAAGTCCCTCCTCTTACAGACAGCTGGCTTGCAGGCGCTGACCAGTCAAACCACTTATGTGGAGTTATGGTGGAAAGAGCTGAGCCCGCTCCTGATAGCGGAGCTCTGATATTATGTCTGCTAAGAACCACTGACTTCTCTAATGTGAAACCTTCTCTTGAAAGAGTTGCCCTTACGTTCTCATCCTCAGAAGCACTTCCTTCTGTCTTTGACGGGAACTGGATAATGTTATCTGCCTGCGCTGCTTCGGTTTCTTTTTCGACATACTGGTTTTCTGCCCTGGTGATGGCATCCGGGTAAATCTTAAGGAAATCGTTCTTCATAGAGATCGGAACGTATCCCTGCTCTTTGTAGGCAGCGGATTTTTCTTCCCAGTTCTGGGTTCCCCACTCCCTCACATCATCATCTGCCACAACCATGTACGCCTCAGAGGGATATGGATTTCTTTTGTCCAGAGCATAATTCATCATGCTGGTATCACTTCCGCTGTTACCAAAGGCAAGTACCGGATACTGACCTATCTCCCTCTCAATCCAGATGGTCTTATTGGCATTAAGGTTCTTCTGGATAAAGCCTCCGGTGAAGACCAGCTCATCGCCATCAGCATATTTAAAGTCCATATTTGAAGACACATCTTCGTTTCCTTTTACCTTTACTTCAAACTCTGTACCGATCACATGGGCAGGAGAAACATAGTCACGTATAGGAGAGTTTGCTACGATCGCCCTTGATGTTGTGCGCTCTGTTCCGCTTACAACATAGATCGTAAAGTTGTTGTCATAAAGGTACTTGACCACTTCCACCATTGGCAGATAGAAACCGTCAATGTACTTCATGTTATTAAAGCTATCTGTTTCCTTCTGGCCAAATTCCACAGCGTAGTCATAGAGCTCTTTTACAGTCATTCCTGCGTAGGCCTTGGCAAAGTTCCTTGCAAGCTCCTCGCCTGCAGTATAGCCTGGCTTTATCTCAGCCGCTGCTGCCTTCAGGTCGTCAGAGACCCTTTCAGGGTGATCCTCAAGACAGTAATTGATGAACATCATTGTGTCGTAATAGGTGTAGTAAGTCTCGCAGGTAAGAGTTCCATCCATGTCAAACACAGCAATTCTGTCCTCAACCGGGATAAAGTTTTCACTGTCCTTTTTGTTTGTAACCTTTGAAACGTACTGGCGAAGGCTCTCCGCTGCCTCCGAGTCAGCCGCCCAGTATTCTGATAGGGCCTTACCGCTCTTCTTTCCACAGCCGCTTAAACCTGTGCAACAAAAAAGCAGGGCTATTATCAGCACAACAGATAACAGCCTGCTCTTATTTTGATCTCTACCTCTTGTAAAATAAGTATTCATATCTCACCTTCCTGTTTTCTCATAAGAACTAACAATATTCTAACATCCGGAAAATGCAGCGTTTCTTAAAAAACTATTAATCCTTGGAAGGTGTTTTAATAATTTAATTACTTTCTGTTCCGTACACTTCTATCTGGGTAAGAGCCGGGAACGGGCTTGGATCGTCTGCCTTAATGAGATTTCCAAGCTTGATCCACTCTATGCCCTTTTTGCTTATCTCAAAGACATGGGGCTCCTGTACCTTCTTGTCCATATTCACAACCTGCGTTGTTCCATCGGAGAACTCAAAGGTTCCCTGAACCCACCAGTTGTCATGAGGGAAGTCTGCTCTTGTATAAAGAACTATCTTGTCAAAATCAACCTTTCTGCCAAAATCTATTGTGATCTTGGCATCATCCTGCCTGTTGATGCCCCAGGATTCGTAGGGCCACTCGCCGTGGGACAAGGTGCAGATGCAGCCATCAATTGCGTTTCTTGCTGCAAACACTGCTTCGCCTCTGGTTTCTACGTTGGCACTGGCGTGTGGATATACCCCTGACACCTCATGCTGGTCAAAAGGGTTGAGGGCAAGGTTCTTATAAGAGTTGATCTCATAGTCCCTTGCATAGCGGATAGTCACTACATGTCTGTTTCCAAAGAAAGAGAGGGGATTGTAGCTTGTCTTTTTCTCATAGAAGGGAACAGTATAAAGAACTGACTCCTGCTTCACAAGTACAAGAGATGTTTCAATTGCCGCATCTACCTTCACCATATAAAAGCGTCCAGGCTCAAGATCTGAAAACTCAATAATGTCGCCCTTTCTGTATTCGCCGTCCCAGGCAAGGACTGCTTCATCAGGGCCTTCTGCCTCCGCCTTGGCCACGTGATCCCAGTCGTTATAAACTGATATTTTCATTTGCTTAACCTCTTTTATTATCTATCACAAAGATAGTTTTGCTTCGATTCCGTAGAAATCTATTTCCCTGGTTTCTCCGTTTTTCAGGTGGATAGTAACCGGTCCATATCCGCCGCAGTTCTGAGGATCAGTGTATTCGATCTTACTGATCGGAAACAGCTCATCTTCAGTAAAGTCCTCGTGGGACTCCTTGGTTATAGTCTGGGAGATCAGGAAATATGGATCATATCCATACTGCTTGTTTCTTTCTGTCTCTGCGTACAGGATAATGGACTTTTCGCTGTCGGGATTTGTTCCAGTGCTGTCAACGCGCTTTATTTCTGTCCATCCGGCAAATGTGGTAAATGCCAGCTGCTTTTCTTTTCCAGTGTGGTCCTTACCCTTTAGGATTACCGCCTTAAATCCATCCTTTTCCCTGGTCTCCATGGTTGTTCCATTGTCAGGGAATCCAAAGGTTCCAAGGGTGATCCTTGCTGGGCGCCTGTAAAATCTTATCTTGTCTGCCCTTATTATTCCGTAGGGAACAGTAAAGTCTGCAAGGTTTATTGCGGTCTTCCAGTGGGTCTCACACTCAGGTTCAAATTCAAAGAACTGACGCCTATAGAGCACGTCTTTCTTTTCTCCAGCCCAGAAAGTGGCGTTAGCCTTAACAAAGATGTTCTCGTCTGTGTACTCCACCACATACTGCTGTGACTCAACGTTTTCTGAAACTGTGGCCTCCCAAGGGAACTTGCTGTTAAATACAAGCTTAGAGTAGTTATTCATTCCATGGACGTCGCCCTTAGCTTTTAAGATCTTACCTGTTCTAAGCTCTGTGATGCCGTTGGATCCATGATTTGAAAAACAAAGCGCAGGACCGTTTAAGGTCGTTACCTTGACGTCACCTTCTTTTAAGTCTTCCCAGCTTCCATTGTTTTCCTTGGCTGTCCAGAATGGATGATCAGCTGGAAGGTGCAGACAAAGAAGTGCCTTGGCAAGCCAGAAGGGAGACTCAGCGCAGGAATAGCTCTGAACCAGCGGTACAAACGGTCCATAGAAACCAAGTGTGGGCACTCCGCTCCATAAGAAGTCATCTCTTGTAAAGAACTGAAGCAGTGACCCTGAGCAAATCCTTCTTGCCAGTCCCGGATCCATGGTATTGTTCTTCATAAGAAGGTTTCCGTCAAAGGCGCTGGTTGCTGCGTTTCTGTAAATGCAGCTCCTGCCCCACATATTGGTAAAACCGTCCCTGTCAAAAAAGTCAGGGTAGGTCTTCATAAGTTCATTTGAGTTTTCTTCAAACTTCGCTGCAATGTAAGGCTCTTTTTCATAGCCGTACCAGGTGTTCCACATGGCTGTGTACATGTTGAAGGCCCAGCAGGAATAGTAGTCAAAGCTCTGTCCGTCCCTGTACCAGCCCTCTCCAACATAGTAATTAAGGATATTCTGGGCGTGGTCCCTCATAATATCTTCATCGATGTCATAGCCGTTCATGTAAAGGAACGCCAGATCCAGCATGTTGAAAAGTCGCCAGTTTTGAGGAACAGTGTTGGCATGTCCAAAGTCAGATAAGAACTCTGCGATCCTGTCCTTTTCCTCTTTCTCATAGGTGTCCCAGATCTCTTCCTTTGACAGCCACAGGCAGATAACCAGCGCCGCAGTCTCAACTGTCTGCTGGAACGCGGAAAAGAGATTTCCTGAAGTATCAGTCTTTTTCATGTCCGTGTAATTAAGGACATAGTTCTTTTCCCCGGGAGTTACGGCGCATAGGACCTGTTTCTTGTAGTAGTCCCTGACGTTTATTCCGTTTAAGGTAAGGTCTGGCTCAATGTGCACCAGCGGCGCTGAGATGAAAAAAGATCTGGCAAGGCCCTCAAAATACTCAGCCTTTATACGCCACTCTGGAGCGCCCTTCTGAGGATATGTTACTTCTGTCTCATACCTTGGCATCACAACTGGGGCGTCGATACTCTCAAGGTTGTCAAAAACGCCCTTTAGCAGGTATTTGGCAGCCTCTATCCAGCTGTCCCTGGTCATACCAGTGTAAGGACTTAATGTATAGTCAAGTTTTGTAGGTTCAAACTTCATGCTCGTCACCGTTTCCTTAGAAAATCTTAAGTGCTGTGCCATCAAGCTTCATCATGGCTTCGATGAAGTAGTAGTCGCCATAGATGATGGACATGTTATGGCCATCGCCGTGGTAATCAACAGCGCAGTTGTTAAGAAGATTGTCTGTATCAAGTCCCCAGCTTATGCGCTTCTCATCAAGAGTCTTAAGAAGTTTTATAGCAGCGTCAAGGTACTTGTCTGCTTCATCGCCCTCAAGATGACCTGCAAGCTCAATAAGACCTGAAGCTGTTATGGCTGCTGCTGTTGAATCCTCAAGATCAACGTCTTTTGGCTGGCGGTAATCTATTGGTACAAGGTATGAATCTCCAAGTTCAGAAATAACATAATCTGCAATCTTCTTTGAAGTATCAAGATATTTCTTTTCCCCTGTATATCCGTAGCTAAGGGCAAAGCCGTAAATTCCCCAGCTCTGGCCTCTTGTCCAGGATGAGCCTACGCCATAGCCCTGACCTCCAAGGCTCTCTACCATCTTGCCAGTAAAAGGATCGAATACAACAATGTGATTAACAGATCCGTCCTCTCTTACAAAGGTCTTCATTGCCGTATCTGCGTGGGCTACTGCCATCATCTTAAATCTTGGATCTGTGGTCTCTTCTGAAGCCCAGTATAAAAGAGGCAGGTTCATCATACAATCAATGATGGCAAAGCCTCTTCTGTCCACATCATCCCAGTTATTCCAGGCGCGGATAAAGTTACCTGCAAGGTTAAAGCGCCCAGCCATGTTGCCTGCTGCCAGCATGGCGCGGTTATA
>NZ_JAGAYD010000244.1 GCF_017940685.1 Butyrivibrio sp. | reverse complement strand
TACAAGGTTGAGCATATACTGATTTAAGTTACTCATTATGGCATTAAGAAATTCATCAGTATACTTATCACCGCTGTTAATGGTAATATCAATCTTTTTGGCTTTAGCTTCATAGTAAGTTTTTGAGTTAAGATGCGGCTCACGAAGAAACACCATCTCGACATTTTTTTCAAGGAAATACTTATAAGTTTTGTAGCCATCCTCGGCATCCCTGCTCATCCTGCTTATTTCGTCAAAGATGATGCAGCTCACCTCGTCTTTCTCGACAAGCTTCATGATCTTTTGCCACTCGGGACGTTTAAAAGATGTCCCGGTGTATGTTTCCTCGATGATCACTGCTTCAGAACAGAATTGGCTTATTGAGTCTATCTGTCTCCTGATCTTTTGTTTTGGGGTAGAAATGCGAGCATAACCCAAGATAATTTTTTGTTTTGACATGTCATTGTCCTCCATATGATATATTTTGATTACGCATATGATTTTCAAGGGCACGACATAGACAGTTCAATGGGCTTAATACGCAAAAATTGACAAATAAATGTATTGCATTAAATCCACAAATAGTATAAGATAATTTTATAAGGAGAAAAAAACATGGATATTATGTACTTTTTTCAAATATTTACAGGAATCATAGTAATTATAGCTTTATACGAGTATCTAACAACCAGATATGCAACATTCACACATGAGCTGAATCACTACAAAGAGGCTTACAAACGCAGTAAATGTGATGCAATCATTCTGCTTAGAACTATATTTGTCAGCGGAAGGCATGAGTTCAAGTGGAAATCCAATAAAGTGACCGTAAAACTTACTCCTATGAGCTTATGGAAACAATTTGAAATGAAGGGCGCTCTTGGGCGTGTATATTTTTCCAATGAATACACCCCCTATAACAATGCGGATCTGACTGCAATTTCAAGGGCAGGCCTACATGGCAGCCTTAAAGGATATGTTGTATCTTCATTGCTACTTGGCATGCTGTATGCGATATTCTGCCTTACAGTCATAAAACTTCCTGTAATGTATGCGGTTGCATGTGGACTCGTTGTCGCACTTACTGGATATCTTAGCTTTTCAGCAATAAAAACGGCATCATACTTTGCCGCAGGAAGAAAACCCGGATGGTCAGATCGCGCTATTGAACTCAATCCCGATGGCTACAAGGAATATCTTAAAGGTTTAGAGCCCAATAATCTGCATACATATAAGGGAATTTCAAAAATGATATAAAAATATGCGAAAAACATATATTTTCCGCATAAATATATGGACATCCATAAACTACCCTGCTATAATATGTTTATGGAAAATACATACTTAAACACAACAAATTCAACAATTAAATATATAGGTCTTAATAATTCTGAGTGCAAAAATCCGGTTTATTACTGCCGGTCAAAGAAAGTGTTTTTATCAGCAGACGATGTTGAGAAAAAAGGCTGCCTAAGAAAGCCTACAGCAGACATGATATCCACAAAGGCATGCCAATGGCTTATGACAACCGAAGAATTCGAGAAATACGAAGAATCTCGTAAAGAAGTCACATCATCCTACGACAGAGAATACAGGGCAAGGAAACGAGGTTATAACAATGGATAAAAAGACCTATTCGGAAAAGACAACTAAGATCCTGGAGACTCTACCTGAGTTCTGCCAGGATTTTCTTTATGGAAAAGGTACTGAAACTGCATACTCTACCATGTATGAGTATGCCAAGGATATAAGCTTTTTTCTTGACTGGCTCATATTAAACCACAAGGATTTTGACGAGCTGAAGAAAGGAACCATATCCATCAGAGATTTAGATAACATAACATCCGATGATATAAATAACTTTCTTGTTACTCTTGGGAAAACCTTAGAAAAAAAGACGCTGGCGCGCAAGAAAGCTACTCTCTCAGTACTCTTCTCCTATCTTTACGATAAAAAAGGGCTTAAAAAGAATCCCATCATCGGATCTTCCAAAGTAAAGCCTGAAGAAAAAGAACTTGTATATCTTACAGATGACGAGCAGAAAGCATTCCTTGACTGCGTATATCACGGCACCGGAATGACGGCAAGGCAGCTCAAACATCACGAACACTATAAGCTCAGAGATTATGTCCTTTATGCTCTTTTACTGGACACAGGCCTTCGAGTATCGGAGCTTACCGGAATAGATATAAAAGATGTTGAAATCGATGATTTTAGCGTATGCGTCCTTAGAAAAGGCGGAAAGGTTGAAACTGTATATTACAGCGACCTTATAGCAGAGCTGCTTGATATGCTGATCTCTAAAAGAAAAGCCGAGGGAGCAACAGAAAAAGATCCTTTGTTTGTAGCCAGCAGCGGCGAGAGGATATCTGTAAGAATGGTCGAGGTCATGACTAAAAAGTATGCCATGCTCTCCGTCCCTAAGAAAGCTGATAAGATATCTCCTCACAAAATGCGTTCAAGTTTCGCCATGACACTGTACAGAAGATCAGAACACAATCTTCTATTGGTACAAAAAAGGTTGTCGCATAAAAATATCACGACAACCAATATCTACGCTAAAGCGGCGAAGGATGAAATTAAAAACAGCAGAAATCTTAATGCAGAGGGAAACACTAATCCTTTTGCCTGAAGATATCTTTGGAGTACGAATCAAACTTTGACAGGGGAATCACATACACCTCAGAATGTTCCTGCTCTCCTATCTCGTAGTCTGATATTGCAAGCATACGGCTTGGATTGTCATCTATCAGACAGTAGGTCGAGATAAAATCTGTTATCTGTTTAAGATCAAAGTTGTCATAGTCAAGAACATCATTTGCGGACTTGTAGATGCTCTTATATAGGACTACTACCCTCTCCTTATATCTTTTAAAAGGGCTATCAGTAAAATATCTATCAAAGGCAGCCACGTAACGGCTCCTGACATTATCATACTGCTCTGTCATCACGCCGCCCCTAAAGCGCACCGAGAACAGCTCCGGGAGTACCACATGAAGTGTTCCATCGTCCAAAACTTCAAAAGATACGTTGGCATCTTCTACAAGTTCATTTTTTATCTCATTTAAAGCCCCAGGAAGACCAAAAACCTTCGGAAATGACCTAAGATGCTGTTCAAGCTTTTGACAGCCGAAAATGGCCCTTCTGGATTCATCTCGGGCCATTTCTATATCATTGTCCTCTACGGCGAGCACTACTCTGCTAACGTTATTATCAATCTTATTCTTCTGTTTTATCATCTCATTGACAAATACTACGTCAGGAGCTTCGTACTTTACTTGTTCACTTGTATTTGGAACTATAGTCTTTATTTTGATCATACATTAACCTCTTGCATTATAATTACACTTATAGTATACTATGATTAACGTCAAAATAACAGAGTTAAAAGAAGTCCGTATTTTCAGTGCGCAGCGCCGAGAATATGGGCTTTTTTCGTTTAGAAAAGCTCTATCTAAACGTATCTCAAGATTTAACTCTTGTAATACAAAACTAAATATTAACCCATAGTAACAGCTCACGACATGGGAGCTGTTTGTTTTTCTCAGAGAAAGGAGAAACGATGAAGAGGAACGTTTTTGTCTCTACCTCTTATGGCAATTCATACGCCTACAAGGCAAGAATGAAGCGCAAAAGAGAATTTAGAGCATCAACCCCCGGCCTTTACAGAAAATTTTATGTAGAGGAACTTGAAACCGGAAAAAGGAGTACAGCAATAACGCTGTCGAGGGGAAGAATCGCAGTCGGTGATGATGTTTGGCGTATGTCAAATAGAAACGATATGTGTGAATACCCTTACAAGATAGTAGAAGGCACGACTTTTCCGCTTTTCTACAAAGAAGTTGCAGGAAAAATTGAAATCCCTATCACCATCGAAGATGAAACAGATGATGAAAGGGCTATTGTTTAAGAAAGAAAGAGGATTTTAATTATGAACATTATTAAGAGAAATGGTAGTGAAGTAGAGTTTAATTCTGAGAAAATCAGGGTTGCAGTTGCCAAGGCTAACAATGCAACACAGGAGTCCGCTCGCATTTCCAATGCGGCAATCGATTATGTGACCAATGAGGTTACAGAGTACGCTGAGAACACTCTTGCTACTCTCTCGGTTGAGGATATCCAGGATAAGATCGAGAACGTTCTTATGAAGGTTGGCCCTGAGGTAGCACGTAACTTTATCAACTACCGTTACAAGAGAGCGCTTGTAAGAAAGGCCAATACTACAGACGAGCAGATTCTTGCACTTCTTGAGCGCAACAATGAGGAAGCAAAGCAGGAAAACTCAAACAAGAATCCTATAATCAACTCAACTCAGAGAGATTATATGGCGGGCGAGGTTTCAAAAGACCTTACCATGAGAATGCTTCTTCCTGAGGATGTAGTAAAGGCTCACAAGGAAGGTATTATCCACTTCCATGATGCAGACTACTTTGCACAGCACATGCATAACTGCTGTCTTGTAAACCTTGATGACATGCTTCAGAACGGAACTGTTATCGGTTCTACTCTTATCGAGAAGCCTCACAGCTTTTCAACAGCATGTAACATCGGTATGCAGGCAGTAGCTCAAGTTGCTTCATCTCAGTATGGTGGACAGACAATCTCAGCAGCTCACCTTGCTAAGTTCATCGATGTATCAAGGCAGTCAATCAGAAAAGAGATCCTTTCTGAAAATGAGGATGCCGGTATCGAGATGACAGATCAGCAGATCGAGAAGGTACTTGCAAAGCGCCTTTACAAGGAAATTCAGAAGGGCGTACAGACCATTCAGTATCAGATTATTACCCTGATGACAACTAATGGTCAGGCTCCTTTCCTCTCCGTCTACATGGATCTCAATGAAGCTCCTGAAGGATCGGCAAGAGATGACCTTGCAATGATGATCGAAGAAATCTTAAGACAGCGCATCCAGGGTGTGAAGAATGAAAAGGGCGTATGGATTACCCCTGCATTCCCCAAGCTCTTGTATGTACTTGATGATTTTAATGATCATGAAGGCTCTAAATACTGGAGTCTTACCAATGTTGCTGCACAATGTACAGCAAAGCGCATGGTGCCGGATTATATTTCAGCAAAGATCATGCGTGAGTACAAGCAGGGCGATGTATACGGCTGTATGGGATGTCGTTCATTCCTTACACCTGACAATGAGAACAACGCAGAAGGCCTTTGCAATGCTGACAACAAGGCAAATGCAAAGAATTTCTATGAAGGTGAGCATAAGTATTATGGACGCTTCAATCAGGGCGTTGTAACACTTAACCTTGTAGATGTTGCTTGTTCTTCAGGCAAGGACATGGATAAGTTTTGGCAGCTTATGGAGGAGCGTTCAGAACTCGTTCACAAGGCTCTTAGATGCCGTCATGAGCGTCTTCTTGGAACACCTTCAGATGTTGCACCTATCCTTTGGCAGAACGGAGCTCTTGCAAGACTTAAGAAGGGCGAGACAATCGACAAGCTGCTGTATGGTAACTACTCTACTATCTCCTACGGCTACGCAGGACTTTATGAGTGTGTTTACTACATGACAGGCCACTCTCACACTGATCCTGAGGCAAAGGATTTTGCACTCAAGATCATGCAGCATATGAATGACAAGTGCGCTGAGTGGAGAAAGGCTGAGAATATCGCTTACTCTGTATATGGAACTCCTCTTGAGTCTACAACCTACAGATTTGCTAAGGCGCTCCAGAAGAGATTTGGCATCATTCCTGAGGTTACAGACCATGACTACATCACAAACAGCTACCACGTTAATGTAAGGGAGCACATAGACTCGTTTAAAAAGCTTGCTTTTGAGGCTGAGTTCCAGAGACTTTCTCCCGGAGGAGCAATCTCCTACGTTGAGATGGCAGACCTTACAAACAACATTGAAGCTGTACTTGCTCACATTCAGTTTATGTCTCAGAATATCATGTATGCTGAGATGAACATGAAGAGTGATTACTGTGAGTGCTGTGGTTATGACGGCGAGATCAAGATCGTTCACGATGAGAACGACAAGCTCGTTTGGGAATGCCCTAACTGTGGAAACCGCGATGAGTCCAAAATGAACGTTGCTAGACGTACATGTGGCTATATCGGTTCAAACTTCTGGAATCAGGGCAGAACACAGGAAATTGAACAGAGATTTGTACATATTTCTGTACCAAAGCTCAGTAAGGCGGTGTAAGCTCTTGTTTCCTAAGATACTATTTAAAAATGAGCAAGGTCGGATTATTCCGGCCTTGTTTTATAAAGGAGAAAGATGAATTACGGACAGATATATTATAACGATGTGGCAAATGGTATTGGTTGTCGCACTTCACTATTTGTATCAGGATGCACACATCACTGCAAAGGATGTTTTAATGAGAAAACATGGGATTTTGCCTATGGTGAAGCCTATACAAAGAAAATCGAGGATGACATAATCGAATCTTTAAAACCATCATACATAGATGGTCTTACAATCCTTGGCGGCGAGCCAATGGAGATAGTCAACCAAAAACACATAAGGCCACTTATCGAAAGGATAAAAAAGAAAGCTCCGAAAGCAACTATCTGGATATATTCAGGTTATACTTTTGAAGAACTGACAGATTCTGACAATAAGCGCTGCCACAGCGATGATACAATGGCAATCCTCTCTGCAATAGATGTTCTTGTAGATGGAGAATTTGTCGAAGCAAAAAAGGATCTGACATTAAGATTTAGAGGTTCTTCCAATCAGCGTGTCATTGATATGAAAAAGACACTTGCTGAAAGAAAGGTTGTGCTTTCAAAATACAATGATAAGGACAACTCAAGAATCTAATAAGTCCACTACTCCCCTGCTCTATCACAGAGCCAGGGGAGTTTTTGGTTGAAAAATAAGGTTGAAAGAAAACTACGCCTATGGTAAAATAACAGTAACGTCAAACAATATGCGTAAAAATCTGTAAGAGTCATGGCTTTATAGCCGTGGCTCTTTTTGACGTTTCATATAGATTTTCTTTAAATTCCGCTCGATTCAGAGCGTTTAAATATATCACTACTTAAAATTTCATACCTAAGGAGGGAAGAAAAATGAAGAACTTCGACATTGAAGGACAACTTACCCTTGATGGATTTCTTGTTGCCAGTGTCCCTTTGGGATATATCGACGGAGCAAAGAAAGGTAACATGATTCCTTTTCAAAAACTCAAGGATTTTATTGGCAAGAAGGTTATCTATCAGTCGGAAACAGGAGCAACGGGTGATAAGAAGTACGGTTACAAAGTAGTCCTTATTAAAGACTATTTTGAAGGATCAGACCAGTTCTTTTCTAAAACCGAGAACGGGAATATCACCTACATGAACGAATACGTTAGATCCTTGTCTTCAGAAGATGTGAAGAAGCAGTATCAGCCTGCATTTGTGTGTGACAGGATTGCCTATTCTGATGATGACAGAACTTCCAAGAAGGCTAATTCTTGGCTTTCAGAAGTGTACTGTCTGGGCGGAAGGTATCAGATAACACACAACTCTTCTTCAGTATCATTTTTTGAATATAAGGCAATGTGAAGGAGGACACTTATGAACGAACTTTTTATCAACTTCAATGACCCGCGCAATAGCTGGAGTCTTGAAAAGGTATATGAAATTACAAAGCTTATAAAGGAGTATGTAGACAGACGTGACTACCATGAAGTTAGGCTTCTTTCAGTAGAGGACAACACATGGAGCGATGCTGCTAATCAGAGATATGACATCGAGATCACCTTTATCAGCGATGGCGGCCTTCAGTGGCAAAAGCTCCTCATTATGAAGGGTGAAGTCATCGACGGCTTGCAGTTTCATAAAAGATACGAGGAATACTATCCTGACGGAGCAAACCGTTCAGGGAGAATTAAACAGATTGACCGTAAAGAAGCGGTATAAGGAGGGTGACATGAATTATTACTATACAAACTTTTATCGCTGGGAGCAGCCTCTTATCAATGCTCTCAGAAAAAAAGGCTATTTTGTCTACGGAGTAAGAGACTGTGAAGGCACATACAGTATCGAGGACAGGGTTATCGTCAATAATGTTGGATTCCTTGTTACGGATGAAAAGCTTAACGCTCCTATCTCTGAGAAAAAGCTGGCTACTCTTGGTATAGAGGATATAGCAATCGCTGACAAGATCAGGGAAATTGCAGAATCTATCAGAGAGGACCTGGCTCTTGAAAAGGCAAGATACAACCTTGGAGCAAAGGAAAGAGAACTTAAATGGGAAGAAGCCATGAAGATTCAGGAAAACCGTTTGGAAAGAGACAGATACTACAATCTTTCACTCAGAAAGGATAATCCGGTCAAGCTTCCAAACGGTTACGGCATCAGGTTTCAGACCATTTACGACAATGGTAATGGCACCCAGAGAGTGATGTACTTTATCACAGATCCTGAAGGAAAGATTGTTGTTAACTCCACAGAGGAGACATTCAACCTTAATGCCAGGTACTCAAGAATGGCAAAAGTGATAGCTACTAATCACTGCATTGCAGTATAAGGAGCAATTATGAGGAAACTAATAACTATTTTTAAAGGAAAGGAATAAACGAGTCCTCGGTAAACCGAGGTTCCCTTGAGACTAGCATGGTAAAGAGAGGGAATTGTCTGTGTGGTATCAAGTCCACCTAAATAAAACTGTTGAACAGACAATTTTAAATAAAAAGCTATGGAGTGTCGGTTGTAACGGACAAGTTAAATCGGCACTTGCCGTAAGAACTTGTTGCGAGCGTTACTAAATAATAACAAGAATAAGACCACGGCGGTTATAGCTTTATCCACGAAACGAGAAATCGTTAGTGGTGTTTATGACAATCAAAAGGTGTGATGCAGATAATGAATTTCTTACATTTGACCGCATCATAAAAATACGCAGCATAGTTGAGAAGTACGGAGAGGATAAGTGCTATATATCCTTCTCAGGAGGAAAGGACTCTACTGTACTTTCTCATCTTGTTGATTTGGCAGTCCCGGGAAATAAGATTCCCAGGATATATGCCAATACAGGAATTGAGCTTAACGCAGTAAGGGAATTTGTTCTTGAGCTGCAAAAGGATGATCCAAGGATAGAGATAATAAAGCCGTCTGTTAATATAAAGACCGCTTTAGAAAGGGATGGTTATCCCTTTAAGTCAAAGGAGCACTCCATGTACGTTGATATCTATCAGCGAAATGGTATGTGCAGGACCGTTGACAGATATCTTAATCCTGAAGAAAGCCGCAAGACTTTCGGATGTCCTGACAGCCTTAGGTATCAGTTTACGCCGGAGTTTAAGCTTAAGTGTTCAAAGAAATGTTGCTACAACATGAAAGAAAAGCCCATGGAGGACTACGCAAGAGCTAATGACAGGCCAATATGCTTTATTGGACTTCTTGGCGATGAGAAAGGTGGAAGAAACCAGGCAAAGTGCCTTGTAGATGCTGCTTTTGGCAAACACTTCCAGCCCCTCACAGCTGTAGATCATGAATGGGAAGAGTATTTCATTAAGCACGAGAACATAAAGCTCTGTAAATTGTATTATCCGCCTTATAACTTTGAAAGGACCGGATGTAAGGGTTGCCCTTACAACATTAATTTGCAGCAGACTCTTGATACCTTAGGACAGTTCTTTCCTAGCGAGAGAAAACAGTGCGAACTGATCTGGGGCCCTGTGTATGATGAATATAGAAGGCTCGGTTATCGCCTCAAGAGAAAGGGGCAGATAAAAGGTCAGATAAGCATTTTTGACTGTGCCTGTTGATTAAAAAAATAGAGCGCTTTCACATTGTTGAAGGCGCTTTATTTTTTTGTAGAATTTAGTACTTTACATTAAGTGTATTAAATGCTAAACTATTTATAACGTCAAAGAACATAGTTAAAATAATTAAGAGTCATAGCAGATAGCTATGGCTCTTTTTTGCGTTAGGAAGGAGGTAGAGTGAATACCATAATGATAGCTCCTGCAAAGGTAGAGCCAGCATCCAAAGGAAGCTTGGCGGCTTTTGCGGAAGGAAAAAACAAGAAGGGCGAATTCGTCCGGCTCAGAATCCAAGAATACTGTGAGGGAGCTAAACCCATATACCGGCTTATAATTGCCGAGGGTAAGCTTGCAAGCGAGATCAAAGAGAATGTCAAAATAAACGACTATCTCATGATCACTGGAGAAGAGCACGGGTATACAAACAAAGCCGGTCATGATGAAATCTTCATCAAAATGACAAGCTTTCAGGTAATGAAAAAGCCCGAGAAGAAAGAAGCATCTACTACTACTGCCCTTCCTGAAGGCGCAGTCATGGACAGCATTACGCTGTAAATGAAAGGAGGTACGATGATTCTGGCAGTAATTGTATTCTGCTTGATGATGCCGGTCATATTGTTTATAGCAATGACCGAAAAGGCTAAAGCAGCAGAACAGAAAAAACAATGGCATGCGGAACACATTGACGTTTCGTACCGCAAGCCATCTCCCTGTGAAGACAAAAACATAAAGTTTATCAGGGCGGTAAATAAATATGTTGTTAACAGCATTGAGGGTGTCACTGATATCAAGGTGATAGGTGATTATCTCAGAAATGTTGTTACAGTGTATGTTTGGACAAAAGAGGGCCGTCAAAAGCTAACATTGTTCAAACAGCACACAGATAAAGGTTGGGAGTTTACAGAGAAAACTGCCACCGAGGAACCCACTTCTCCGGAGGAAGATAATACTCCTAAAGGGGAAGATTTCAACGAAGATGATGATGCAATGGTTAATGCATTGTAATTGTTATCAAAACATTTTATGGCGGAAAACAGCACACGGGCACCGCAGAAAGGTTGATTTATGAACAAAGTAGAAATTACAGGAAGACTTACAAAGGATGTTGATGTTAGAGCAAACGGAGATAGCAAGGTTGCTAGACTCACTGTTGCGTGTGATAGAAAGCTCACCAAGGAGCAGAGACAGAAAGAAGGCGTGCAGACAGCAGACTTCATTTCGGTTGTTGCATTTGGCAAGAGCGCTGAGTTTCTTGAGAAGTATTTTAAGAAGGGATCAGCTATCGAGGTAACAGGAAGAATCCAGACCGGAAGCTACACAAACAAGGATGGTGTTAAGATCTACACTACCGATGTTGTGGCTGAGGATATCGGATTCGGCGTTGGCGCTAAGGCAAGCTCTGGTAACGGAAATGCTGAGGGCGGAAATAACGCAGCACAGACATCAGCTCCTGCCGATGAGGATGGATTCCTTGATATTCCTGATGGACTTGATGAGGAGCTTCCTTTCAACTAAATCGGAAGCCTATCCTGTAACTTAATAACGTAAACATAAAGAGCCTTGAGGAAATTACTCCTTAAGGCTCTTTGTTTTTAGGAGGAAAATGCACATGAATATGCTTCAGAAATACTATGCGGGAGTTCTCGCAGATATGATCAATGTAAAAAAAGAGGGAACTGCAAAAGCAGATGACATTACCACGATTTTGAAGGGTATGTCAGTTCTTGCAGAGTCTTCAGAGAGGATAGACGGGTCCGGCGCTACCGAAACAATTGCCTGGATTCCTCTTAAGTTTAAGAGAATGCTCTTTTATGCACTGTACGGAGCAGCCAAGAATACCAAAGCAGTAGTTGAGCTCAGGAAAGGTGAGTGGGCCAAGGCTGTATGCACTCTTTCAGGAACACTTGATGGTGAAACCTATGAGTATACAGCAGAGGCTACACAGGCTTTCTCATCAACTGAGCCTTTCGGCGGACTCTCTGATGATGTCAGAAACAGCCGCATGATCGACTACGCACTGGCAAAGGCTGAGAAGATTGCTTTGTACAATGCCGGGATCTGCATGGACTTCACAGGAGACATCGAAGAGCCCTCTCCTACTCCCGGAAACGACAAGCTCCCTGAGGAGACCGTTTCTGAGGATGTGGCCAAAGCTTTAACCGCTGCACTTGAAGCTGAAAAGGCTGGCAGCACAAATTCCAAGGATGACGGAACTGTAACGGATCTGTCAGATGCGCCCAATGAGATAAAGGACGTAATTCTTGAGAATGATAAGAAGCTTAAGGAAAAGGAGGAGGCAGATACACCTACCGAAGATCTTACTACTGTTCACTTTGGTCCCAAGACCGGAAGTGACCTTGCCGGGATGACTCCCAAGTATATTGCTTGGATGCTTAATCAGCTCGATTGCGGCAAGCAGTCAGACTCAGAAGCTTATTACGAGACTGTAAAGCAGCTTGTGATGGCAAATGAGCAGGCAAAGAAGATCTACGATATGCAGTCCAAAAGAGCATCTTGATAATCTTATCTTCTGCGGATGAGATTTCAGGAGGAATCATATATTGACGAAGGCAGAAAAGTACATGATAACGCTATCAATAGTAAGCAGTCTGCTTACCATAATAGTCGATATCGTGTCATTACTTGATTATCTTTTGTAATATAACCTAAAGGGACATGCTGATAAGAGCGGAGTAAATATAGACGCACGAAGTATTCACAGTACTTCTTTTATTACATCCGCAGGGCGAGGAAGAGTTTACAGAAACTCTTATCAGCTCGTTCTATTTACAGAGAACTTAACTGATGGTATATTATAAGTAGTCAATATATGAGAGACTTCAACCGCCTGATGCTGTGAACATCAGGAATAACGGTCAAATCTCAAATAAACAAAACAGGGCTTTCTCTTTGGAGGGAGCTCTTTTTGTTTGCTCTTTACTTTTATTTACGCTCATAGTATAATATTCATAACGTCAAATAGTATATCGTTAAATCCATGAAAGTCGCTTATTCCAAGCGGCTTTTTTGACGTTTTCATATAGATTTCCCAAAATAACGTCCTTACGGGCGATTAAATAAATATCTGACAAACGAAAGGAGGCATGTGTATGCCGAGAAAGAATGCACAGCCTATTGCTCTTTGCGATACATCAAATATGACAAATGAGCAGTGGCTACTAATGAGGACCGGCAAGCTCCACAATATTCCATGCACTGTTGGTGGAAGTGAGGTTGCTGCGACAAAGGATGAGTCTCCCTGGGTATGTTCCAAGGAGATTGCAGACAAAAAGCGAGGGATCAAGCCCGCTATTAAAAAGGAATTTAACGAGGAAAACAAGCAGATGGGCCACATTTTTGAGCCTTATGTACAGGAAATGACTATCTTATGGTTCGAAAAGAACTACGGTATAAAGCTTACTGTATGTAAGACCATAGCTGAGTTCAATGCCTGTCAGAATGGTATTTATAATGACAGACACTGGTATCAGTGCGGTATCAAAAATGAAGATGGAAGTCTTAAATACCCTCAGGCTGTAGCCGATGTTGATGGCCTTATCAAAGTCAATGGAAGAATAGGTGTCTTGGAGTATAAGACAACAAATCCTGACGGCGAGACCGGAAGAAAGACACTGGCTAAATGGCAGAACGGGATAATCCCGGAGTACTACTTCTATCAGCCTAATCACTACATGGCAGTTTTAAATGTGGATTATGCGTTTATATGCTGTGCATGGGGGTTTGGCCTTCAGAAATTTGCCTGCATTCCTCTTGAAAGAAACCTTGCTTTTGAAGATGAGATGCTTGAAGCTGAAAAGAAATTCGCAAAGGATGTAGTGGACGGTGAGGAATGGGACACAAAAAACTGTGATCCGGCTCTTCTTGCTAATTATTACACAAGACTTTACGGAACATCAGCTAACGGCAAGAAGGACGCAATACTTCCTTCTGCTTATTTTTCGCTTCTTAAAGGACTCTACGACAGAAAAGAAAAAAGAGCGCAGCTCGAAAAACAGATCGAAGAAATGGATGCGATGGATGAAGAACTTATTGCCATCCTCTCTCCCGTTGTCGGAGATGCTGATTACATTACTTGTCGCAGAGGCAAGGAAACAATCAAAATTAAGGTCAAAACGCCCCGAGAAAAGGTTGAGTGCATAAATGTTGCCTCGACTGTAGAAAAGGCTCATATTGACCTGAATTTGCTCGAAAAAGAATATCCTGGCCTTAAGGACAAGTATATGGTAACTGTATTTGATGCCAAGCAGTTTAAGACAGAAAATCCAACAGCCTATACAAGAGTCCGTACTGAGGCAAAGCCAACAGGAAAAACAAAAACATACGAGGCAACATATAAAAACCTCGATGCATAAAGAGGAAGGGAGGCACAAATGCCTAAAATTAAAAGCAATGCTGCTTTTATTGAGGAGCTTCTTAACCAGACAGGAAATTCCTGGCTGAGTGAAGATTATCTTCATCAGGTAGCAAAAAAGCTTAAGGGCGACGCCTCTTTAAGCTTTTTAAACTCTGATATAAAAAGCGGAAATATCGTAGCAAGGAAGGTTGATGGCAAAGTTTACATTACTCTCCCACCCTACGCATCCGCAGAAGCAAACATAGCCCTTAATATCTTAAGGGTTATGGATGCTCCACACAGGGTTTATCCTGACAAGCTCCTTGACGAAAAGATCAATGAAGTCGAAAAGATAAAGGGCCTTAAACTTCACATAGGACAAAGAGATGCTGTTAAGGCAGCATGTAATAATCTTTTTCTTATTCTGACAGGAGGCCCTGGTACCGGAAAAACCTGCGTGTTGAATGTCATAAATGATGTTCTTCTCATGCTGGGTGATAAAAACATATTGTACTGTGCTCCAACTGGAAAGGCTGCAAGAAGAATTTCTGAGAGTACCGGCTTTGATGCAAAGACAGCTCACAGACTTCTTGAGATCAATCCTGATAAGATGGAGCCAAAACCATTTGATAAGAGTATAGATACTACCATCTGTGATGAGGTATCAATGCTTGACGATTTCCTTGCAGAAGCCTTCTTAAAGGCTGTGCAGACAGGACAGCGTGTTGTATGGGTAGGCGATACAGATCAGCTCCCTTCTGTTGGTTCAGGAGCAGTCCTAAGGGATATTATTTCATCGAAAGTAGTTCCTGTGGCAAGGCTTACAAAGACCTTCAGACAAAAAGGTGAATCAGATCTTGCCGATAATATACAACTTATCAAAAACGGCGACTGGCATCTTCACGCAGGAAAGGATTTTCACCTTTCAAAACCGGTTGAAGGATGCAGTGCAATGGATCAGATCCTGCATTTCTACAAGCAGGAAATTGAAAAGTATGGAGTACAGAATGTAATGGTTTTAACTCCGTACAGGCAGCATGGAGATACTTGTTCTATTGAGGTAAACAAAAGAATCCAACAGATTGTAAACCCTCACCCAAGAGCCCAAATAAAAGTTGGGAGGGAGTTTTATAGGACAGGTGATATGGTAATGTTTTTACAGAACGATGATGACGCATCAAACGGTGATATCGGCGTTATTAAAGACGTTGTAGATAACATGTTTGTGTCAATCAAAGTCAATGGTAAAGAGGTAATGTTCGATAAATTCGAGCTGACAGGAAGGATCACACTGGCCTATGCGATGAGCATTCACAAAAGCCAAGGATCTGAAGCCAAGAGCGTTATCACTCTGATGCTCAACGAACATGAAACCATGCTCCAGAGAAATCTTCTTTATACAGCAGTAACAAGGGCGAAAAAAGAATGTTTTCTTATATGCGAGCCTGAAGCTGTAAAAAAGGCAATAGAAACAGAGGCTTCCTGCCTCAGAACAACAATGCTCTCAGAATACTTAAAGATGTATGCTGAGAAAAAGCACATTAAGGAGGTGGCGTAATGGCAAAGGCAAGTCGTACCATTAGTCATATTGAGGAACAGATGACAAGTAATGCGATTTTTGATACCTGGACTCAGAACTGGGGCATCAAAGTCTATCCCGCCTATGGCATTGATAAGCTGAAATTCAGTTTTATTGAGAAGGGCGCAAGCGGCAAAGGAAAAAGCTTTGATATATATATGGAGTGTCTTAGGGATGGAGCGCAGTGTTTTGATAACTGGGCTTATGACATTCTTCACGGAAGAATGGAAAGGATTCTTGCCAATGAGAAACAGGCAGGCGAGAAGTACCCTAAAGCATTCAAGTATACTACCGGAGAAAATGCTGAGAAGTCTATCGGCATCATGAACTCAACAAATGGTGGCTACTGTATCAATGCTTCTGTCCCCGGCGAAGATGGCAAGAAGATCTTCTGCAATATCCCCATATCATTTCACGATCTTCGTCATATCGCAGAGAGATACGTTGTATCTTATCAGAAGCGTAAAGACGAGCTTGAACAGATAAGGGAAAAAGCAGCTAAGGATCAGGCAAACTGGAGAAATTCACAGGATGCAGCTTCTCAGGAAGTACCTAAGGAACAGCAGAATGTTCAGCCTCAGGCTGAAGCCCCAAAGCCTTCGAATGTTGTCGAGATGACAAAGGCGAAGTTCAAGGTTAAGGCTAAAGCTCCCCTTGCAGACAGCAAGGACGGATGGAAGACCCTTAGAGTACTGGATGCAAGCGGTAAAGAAAGAACCGTAGCTTTCGGGCCTAAGGCAATTGAGAAAACTGGGAAAAGATGGACAGAGTTCATCAACCATCTCAGCGCGCATCCGGCGGCAGAGTTTACCATAACAGCCCAGGAGAATAAGCAGTATTTACAGTTCATCGCTTTTTAAGTAAAAAATACCCCTTTAGCAGATATAAGCTAAAGGGGTATATTTTTTGGTGTATCAGATATATCAACCGAAGCTGAAATGATAGAAAACACGTCCCATGATGTCGTCCTTCAAGACATAAGGAGACTTAAAAAATCTTGAGTCTGTACTGTGTTCCCTGTTATCTCCCATCACGAAGTATGAGCCATCAGGTACAGTAAAGGACTTATCACAGTTAGTCTCAATATCTTCATCAAGATAAGCTGATTCATCACAGATAAGACCATTGATATATACATATCCGTCATGGAACTCTATCTCATCGCCAGGAACTCCAATGATCCTCTTTAAGAGGTATCTATTATATTCTTCTGACTTAAATGCGATGATGTCGCCTCTTTGAGGCTCTTTTGTCATGTATGCGAGTTTATTGACTATGGTAAATTCATCCGTCATGATGGTAGGCTCCATTGAACCGCTCTCAACATGAGTAAACTGGACAACGAAGATACTCAAGAACAAGCACCCTGCCAGAATGATTATCGAACAAAAGAGCATTCCCTTATCAATAATAGGCTCTGACTTCTTTGTTTCCTTTGCCTTACGCTTATCTTCTACTTCCTCTTCTTCATCCTCTTCAAAATGTGGGATTTTCTTCCCCTTCTTTGAACCGCCGTCACCACCGTTTCTCTTTTTGATGATAAATACTACCAAAAGGATAAGTGCAATGACTAAAAGTACAATACCCGCTATCTGTATTGGACCAATCGCAGGAGCTTTCTTTACAAGCATTTCAACATATGCTGTATAAGTAGCATTGTTCCCTGCCTTATCCGTTGCTACAAGGGTGATCTCGTTATTACCCTCTCTCAGAGTAGCTGTTACATCAAAATAGCCTCTTTCATCAACTTCTACTTCCTGCGTACCGTTATACAAGGTCTCAAAATCTGATACGTTACCGCTAAAAGAGATTGAGTTGTTATAGGTACTTGTGCCGGAAATATCATCTTCTATCTTGAGAATTGGAGGTACAGTATCAACGATAACGAAATCCGTAAATGATTTCATGTTACCATCATCATCTACCACATAAACGATAACATTGTTATCGCCCTCTGTGACCGGTACTTCAAAGTCGTTGTCACCTACTTCGAGCTTGCCGGATGCCCCAACGATATTTCCATTGTCAACATACTTTAATGTGTACTGCTCTCCTACTGTTGCAATACCGTGTCTTGTTGCGGTGTTGATGTATTCTGATGAGTCAAAAACAATCTGAGCATCGGGATTGTAATTATTCCTTATGACATAAGTTACTTCTGCGCCGGAGATGCCGGATGAAGTTGCAGGAACAACACTCAAAATAATTTCGTCTACGCTGTCACCCACAGGGCATTCGTAATACATCTGCTTTACTTTCTCGTTGCCAAGGATCTTTAATGTCTTAGAGTCTGTAACGGTAACATCCACGTTGCCAACACTCTCGTCAGTCCATGTTACAACAATGTTGTCATCCTTCCAGTAATAGCTAAGGCCTGAGATCTCCTTTGATAAAGAGATGTCTCCTGTTACATCCTTAGCGGCTGAATTAGAGGACTTTACACTTACTGTGATCTTGCAGATCTCTTTCTTTTCTGCACTTGCAGGGAACATCTTTGTTGCTTTTACAGTCCACTCTCCTGCCGTTACGTTCTGAACTGTACAGCTCACAGCACCCGATACCGAATCAGTTGTAAAGCCATAAGCCTTCTTGTTAGGAGAAAACAGCTCTACATTATCCGGGGCGAATTCTTCGTTTTCATATTGCAGGGTAAATGTACATTCAGCGTAATTATCCGGGATAGAAACAGATACTTCTTTAATCACCTGTTCCCCATCACCAGTAACCTTATCTTCCGCCATAGAAACTACAGGGAAAGACAGGAACATCATAAATATCATTATCAGAGATATTATTTTTTTACTCATACTACTTCCTTTCTATACGCCAAGTGTGATATTATCTAATTCAGTATATCACATTTAATACACTTATAGTATATACCAAAAGGTGTAATATTGCAACTACGAAAACTTTACAATTATTTTTTTTCTATGGTATATTAAATATAAGTGTACACTTATATAGTGTTACATCAAGATAGTGATATGCTAGATCACAAAACGAAAGGGGATTAAAATGGCTACAAAACAAAGGAGTAATCTGTTCGCAAACAGATTAAAATCCATCAGAATAAGCAGGAAATTAAAACAGGGAGAATTTTGCGAGAGCTTTTCTATATTTTGCGGAATGGATAAGAAGCTCCCGGTATCTACACTTTCATCCTGGGAAATCGGAGCAAAAAGACCAAGCTACGAGGTTCTTGTACAGTTAGCTGATTATTTTGGAATAACTGTTGATTTCCTTATCGGAAGAAGTTCTATTGAGAATGAATCCATTGGTTCAAAAGGTTTTCTATTTCTTGACGACTTCCTCGTAGAGATCGACGAGAAAGACCTTGTTCTTTATGACAGCAAGCCTGTATTCATTACATATAGTGACGGGCAAAAGAATTATGGTGAATGGGGCATATACAACAAACGGAAAGATGTCTTTAGATGCTCAGAGCAGTCTGTGAGACATGCACCGTTCTTTAAGTATTATGCATGTACACCTGATTCATTCCCGCAGCCCAAGCGTATAAGATAAACAGTAAATATCAAAATTGCAATATGTCAGCCTCAGCTGGCATATTTTTTTGTATATTTTGACAAATTTTTAAAAAACTCTTGTATTCGATACACTAAGGGTGTAAATTATTATTAATCCAATTCCTTAAAAATTCTCTTGTTATTGGCGGCAGCGAGACGAGTATCTCGCCGCAGCTTATACCCTTGAGATAAGGGCCTTCCGACAAGTGAATGTCGGTAAAACAGTCATCCTCTCTTACAGAGTGGGTGATTTTTTTATTGCTATTTTTGTATTGTAAAAAATACACAAATGGTGTAATATCACTGTATAAACATTCGCACTTTTTCAAAGGAGGATTTTCATGGCACAGCTTATAAGATGCCCGCACTGCAATAAATTCATAGACAAGGATTCTAATATATGTCCTAAATGCTCGCAACCTCTTACAGACAAGAAACCATCAGCGGAAAAGGAAGAAACTATACAGGAAAAGCCCAGGGTTCAGAAGCCTGAGCCGAAGCCCGCGCCTATACAGGAAGTAGAAGAACCCGAAGTGGTTTATACTGAAACTGAAACACCTGTGTATAAGTCATACGACACTACACCAGAACCGGAGATAGAGCAGCCTGAAGATCCTGTCGTAGATGAACCTGAAGGGCCTGCTTACGAAGAACCGGAACCCACACCTGAGCCAGAGGCCAGAAAGCCGGTAAGAAAAGCCCCTGAACCCGAACCTGAACCGGAAGCGGCTGAGGAAGAACAGATTTCAACTGATAAGGAAATGGAAGCTTTCTATGCCTCAATGCAGCAAAAGAAGCCTGACGATAATAAAGAAGAAAAAACCTCTAATGATGAATCTAAGAGTAAAAAGCTCGCAGGCTTTGCAGGAAATTTTGCTTCCAATATTGTAAATAATTCAAAGGCAATCATTGGAAAAGGCAAAGCAGTAAAAGCAGAAGAACCCGATGAATCCGAAGATGTTTCATATGATGAAGAACCTGAGGAAAGTGCACCCAGAGCAGCATTTAAAAGAGAACGTGCGAAAGCTGAAAGCACAGAGCCGCAGAAACCTACATACAACGCAAATGCTGATGGTTATTATGACTATGTGACCGCAGAGATTGATGCAAGAACAGAGCATGTTACTACGGAAATGGTCATTAAGACTATCTCATTTATTGCTATCGTAATCGTCGTTGTAGTTGGCATGATCAATTTCATCTGATAATGAGGCATATATGAAGAAAAATAATTCGTTTTTAGCATACAAAGAATTACCGGCATGTATAAAAGGACAACTCATATCATTTATAATGCTGGGAGCAGGACTGATAATCTTTGGCCTGTCTTTGACAATTGGTATGCAGTCGCTAAATATTGCTCTTTTTACACTTATAATCCTTATAGCTTACGCTGCGTACTGCATTTCCTGGAGCTATCCGTTTTTTGCAAATAAAGTGCTCATTATAGAAGGCAAAGTAAAGGATATTGAAAACAACGATAAGACCGAAAAGGGGCTTTCTGGGACGTTTGCAAGGGAACTTGTAAGATATACCTTCACTCTTGACGTTAACGGCAATGATGTGAGCGTTATCAAGACTGGCAATAAGATCAGAAAAAAAGATGCCAACGTGATACTCTATGTGCCGGAAGATGCAGTTAACTTGCGTTCGGATGGAACAACGCTTATCAGCAGGATCTTATACGCAGAGATTGTAAAATAAGGCAAAATCAAAGCCCCGCTATCAAT
Organism: Butyrivibrio sp.; assembly: GCF_017940685.1. Lineage (GTDB taxonomy): Bacteria > Bacillota > Clostridia > Lachnospirales > Lachnospiraceae > Butyrivibrio. The sequence continues at coordinate 81,827 of NZ_JAGAYD010000244.1, read as the reverse complement.
TAGCGAGGCTTTTTCTTTACATACTCTCAAGGATCTTTATGAGCTTATTCAGCTTCTTTATAAGTGCTTCTTTAGTAGCTTTATTAAACTTGTTTCTTGTAATCTCCTCTTCCATCCTATCGGTATAAGCATATAACTGTGTTTCGGGCTCTTTTGCGTTTTCCATCGCTATCGGAACATCCCGGACTTCTTCGTAACTATCTTCTTCTGCTCCAAAATCAGCCGGAAGTCTATCTTGTTCTTCAAGTTTTGGAAGAGAATCCACAATGCTTGAAGGTTCTAAAAGGTCTACATCCTCAGGTTCAAGCTCGTCCTCAGACTCTTCTGCCTGTTTAATCTTCTCTGCAAGCTTCTCTGCAAGCTTCTCTTCTATCAGCTCCTTATGTTCCTGTACAGCCTGTTCAAGCTTTTCTCTTTCCTTACGTTCTTTTTCAATCTGAAGCTCATTCTTTATCTCACCTACATACATATTGACAACAGGAGTATCTATCTCGGATGTAGGGTTTTTCTCAAGATGCTTTTTAAGTCTTTCTGCAAGCTGTTTCTGTTTATCAGCTGGGAAATTAACGGCATCTTCAAAGGCTTCATATGGGAAATTCTTTGCTTTTGCAAGTTCCTGAATATCATCAGCAAGTTTTAAAAGTGATTTAAGTTTTGAAACCTTGGTTCTTGAAATGCTGAATATCTCTCCAAGGCGGGTGTTGATATCACCTTTAAAATTTTCCTCTCTCAGAATAAGCTCATAATACTGAATAGACCTTGCAAGCTCAATAGGTGAAAGAACACGGGTGTTTATATTACTTTCTACAAGCTTTTTCCTGACAAGAATATCATCCTCAGGCTCCATAATTATACAGGGAATAGTCTTCCATTCAAGCCTCTTTACCGCTGCATATCTTCTGTGCCCGGATGATATCTGATATTTTCCGTTAGGCAGACGGTACACATCTATCGCACCATTAAAGCCGATACTCTTGATACTCTCTACTAAGCCCTCGACATTTTCCATCGTGAACAGCTTTGTATTATCGGGGTTAGGAACTATCTCATCAAGAGGGATATCCTTTACAAGCTTTGAATTGGATTCTTCTACACTCTTTTTTGTAATCTTTCCAAGTTTCTTTAATGAGTCAGTACTTGATATATTTACAGCCATTTACTTTCTCCCTTTCTTTGCGGCATTTATCTTTTTGATTATCTCGTTGGTAAGCTCTATGTAATCCAATGACAATGTATCTTTCGGCTTATAATAAGAGATCGGCTTACCTACTATTCTTGCATCAAGAGCAACTGTCTTTCTTCTGATGGTTGACTTAAAGATTGTCTCGACACCCATCTGCTCCTTACAATATGCAATGATCTGTCTGTTTACAGAACCTGATACAGAAGTGAATACAACTCCTAACAACTCAAGGCCGGTATTGTCCGTCTCTGTTCTTATCCTGTTCTTGGTATCAATAAGGTCACTATAACCTACGAGTGAATCCATATCAGCAAATGCCGGAACTATAATATAGTCACATACTCTTAACGCACTCTCTGTAAGAGAGCTGATATATCCAGGGCAGTCAAAAATACAGTAATCATACTTCTCTTCAAGGTCTGGAGTGAAGAACCTTTTAAAGAAATCATAATCGTTCCATTCTTTCCTGAATACTTCAGTATTAAATCTTTTATCAGATGGAATAAGACTGATATTTGTTTCCTGAGGAATATACTCACGAACTTTATTGGACCATTTCTTAAAGTTAATGTTATAGATGACATCTTCTTTAGATGCTTCATCGATTATGTAATCAAATAATGTGTTCTCACAATCCCCTTCAATGGTCCTTAGATAAGAAGTAGCTGTACACTGTGCATCAATATCGATCACAAGAACTTTCTTCTTTTTCTGTGACAGGCAGCCAGCAATATTGACAACGGAAGTTGACTTGCCGACTCCGCCTTTCTGATTAAAAATCAATAATTTTTCCATACCTCAAACCTCCAAAAACAAGTATACAAAACCCAAAGGTTCATAGTCAATACAAACATACACAAATGTGTTTTAAAGTATAAATTTGTACGGCTATGGATTTGTCCCCGACAAGAATTAAAATGTCCACCACCAAAATCAAATTTACACGGGACAAATTATTGACTTTTTAACTAAACGATACTACACTAATCATAAATACACTATTAGTAAATATAAGGAGGATTGGATTACATGTTGTTTTTTACCGGAATAGATGATGGCAATTATGACATTAAAAGCCCTCATACAACTATGCCCGCAGGATATACAAGTTCCGAGATCCTGCCACCGATGGTAAATGAATATCTGTTTTACAACGGAGTATATTACGTCCCTAGCCAGAAGAGGTTTAAATACCTTGAGGACAAGACAGTTAATGAACGTTCCCTTGTGCTTGTTCTTTTTGGCATTGCGCAGGAACTAAGATACCTGGCAACTAAAAAGGTAGGGCAGGATGGGAATATACAGGGCGAAATCTCTAAGTATACAGAAGTTGCACTTGGAGTAGGACTTCCGCCTTCACACATGATGGCAAAGGGAGCTGCACAGAAAAAGATCCAGTACCTTGAGAGTTATATGAAGGATGGAATTGATTTTGAATACTGTGGACTTAAATATTCATTCAAGCTTACATTCTGCAAGGTATTCCCTCAGGACTATGCAGCAATTGTTGTGAACACAGACGATGATATCATAAAGAACTATCCTAAATTTGTCGCAGTAGATATCGGCGGTGGAACAATGGATGTCATTCCTTTTATCGACCACACGCCAGATACTGCTTCATGCATCTCCGTACAATCAGGAATCCTTTATATGTATCAGAATATCGTCCTTGATTGCAAACGTGCGCTGGGAGTATCAATTGACAACAAGGATATTGAGTGCGTGATAAACAAAGAGAGGACAGTGCTCTCTGAGGAAGTAATCAGGCTCATCATGGCTGATGTGCAGAAATGGGTAGACGAGAACATCATTAATGAGCTTTCACAGTGCAACATCAGTTTTGCTGCAACTCCGGTTGTATTCCTTGGCGGCGGTTCAAAGTTGTTAAGACCTTTTATCAACAAGAATAAGGTCATTATGAACCAGCACTATCTTAAAGACCCGGCAAGGGCTAATGCAAAAGGCTACGCAGCTTTGATCAAGCAGATGTATCAGGCCTCAGCAAAGGGGTGATTGATTTATGACAAAGGGAAATGGCTATAACAGGAAGAAAGAAAACTATTACGAAATGACCCTTTATTTCTCATCATCCAAGAAAGAAGAAGTATCACTGTATTTCTTCTTGAAACAGCTTACGCAGAGGAGAAAAGCAACGGCTTTTATAACAAAACTCTTCTCGGAGTATTTGAAGTTATGCGGATATAAGGATCCTACAAGCATCAGATATGAGGATGTTGAAAAACTTCCAAGTATTACAGAGCTTATTGAAAAGAACAAGCAGACAGGCACTGACGCCACAGGGCTTTTGAATATGCTCTCAACTCTTATGGCGAACAATACGGCAGCTCCTGTAAACACAACAGTTCAGACGCAAAAACAGGAAGAAACGCCCACCAAACCAATAGAGGAAAATACGGTTGTTACAGAACCGGTCAGGAAAGATGAAGCTAAAGATATAGTTGCAGAGCAGGGCGATGAGACAAAAGAAAATCTATCCACAGAGAATGAGAATATAGACAGCTCATGGCTCACAGGCTTGTCTTCATTCATGGGAGACCAATGATAGTAAACCCTTGCAAATATGCCAAAGGTGTATTATACTTATTACATCATAAGCGTAAATAAGATTTTCACAAGGAGGAATTGGACATGAAGATCGATACATTAACAAAGAGAGCGCTCAAAACAGCCTCTCAGAAAGCAGCACTCCTGGCAGGGATGGCCGCGACAACTATAGGCACAACAGTATCAGTGTTTGCAGATGGAGACACATTATTCTCTACACTTAATGCAAACAATCAGACGGTACTGGATGAGGTTACTACATTTGCAGACAAGACGATCCTTCCATGGGTTGTACTTGCGTTCTTCTTATCACTTGGGCTTGCTGGTTCGAATGAGAAAGCAGTAGCAGGACTAAGATCTGCCGCAAAGGTAATTGTAATTGCCTTTATCGGACTTAACCTTGTAAACCTCGTAGTTAATACGATCATCTGGATGGCAAATACTTTTGGCGGAGCAGCCTAAACTATCAACATCAGAGTAAAAGGGAGCTAAAAGGCTCCCTTTTTTGGAGTAAAAACATGAAAAAATCAACAATATTAATGTCAATATTAATCTTCTTTATGGGAATCACTTTATTAAAAGTTCCTATACATGCATCTGAAGAGGGACACACTACAATATCAGGCCAGTCAACAGAATACACAGGTGGTAAAACAGATATTATTGATAACAATGTAGATACAACTCTGATAGATAATTCAGATGGCTCTGAGCTACACAGCAGTTTTTTCTTGCAGTCATATTGGTTTAATAAAATACCGGACGACATCTTACCTCAAAAAATCAAGGGATATGCCATAAAGGCTGTAAATAGCTACACGATATTTGCGGCTTTGATCCTGGTTATATTGCTTGCATCAATGGCGTATAGCTCTTTGGACGAGCAGCAGCTTAGAATGTCGGTAAAAGCCGTGAAAATACTATTAACATCAATAATAGTCATGAATTTATTAGCGCCAATAATTCATTTAGGGCTTTGGATAGCAGGAGCATTATAAGGAGTGTGTATGGAAGTATTAAAGAAAAGCAAAGAATTGAGACGGTCAGTAATAGCGGCTCTTTTAATCGCCGTTGCCTTAATGATCGGAATGATAAATGTACAGAATCAAAAAGTTGAGTCGAGTGCTGGTATATTCGATTCACTTTTAATCACTTTTGTTTCAGGAGCAATAAGTGATGGCCTCGAAAATGCAGTGACCACAAAATCAATGAATGGTATGACTGCATGGATAGATAAACAATATAATTATCTGTCTTCGGCAACGTCCCAAACATTTTTTGAAAAATTTGCACCTGACATTAAAACCTTCTTTGAAATGACAGGCACGGAATGGAGTACGTACACCGTATTCAGAGTATTGGGAACGATCATTGCAATCCTGATTACCATATTCATGTTTTGGATGATTGCTTTGGGCACCGTAAAAATAGCCGACGTAAAAGATACTCCACTGCAACTTGTAGGTGGGCTTTTTGTTTCCCTTACAATAATATTCCTATCTGAACAATTCGCTGACTTTTTCTTCGATATAACTATGTTTCTTTGGGAACAGATGAAAGCACCTGAAAACCTGAATGGAATTGATGCATGGAAAGTTCTATTCTATGTGTTTTATCCAGTAACTCTATCATCTGCGTTTTGGGGAACAAGCTTTAGTGATGTCGTAGCAAGCGAAAATCTAGGTGAAGCTGCAATAAAACTCGGGGAGATGGCCACCGAACAGCAATTTAAGCCTATTATCGCTATATTCAATATTGTTTTAGGCTTAATATTCGCCAAAGAAGTACTTAACTTTATGGTGGAGATAGTTGAAAGATACATAGTATCGTGCCTACTTGCTGTTTTCATGCCGGTAGCGGCAGGAACCATTCCCTCAAAGATAACAAGAAGTATCTTTGGCAAGTATCTTCAGATGTTTATTTCTCAATTATTCTTGTTGCTTATGAATGCAGTATTTATGATGGGCATACTTAAGATGGTCACAGGAGGCGGTCTCTTAGAAGACAACTCTCTGACTGGTTGGATATTTATGTTTGCATATCTGCGGGCAGCTCAGAGAGTAGATAGATACATGTTCACTATGGGTCTTTCTGTCGCTGTAACCGGTGGTAATGTTTTTGATTCTATCGGTTCATCACTTCGTCAGTTTGGCGGACTTTTAAAAGGTGGGCAGGCAGGAATGGATGCAGCAGGCGGCGCACTTGTAAGAGCAGGCGTAAGTGGATTAAACCCTGGTATGGCGCAGATCGGAAGAAAAATAAAAGATGCTTCACATCCATTAAAGACTCTTTCTTCGGGCGAAATGTCTGTTGGCGGAACAGCAGGACTTTTACAGAGTTCAAAGAAACTTGGTACAGCACAGGATACAATTTCAAAGCTTACTCCTGAGATGATGGATGCATCAATGGCTAAGATGGCATTTGCGGGCGGTACTGACGCAAGAGCCCTTAGCGCAATGTCACCTGCAAGTAAGCAGGCCCTTCTCGACAATATGTATGGACCTGGAACTCCTAAGCTTAAGAATATCAGCTTCAATCAGGATGGCACTCAGAGTGGTATCTATGTTGATGAAAACGGCAACAAAGCCGCTGTTACTATTGGCGGAACTAAAGGGAATGTGGTTGGAAGCCTTACAGGGCAGACACCTGATCTTAAGGGCGAAGTCTTTGATATCCATTCTAACGGTGTTGATAAGGCAGGAACAGTTATCGGAGTTGGCGGAGAAGATGATTTTGACAGAGCAAGCATTCTCAGTGGCGTAGATATCAATGGTATTGCTGATGAAGATATTAAAGCTAACCTTGACCATATCACAATGAATTCTGATGGAAGCGCAAGCCTGTATGCCATGGCAGATGACTTGGATGCTGATGGAAACGTAATTCTTGATAGCGATGGAAATGCAATGCAGCACGAAGAACTTATGGCCAGAGCATATAAGGATGGTCTTGCATATGATAATGGCAGCGCATTTGATAATACAGAGGGTCAGTTCGAGAAACTGCCAGAGTTCAGTGACCTTGAGGATGTGAGATTCATCGTAGAGCCGGGTAAATCCGGTAACAGCTCTGATGCAATCATACATGCAATGGGTAAGGATGCAGAAGGCACATATCATGACAGGGCATGCTACAACGTGGCATACACCGGAAGCGACTTCAAACCTACAGACGGCAGATATGTCGGAGATATCGGCGGATATAATGATGAAAACTCAGGATTCTACAAAGTATATGACATTACTCCTGAAAAGGTTCTGTCAAGAAATACTGACACAGGAAACGAAGAGCAGGATAAGGCTAATACTGAGTGGAATGACAGAAACGCAGACAGAATTGCCAGATATAAGAACGTTGTTGATAATCACACTCACGCCGCTTCAAAGCTAAACTCACGTAAATTCCTTGAAACATACAGAAAATTTAGAGGGAAATAATTAAAGGTAACGCATGGCAAATTACGACGATTACGAAGATGAAAATCAACAAGAACAGGGTTCCGAAGTAGATCCCGGTCAATTACTGGACGATGCCAAGGACTTGTATGACAGATTTCAGGAGCATACAAGTCCTGATAATCATGTAAGTCATCAGAATATTGATACCCAAGCCGATGCAAAATCTCCTCAAATAACAGATACAGCTCCTGAACAATCAGAGCTTCTGTCAGGTAACGGCGGAACACCTGACGTTGACTACTCCGCAATGAGAAACGCCGGAACTAAGAATGCAGGAGAGGTTGCCGAACAAGCGGCACAAGCACAGGAAGCAACAGCAGAAGCATCAGAAATTGGCGGTGTTGCAACCGAAACGGCCGAAGGCATGGCGGAAGGTGCGGCGAAAGATGTTGCGGTACAGGCTGCCGAAGCCGGAGCAGAAAAAGGAGCAGAAGCAGCGGCAGGTGCAGCAGCAGAAGGTGCAGCCGCCGGAGCCGCTGAGGGAGCTGCGGCCGCAGGAGCTGAAGCGGGCGCATCAGCAACCGGTGTAGGAGCAATTGCAGTAGCGGTTCTTGAAGCAGTAAAAGCCGCAGGAAAAGTTGCTACATCATGGGGCAAAATAGTCACAGGAGAAACAAGAAAGAGCGGTTTTGGCTGGATTATGTGGTTTATATTGTTTCTCTTAATGTTCAATGGGAGCATGAGCTACACCTACAAAACGACTTTCGGCTCAGTTGATGAGAATTACATAGAAGGTCAATACTCTGATAAATTCGATATCGAGGATATTGATTGGGGCTTTAGTTGGTTTTTTAATCTTTTCAACGATGAAGAAGAGGATGAAGTAGGCGAATTTGATGCCGAACTGGAATTCACAGAAGGCTGTGATAAAGCAAAAAAATACATCAACAGAGGCTTTGAAAGAGCTCTTAACATTGCAAAGAACTTTGAGCTTCCATGGATAATCGAAAAAGAAGAATATGATTATGAGCTGACAATGGCATCGTATGAAGCAGAAGAAGAGCACTTCTACGACGACATGAACTACGCTGAGATTATCGAGGTGGTACAGCAAAAAGAAGAACTTAACTCAGAGAATCTTGTCTATAAAGAGTTTAAAAAGCTCTTTAATCCAGTTTTAAGGCCATGGAAATTGCAGCTCCTATACAGAATGAAGGTTGAGCCTGACTGGGCTGAAAAAGTGATAGAACACTACGATGAAGAAGGAAATGTAATAGATACAACTACAGAAATGGTTCTGTATGGCAAAGTCACATTAAGACATTACGATCTCAAATCACTCTACAGATTTATTGAAGTTGACGCTTTTGACTTTAATGCTCAAGTAGATAACATGCTTAATATAAATCTGCTTGATGAATCAGAAGAAAATCTAAGATGTTATGCCGATTATTACGACTTTGGCCCCTGCAAGAGAACTGAGTGGGATTATGGCTTTGAAGAATCAGGATATGTATACGGCGGAGAGCTTCTTCAGGAATTCGAGAGGATCATGATCGGGGATATAAACCCTGATGAAGAACTCAAAGTTGGAGACATAATGTTCTATTCTGCAAAATCTAATGGCAGATACAAAAATGTAACACACGTAGCTATATACGCCGGTAACGATATGATGGTTGATGCATCAAGTGGAAAAGGAGTTGTCATTTACAGAAGCGTATATTCAGGGCTAAATCCCAATTACATCGTATCTATCTGCCGCCCGTTACCTGATGATGACGAAGATACAAGACAGCAGCTACTTGATTTTGCATTGTCACAATGCGGCAAGATCTATTCACAAGAAAAAAGAACCTCAGACGGATATTATGACTGCTCATCATTTGTAGCAGCCGTATATCGAAGCGTAGGAATAGAATTTGGCGGATATGCCCCTGTCGCGGCTGATATATGCAGATATAATGAGAACGCCGGTAATTTGATAGCGATATCATATCCGAGGAGTAAGTAGGAGGCATTCACATGAAGAAAGAAACAAAAATGGCAATAGCAGCAACCATTATAGGAGTAGCAATAGTGATCGGTTTTTCTATTTACATAATGTTTTCCAATAAAGACTCTGAGGTTGCAGGCGAAGAATCAGACATTATTATCTCTGATGAGAGTACTATTGCAATATCTGTTTCTGAGGAATACTTTGAGGGAGATAAGAAACTCGAAGAAGAAAGAGGGCAGATAACCGGATATATCGACGAGCAAGACGTTCTCATGTCAAAAGATATGATGAGCACAAGAAATCACATCCTCTTTACAGAGGCACTTACAAACTTCCTCAATAATTCAGGTTATCCGTCAGAATTTGTAACAATAAATCCCGAGAACGCAGGATATGAAGGTAGTGTCTCATATTTTACAGCAAGCGTAAGTGGATATGACAACCTGACTTTATATGTAGAGTCATATAATACAATCGATGCTTTCTCATTCGCACTTTTAAAAGGCGACAGCGTGATAGCAAGTAGTAGAGAACAGTACAAAGAAGAGACTGAAGCTTACGATAAGGAACTGGAAGATAATTACAGAGAAGCAGCTTCAACACTTGGCACAGAAATCATATTGGAAGAGGATGATGATTAATGAACACATTGCTTATAGGTTTTCTATCGCCTGAAGGCGAATTTACTCCATGCAGAGCATCCGATCATATGTATATTGCATCTCAGATAGTACAACGAAAATATCATCAAAAGACAAGAGCTCACGCTTTTTTAGATGAAAAATATCTTTTGGAAGATAAAAAATATGTGTCGTTTCCGCTTAAGGGGTGCAATTTCCTTGGAAATATCTTAACGGATGAACAGAGGCTTTTCCTTGAGGCTCATATAGAAGATGCTAACAATGAAGAACAGAAAGCGGCAATAGAGAAGATCCTCCTCACAGACTCAAAGAGACGGATAGAACGGACATTAAAAGCATAAAGTATCCACCAAGACCCATAGTATATTTATGGGTCTTTTATATTGCGCAAAATACACAAAAGGTGTAATATTAGAGATATGAATAGGAGGATTTTTATGCCAAGAGTACATACACCTAACAATACAAAGAAGAAAAAGAAGACAGTAAATAAAGCAGTAGTAGCAGTAGTGGCCGCAGCTATTATAGCAGCAGGCGGCTCTGCCGGATATTACTTTTATACTCACAGGCCGGTACCAGATACTACTATCCAGACACAGGATAGAACCGAACCGGAATCTGAGACAAACAAACCAAACTATATCGGAGAGACAGCCTTTGATGGCTCTGAGGAAGTAGATGAGAGGCTTTTTGAATATGCATACCCATCCGAATCAGACGGATATGTTAACAACAAAAAGCTCTACGAAGAACTTGGAGATTACAAAATGGGCCTTATCAGCGATAGAGCAGACGTAATCGGAACTGAGCTGTTTTCTTTTGATTACAGGGCTGTCAGAACAGATTATGATAATTATTTCGATAAGCTATCTTCCATGTTCAGAGACGTTCTTTATGATGATGACGCAGATCAGAACGTAGTTTTATCAGAAATGATTGCTGATTTTTCAGATGCAGAGCTTCAGATGACAGCCGATTATAAGACAAGCAAATTTATGATCTATCAGAATGGAATGCCAATGTATGTAAGAGGCATACTTACCGTCTATGTATGGTCATGCAAGGATATCGAGAAAGTCAGCAAGTATTTTCCTACAACACTCAAAATCGGAGAGGACAATACTTTTGTCTACGAGATAGAGATACTTAATTCTATGGATTCACACAAGGCTGAGAAGATGCAGATATTTGATTATTACGACTGCAAATTCCTGGATATTTTGTAAAAGGAGTACATCATGGCTAATCAGATGCAGGACTTAGTTCCTAACAACAGGTCGATGCAAAAGAAGCTCGGACCATTTTTCATAAGGAATATCATTGAAGCGGCAGTTACAGCAGGAATAATCGGAGCTGTCATATGGGTACTTCCTTTTATTGTAAAAGCAAAGATCATCTTCACATTAGTATTCTGCGGAATAGCTGTCGTATTCAATCTTATGGGAATCAGAAACAAATCCATCTGTCAGGCTATCATGTTATGGCTTAGACATCTCGTAGCACGAAGAGGATTACGATTAGGGAGCGTAAACGATGAAATTAAAAACAGTAAATTTAAGCAAACAAACGCAGTCTACGGAAAGATCAGAGACTTCTGGGACGACAAGAACCTCGCAGCAGCCGATGAAACTGAAGACACTATCACAAAACAGCTCGCAAGGTTCGCAAAACAGTTCATCAGGAACATCACAGACAATCTCACATAAGAATACCGCCCAACAGGCACAGCCCAAAGAAAAGCCACAACAGTCCATTCAGGAAAAGCCTAAGGCGGAAGTAAAATCTATCCCAAAGTCTGAGCCTGTCAAAGCAAAGCAGGATGTTTCCGATAGACCTAAAACAGCAGAACCGGTAAAAAGTAGCCCTAAATCAAGTAATAATGGGGCTTCTTCTGTTGTAAAAAGTGAAGCCACGCACAAATCCACAGATAAGGCAGTTAAGGAAAATCCTAAATCTGAAAAGAAATCAAAAAAAGAGGATAAACCTAAAAAGAAGGGTAGGGTTAAGTTCTTTTCACAGATTGACCCAAGCGGCTTCACACAGACCAAAACCGGAATCAAAGATGTTATAGGGAATATGATAGTCACGAATGATAATAAGTATCACATGATAATGGAGATATTCCCTATCAATTATTACCAGCGAAGTGAAAACGATAAACTTGCTATCATTGAAAACTTTAAGTCCATGTTTATCGAATGTCCTGTTGACGGACACTTTAAGATGACAATGGAGAAGACTAACGTAACGTCCTTTATAAACCATCTTAGAGAAGTGTGTCCTGATGATTGTATGGATGAGCCGAGACTAAGCATCAGGAATCAGCTCATTGAAAAAGTACAGGAGCTTGGAACAACTGACACCATAAACTACAGATATTATTTCATTTTCAGATATGAAGGTGATACTAAGGGTCAGTTCTCCACGGATATCAATGAAATATATCAAGCTATGATGGTTCAAAGATACTCCATAAAGAGTATTCTTGAAACTTATGGAAACCTTGTTGCGGAGTCAGAAAATCCAACACTGCATACTATAGAAACCTTGTATAAACTGTTCTGCAAAAATTCAAGCGAAACAGAATCTATAGTAAATAGAATCATCAGAATACAGAGTGATTACAGAAAGTTTTGCGCATCCCGTGGCATAGAATATTCTGAGCAGTTAATAGACAAGGCAGACTACTTTGCTCCTAAAGGGATGGCGTTTAATTATCACTCTGAGACAGCACTTATTGACGGCCTTTATACAACATACCTTGTAATCAAGGATAATGGATATCCCGGGGCCGTAGTTCCCGACTGGCTCAACATGATAAGGGCAAGGAAGGTCATGGTAGGCTTCAATGTGGATATAGACTTTTTCTACCACAAACTTGATCACGACATCACTCTTAACACTATTGAGAGAAAGAAAACCTGGCAGTCGGTATCATATAAACAGACTAACCGTGAAGGACAAAAGAACGCCCTTGCAGATAAGCTGTCAAATTCCAATTACATCATCGAGAGTATGCGGAAGAGAAAAGAGGATCTTTTTGACTGTGTGACAGTGTTCACACTCTATGGAAAAGACCTTAAAAAGCTTTTGGCAGGAAAGGGGTTGTTCATAAAACATCTGTCAGGTAATGGTATTAAGTGCGAAGAGAGCTTCTACGACACAGAGGACTTCTATGATATGACAAGGCCTCTTTGCCAATTCCAAAACAAGATATTCCAAAGAAATGCAAGAAATATGCTCACGTCAACATTAAGGGATTTGTACTGCTTTACCACATATACATTATCAGATCCTAAAGGCCTTATCATAGGTCCGAACCTTGAAAACAATACGATATTTGCCTTCAACAACTTCAATACCGGGCTGTTTAAGAATGGCAATATGCTCATCATTGGACCACCTGGTTCAGGTAAGACATACCTCACGCTTGCGCTTGCAGCAAGATGGCTCGTAAACGGAGTTAAAGTATATTTCATATTGCCGACCAAGGGATATGAGTATAAGAACGCAGTAGAGGCATGGGGTGGCACGTATTTAAAAGTTGCCCCGGGAGCAAAGTTTACTTTTAATCCTATGGAGATATACCCTCAGAAAAGTGCGGTTCTTGAAGTCACAAAGGATAACGAGGAAGAACGTGAGAATGATAATAAAACACCACTTCTTGTAAAGAAGATCACATATCTCTGTTCATTTTTTAAACTCCTTGCTGAGACAGAAGGCAACTCAAACCTTATTCTTTCATCCGCTGACCTCAACAGAATGAATTCACTTCTAAAGGAGCTTTACGCTGATTTCAATATCACAGAAGATGATGATTCTATCTGGAGAGATAAAGCAACCGGAAGAAAAAGACGCTCACCACAGTTTGATGATTGGCAAAAGAGAATACATGCAGACCCAAGGCTCGCACAATATTCAGAGCTACTTGATCCATTCGTCACAGGAACTTTCTCAAACTTCAATGGTCAGACAGATATAGATACTGCAAAGAAAGTTATTGCTTTTGACGTTGAGGCTGAGGACATAGGAGAAGACCTTTTACCATCCGTCATGTTCCTGTGCCAAGGCTTTGTAAATGAAGTCATAAGAGCTGACATGAACACCTTCGGAGTCAGCGTTACAGATGAGGCATGGAGACTCATGCAGAGTCCTTCAGCAGCACAGCAGATGCAGAAAGAGGCAAGGCTTATAAGAGGTTATGGTGGGGCGTGCTGCTTTGCCACTCAGAATATACAGGAATTTAAGAACCCTGCCGGTGAAGCAATCATAGCATGTTCAGAATCTGTAATAGTTCTTTCTCTGAAACCTAACCAGTTTAGAGTAGTCTCTGAGGTACTTGAGCTTACAGAGAGAGATAAGCTTATCCTTACAGAGACATTTGCCAAGACAAGAGGATGTGGTCTCTTTATAAGCAACGGTTCAAAGATAATGTTCCAACTTGATACATCTGTCGAAGAGGAAGCACTTTATACCACAGACTTAAATGTAAAGAGAACCATAAACGAAAAACTCAAGGCAAAAGAGCTTGAGAGACGAATGAAAATGTCACGGACAAATACATAAATGTCCAAGACAAAATAAATAGTGTCTAGGACAAATTTAAAGCCGATTTTAGACGTTTTTATATGTGTCGGGGACAAATATATAAATGTCACGGACAAACGCTAAAATGGACGGGACAAACGCAAATTTGGATAGGACAAAATATCAAAAGTACGCTGAAAGGAGATTTAACATGATACTTTGTAACGAGTCAAAAATGATACTACAGTTCATCAAAGAGGTAGGAGGAATTACAACAGAGCAGATTAACGCCCTTTTACCTAAGGCTGATACAAGAGCAAAGGAGTATTACCTTAACGCCCTTAAGGGAACATATATCAAGGAGACCTCAAGAGGGAGCGGCGTATATGTTTCCGTATCAGACAACACCCCATTCCTTAAGAAAAACGAGATGGCAGGTTGGGTACTCCTTAAGAACGATGTAGATATGAACCCCGATACAAAGGAATACTTCAGGGCAGCCCATCCGGCACAGATTTACTTCATGTCAAACGGCAAGGTTTATACGGTAGTCTATATCGATGAGAATGGAGCGCCGATCATCAAGGCAATGAATGAGCAGTATTTTAGCCACAATGTACAGACCGATGATAACAGCGAATTCATATTTGTCACCACGTCAGAGGCCGCAAGAGAGATAGTCCTCAATACCAATATCAAGGCACCGTTCCTGGGAGCTTTCATTTCCAGAGATAATAACGGTCAGGTCAACATAGAATATGACATTTTCGAGGACTAAAAACCGTATATAAAAGGTGTAATACAAGCAATAGTTAAACGTGTAATAAGCAATAGTTAGTGGCGTAATAACAAATAGTATTAACTATTAAGAAAAACACCACTAAGAAGCGCCAAACCCATAGATTTTATCTACGATTCGCCCCGAAAAATCCTCCCGCCTTGGGGAGTGCTAGGGAACAAACACCCCCGACTAAGCCAGCCCGTTCCTGCGCCGCCGCAACCCAAAGAGCAGCGATACCTCGGACAGGCATCTGCTCGCATACAGCCACGACAGCCAGACAGAAATAATGAGAGATAAAAAGAGACAATGAGAGGAAGGGAGCAGATAGGAGAGAAGAGAACGGAGAGGAATCGAGAAAAGAAGATCGTGGGATTGGGAATACAGGTTTACGGTTTTGGGTACGCAGTACAAAAAAATACTACGAAACACAAAAGTGTTCAGTGAGGGTATAGGGAGAGTTCAGACAGAGTTCATAAACATACGTGAATAGAGAAAAGGAATCATAACCATGGAAAAGAAGATGACACGAACCATCAAGAGCGGAAAGAGGGTTGAGATATTAAAGACTCTTTATGCCAATGGAGTTCTCCCTTATAAATCATTAAAGCTCTATAACGGAGAGACAGGAATCACACAGCGTAAAGTAAAGGAAATGGAGAATGATGGAGAAATAATCAGAGTAGGAACAGGAAGGGATAGCGTACTCACATTAAAGAACGGCTGGAAAGATGGTACACAGCATTGGAAAGATGAAGCGTTCATAGCTCGCAGGGAAGAGTTGCAGGAAGAGCTTTATAAGTGTTTAAGCGAAGGCGGTACGAGACTAAACAGGTTTTCAAGAAGAGCAGAGCTTAACCTTATGATGCACCTTGCCGGTGTAGGGGCTTACCCCGATGAAAAACCCGATATGAATGACATTACATACAAGGGGCTTGACGCTTTCTATTACAACGCAGACGAAGTAAAAGACGCTACCTGCTATGTAGACGATGTAAAAGAAGAGGATGGAAAGAAACAGACATCCGTATCAAGATTATCCGGCCTTGAGATATCCCAGGGCGGAATATACGCAACCTATTCCCTTGGTAATAAACTCATTGAGTGGAACCGCTTTGGGGAAGTGAGAATGAAAGAGCTTGTTAAGAGAACGATAGGTGAGAGGAATCAGAAGATCGTAGAAGAGATTCCAATTGACTGCATCATGTTTGCTGATGACTATAAGCTGTTCGAGAGAGTCATCCTTAATGAGCTTGAAGCACATCCGGCATACAACACAAAGATCCTTTTAAATATCGACTTTGCATACGAGCACATGTACGCACTGCCAACAGATAAAAATGGAATAGCAATGCTTGAGGAAATGAAGAAAAAGGATTGGCTTAAGGACATGAGACACATATTACTTGGAGATTATAATATGCCCCCTGTGGGTACTCAGGTAGTATGTGATGCAGTAGAGGATGATAAGTATATTCTGATGTTCACATCCTGCGATATCTCCCGACTAAAGTCCTTCATCAAAAGGGCACGTATGACAGAGGACGCAGATAAATTTGTTGTCTACTGTTTCTCATTTCAGACACAGCTGGTCAAGCGACTTGCAGGAGACTATGTGACAATCGGAGAGATTGAACTGTCGGACTACAAGGAAGAGGTACGTAAGCATGAGACTTAAATTATTAAAAGACAAAGACGCATCAGGAAATAGTCAGGGGTTTGTCAAGGATCTAAAGGTTGGTTTTGCAGGGTTTAAAGAGAGCCTAAAAGACCATAGAAAAAGAACTATTCTTATAACCCTTGCGGTAGTGTTCATGGCTTGGTGGGCTACCGGACTTTTTACCCAGTTCGTCATGGAAGATGAAGTAAGTTTTGCGCCTTGGGATTGTATCATTGAAACATTCTTCTATCCAATGTCACTTCTATTGTGGCTGGCCATATGTGGCTCGGCTGCCATGTGGATAATGAGATGGTCAAGAATGCTGCATAAGGATTATGTAATTGATGAGCGAACCGGCACAAAGGTATCGGTAAATGATAACACCTATGGTTCAGCTCACTTTATGGATGAGAAAGAAAAACAGAAATACCTTGATATGGATAAGGACGTGGGTAATATAAACAAACCCATCCTTGGAGTAGATGATAAAAAGAGAGTCTGTGCAAGAGATGATACGGTAAGGTTCACAAACTCCAACGTGATCATCTTTGGACCTCCCGGATCAGGTAAATCAGTATGTATTATCAACAATGATGTTTTGCAGGCTGTAAAGGCAGGGCAATCAATCATCGTAGTTGATACAAAAGGAGCGGTATATAAAGATACAGCGTATGTAGGAGAAAAAGCAGGGTACAACGTAAAAATATTTAATACCAAACCTGATGAAGTACAGTATTCTGATGCCTGTGATATCCTCGCCAACATCAAGTACGACAATACCCGCCAGGGAATAAATAAGGCCAAAGGTATTGCAGCCTCAATCGTAAACATCATCATGGAGCAGACCCATAACGAAAGAGATAAAGGCTCGATCTGGTATACAGGAGCACAGAACCTCTTAACAGCTCTTATCCTTATCGTTAAATGGGATCAGACAATCCCCGAGAATAAAAGAACCCTCGGAAAGGTTTACGAGATACTTGTAGAACAGAAGAACTATACAAACATTGAGGCAACCTATGGGGATATCGCATCACAAAAAGGCCATCCGGCATATGAGGCGTGGCAGACTTTCTCAGGTACGACACCAATCGTAAAAGAGTCCGTGTATGGCGGACTTATGACAGCCCTTTACTTCATGTCATCCGAAGATGTAAGAGAGATACTTTCAAACGAAGAGATTTCATTCTCAGCACCGGGCTTTGAAAAATGCATCTATTACATAGTCATCCCTGATAACGATAATACCAACAAGGTTTTGTCAACACTGTTCATTGAACAATTGTTCAGGGCGCTTACATCGGCAGCAGACTCAATGGAAGAAGCAGGGGAAATGAGACTTCCTGTAACCGTCAATTTTGAGATTGATGAGGCTAAACAGGTCGGTAAGCTCTCCATGTTTGTAGAAAAGCTTTCCTCAGTAAGATCAAGAGGCATCAATATCAAAACAGTATTTCAGGATCTTTCCCAGGTTAAGCAGCTCTACCCCAATGACGAATGGCGAACAGTAATATCAGACTGTACCACAATGATTGTCCTCAGAATAGGTAATGATAATGAGTTTGCAGAATATATCTCAAAACGACTTGGTGACTTTACCTACTACGAAGAGAACGAATCATATGATGAAAATGTAGCAGACCCTATACATTTGCATGAGCATTACGGAGTAAAAGGTGGAAGAGGTAAGCGAGCCCTTATGACTCCACAGGAATTACAGGGTAATGGCGAAAGAGGACTTAAGGATGAAGAACTGCTGGCCATCATAAACGGAGCAGGAGTAACGAGACTTGATATGTTTATGTGGTGGCTGCATCCATACTATAAACTTCTTCACCTTGATAACATCAAGACCAAAAGGTTTACAAAACACAGAACCCCTGAATGGAGTAAGAGAGTATATGGAGAGAATGGAGAAAATTCTGAAGGATTTAACCAGTCATCTACATCATCCAATACTCAGACCACAGATTCAAAAACCGGAATGAAGACAATATCCCTTGGCGGACAGACTTCATCCCAAACAGACTCAGGCGAGCAGAGGCCTGAAAGAAGACCACATGAGGAGAATGTCAATGGACGTAAAGTTGTTAAAGCGAAGAGTCTTAGGCGGTAGTCTTGCACTTGTCATGGCAGTATCATCATTTTTCAGTACAAAGATGATAGTAAATGCCTATACAGATGCACAGGAAGAGATGCGAAAAAACCTCTATAACGCCACAAAGGAAATCGAGAAGGTTTTCATAGGCGAATATGAGACGGCAAGGCAGCAGCTTGTGACCAAGGTAAGAGATGAAGAGCTTGATGAGACATTATCACTCATGAGCTTTGATAATCAGAAAAACCCTCTTATCGGAACTAACTACATAGAGATAATCGCACTCTACTCAGCCATCAAAAAACATTGCCAGCTAAAGGGTAAGGATATAAAGACAGGCTTTGCAGGAATTCCGTTCATCACCATGGACCTTAAAGAAGAGTCCGTTACGGAAGATATCCCCGCACTAATTCCAAAGTATGAGACCGGAGAGGACGGTTACTTCCACAAGGTAGGAAATGAGATCATCAAGGAAGAAACTGTCGTACCGGTTTACACGGAAGTAGAAGGCCAAAAGGGCTGCTATGAGATAACAGGAACAACTACAGTTGCCCCAGAAGAAAAGACAACCTCTTACCTTGAGACCACACTTGTAAAGGCATCCTTTGATACCATTACAGAATACTTTGGGCTCACCTTTGACGCTATAGAGGATAGATACAAAGAATACTACGATGCCATAGACTCGATCCTTAACCCGGCAACACTTACGCAGAATACATTCATCGAGCTGAGAAGAAGCTTTGATTTCATCTCAGAGATGAGCATTGAGGAACTAAACAGCTATATAAAGAACATGACAGAGGAACAGAGAAAGATAATCCTACTTGCAAAAATGTTCATAGGCCAGATCCCTTATCAGTGGGGCGGCAAAGCTGAGATGGGAGGATATAACAACGCATGGTGGACATACGATGAAAATGGAGAACAAAGAGGACTCGACTGCTCAGGTTTTGTTCAGTGGATATACATGACAGCAGGGTACTCACCGGATATAACATCAAAGCTTGTATCAACATCGTGTATGGTAGATAACCTCTATGATATTTCTGAGGATCAGTTACAGCCCGGAGACATTGGCCTTCTATATAACGGTCAGGGTGAAGGCATAAACCACTGCGGAATTTATGTAGGTGCAGGCTACTATATCCACTGTTCATCAGGTAAGGGAACAGTCACACTTTCCAAGTTCCCGTTTAAATATTACAAGTCGATTACGCCAAGAGTGTATTTTTCTATTGACAATAATTCAGAAGAGGATTATTATGATAATGATTATTACACCATTAGCGAAGAAGAGACAGCAGAGCCAATTTCCGAAGAGGAGCTTGTAGCTGAAGAACAGAGCATAGCATCTGAGTATATTTCAGACATAAACCTCTCACCGGAAGACAATAGCAGCATTTATCTTCTCGCACAGCTCATGACCCATGAAGCACTTAACCAGGGCTATAACGGATGGGTAGCAGCGGGTGAAGTAGTCAGAAACAGAGTTTTATCAGCACTGTTCCCATCAACCTACGAAGAAGTCATCTATCAGGATGGGCAGTTTACGGGTAGGTCAGAACTAAAGACCATAACACCGTCAGAAGAAATGTTGTCAATAGCAAAGGATGTGTTCCTTGGGAGGGTATCGATACTAAACAACTCAGACGTTCTATATTTCAGAAATCCCATGATCACAAGTAATATCCCCGCAGCAGCACACGTTGATTGGGGAGAGCACGCATGGTTCACAGCCGTTAATGAACACGCATTTTATTTACAATAACGGTCAAAATATATATCTCTTATGAAAGGAGAGACAAAATGCCAAGAAAAAAGCAGACAACAGAAGAAGTAAATGTAACCAATGAAGAGCTTAACGAGGCTCCTGCAACAGTGGTTGCACAGGAAGTGGATGACAATGAGGAATTCGTAGTGCCTGATACAGGAGAAGAGGAATCAGTTCCTGAGCAGGTAAGCGAAGAGGAGAAGATCAAGAGTGTAAAGGAAGGCAATAAGAACAAGGAGCTTCGCGGTGTCGTAGCTGCCGGAAAGAAAGCCAAGAGAAAACTTTACAACAACGGTATGGTCTACACCAAGGAAGACGGCCTTGTTCGTCAGAACATCTCCAACTCCGAGAGAAGAAAAGAGTACCTTGAGATTGTAGCATCAGCCAAGGCAGGAAAGATCCTTACCGGCGTATGTAAGAACTACCGAGAGACAGAGAACGGCCAGGTACTTGCATGTATTAACTTTGGAAAGCACTTCATCGTTGATATCCCGGCTGAGAGGTTCTGTGACCTTTCACAGCAGCCACCCGAGGTTGTTTACGACCTTGAGCATGGAACATCAGAGGCAAGAAACTATCGCCTTAAGATGATTATTCAGAACAGATTCGATTCAGAGGTTTCATTCATCGTAAGATATGCAGATGAGAGAACAGGACTTGTCTTCGGAGATCACCTTATGGCAATGAGCCGCGAGTGCAGGGAGTACTACACAGCCCGTCATGGCAACTCACCTACTCTTCGCCCCGGCATGAATGTTGAAGCTCAGATTGTTCAGACAAACCGTATCGGTGTATGGGTTGAGTGTTTTGGAGCTGAGGCCTTCATTACGGCAGATGAGATTGACTGGCTAAGACGTGCCGATATCTCTGAGCAGTATCAGAAGGGGCAGAAAGTATTCATTCACATCATGGAAGTTCATCCTCATCAGATCACACAGGATGGCAAGATCACAAACGTTATCAAGCTCAAGGCTTCCATCAAACAGATGACAGACAATCCTAATGAACTGTACTTTGACAAGTATCAGGAAGGGCAGCATGGAATCGCAGAGGTAACACAGATCACCGATAAGGGAGTATTCGTTATCTTCGCCAATAAGATCTCAGTCCTTTGTTCGCTTCCCGGAAGAGAAGAGAACCCTGATATCGGAGACAGATGTGATGTTTCAATCACCCTCAAGGAAAAAGATGGATTCCTCTTCTGGGGAAGAATCTCAAGGGTATATAAGAAACCTATCTGACACAGTTAACCAAGTAAAGGTGCCAGTGCTTTAAGGGTACTGGCACTTACTAAGAGGAGTTATAGAAAAAATGACAAGAAAAAGAGTAAAAATGCTCATAAGATTCTTAATAGCCGCAGGACTTCTTATTGTAGTTGCTATCTGTGCAATCTTCCTTATGAAGAACAAGATTGATGAATATAAGGATCAGGCAAAGAAACTTCAGTCAGAACTTGCAGCTAACACTCAGACAGTCTACGTTGTAAGAAACGACAGATTTGACGAGGAAGGCAATATGGTCGGTATCAAGGCAGGAGAGATTGTCACAGATATCGGTGATAATGCAAACGTAATGCTTCAGACAATCTATACCGGTCTTAATCCTGGCTCATATATCACTGCTGAGAACATTGGTGATACTGCCCTTATCGATATCGAGCCCGAAGAGCCCGTAATGACCAATATGGTAACAAAGCTTGAAATCACACAGGACACAAGAGAGTATGAGATTTCAGTTGCGGACCTTATGGTTGACCAGCAGCCAAATGACTACATCGACGTCCGTATCATGTTCCCTACCGGTGATGATTACCTTGTACTTTCAAAGAAGCAGGTGAAGAACCTCGTTCTTAATTCTTCCCTCTTCTACACATATATGTCAGAAGAAGAGATTTTAAGACTTGCATCAGCTACGATCGATGCTTATACGATCACAGGAACAAAGATTTATGTAACAAGATACGTTGCAGGAACAGTTCAGAATGCAGGAACACCTGATTACCTTGTAAAGCAGGAGACACTGGACAGACTTGCTAAAGACCCTAACGTACTCACACTTGCTCAGAATACTATGAACCTTCAGGCAAGAATGAGTCTGGAGTCAAGGCTCGCATCCCTGACAGAGGAACAGCTTAAGGCAGTAAACGATGGCCACGGCCTTACAGATACCGCAAAGCAGTCAGTTCTTACAAAGGGTAATGTTCAGCTCATGGATGTTCCGGTTGATACAGAGTTTGCACCTGAGACAGGAAGTCTTGATACATACTCAAATGACGAAGACCAAGAAACAGCACAGGCAGAAAATGATGCAGCCTTATCAGATTTAACATCACAGGCAACAACAGAACAGAGCACAACAAGTACCGATACGTCGGCAGCAGCAACAAGCACGTCAACTACAGGAAACTAAAAGGAGGGTAAAGGATGCTTAGTTATGAAGACAAAAACGTAAAGCTCATTACTTTCCTTGGAATGGAGAGATGCGATGTCGTTTACTACTCAGCAGCGGTATTTGCATCAGCAGGAAAAGATGTACTTGTAGTAGATAACTCCTGTTCCCATGACTTCTTCAGGTCTATTCCAAAGCCTGAGAGAGAGCCTTACGCAAAGGTGGGTAATATCACATGTGTAGCAGACAGAAAGATGAGCTACGACTTCTTCTATGAGTTCGATATTGTCATCTGCTACAACGGCAGGAGCAAGGGTAAGGATGCGACAGAGATAATGAATAAGTCAGATATCATCTACGTACAGACATCCTACAGCCCATATCAGGCAGAGGATATATCAAAGCTTTTGTCAGATGACATTGAAGGCGATTACGAGATCATCTACCGCGACAAACCTTCAGGAAAGGTCTCTGAGAAGATAATCATTGACGAGCTGGGATTCATTCCCGAGGCCGTAAAGGAGTCATATATCTTTTCATACGACATGCAGGACTACTCCTGCTACATCAATTTCGTAAGAAACGGTCATCAGAAGCTTTCACCGCTCTCTGGAGACATCAAGGCATTTCTCATGACTCTTTATGAGGAGTTCATGCCGGAGATCGATAAAAAAGAAGCAAAAAGACTCTTTAGCCGTGCCTTGTCAGGCAAGATCGAGTAAAGGGAGGACATTAAATGGTACTAATGGTACAGGGCTCATATGTAAGTGAAAATGAGGCGACTGCAATAGCAGCTTCTATAGCTGTTACAGCAGCCATCAACAATAATCATAAGACACTTGTTATGCAGCTTACAGACAATAAATCTATATCCGCCCTTACTATCCTTAAGGGCAAAGAGATAGCAGAGAACACGATTACAGAGCTTGGTACATATCAGATTGAGGATAAGGGTATCGACGCACTCCTTAGAAGGGCAAGCTCCATAAAGCTCGTAAAGGAAACCTTTGATTCTTCAACAGAGCCAATGCTCTCATACGAGAACTATCTCGATGTTGCAGATATCACAAAGAAAAACGACTTTACCAAGACTCTTTCCGTAAACGGAATGAAGAACATCCTCAAGTATGCAAATGATGTGTATGGCATGATCATCATCATCCTCGATGGAAAGAATGAACAGATAATGGCAGAGATGCTTGAACTGTGTGATGCATATGTTACCTGCATTCGCCAGGCACCTGCTCCACATGCTCTCAATACCGTAGATGGAAAGAAGAGCTATTTTGCAGTAGCAGACTTTGACTCAAACTCAAAGTACAATCTTCAGTACCTTAAGAAGATTTATAACTCAAACAATCTCTATACGATCCCTTATAATTCGGAATATCACGATGCAGTGATATCCGGCACACTTTTAAGGTTCATGCTTAAAAACAATGTTCCCGAGAAGGAAGATGACAACTCAAAGCTTCGTGAGGCCATCATGGACCTTACAGATGCAGTCATAAGCGATAAAGAGACCGCTGATCAGAAAGCCCTGGAGAAGTTTGAAAACGAAAACTTCGTAAGAGATGACGAAGTTGATGAGAACGAGCTTACAGAGGTTTCAAACTTTGAGATAGAGACGGTTACAACAACAAGAGGGCATTTCCTTAAGAAATCAATCGAGGAGGAGGTTCTTCACATCGATGATGATGCTCCAAAGAAAAAGAGCAAGAGAAGACCGTTCTTTAGAAAAAAGGATGAACTTGATGAAAAGCTAAGGGAAGCAGCAAAAGATCCTTTCGAGGGTGAGATAAAGGTTGATGATGACCTCTCAGCCGGAAGTATTGAAGGCCTTGAGGAAATAGTAGCTCCATCAGAACCATCAGAAGAACCCGAAGAAATTGAAGAGCCTGCAAAGGACAAGAAAAAGAAAGAGAAAAAGGAAAGGCGAGGCCTCTTTGGAAGAAAGAAAAAGAGAGCTGACGCAGCCGAGTACGACTTCCTTGATCCCAGTGAAGAGGCTTTTGAGGAACCCGAAGACGCAAGACAGGAAGCAGAGCGCTTAAGAGAAGAAGAGGAAGCATACTTAAGAGGCGAGGAAAAGGCAGAAGCCGCAGAAGAAGCTCCAAGCGAGTCTCCCGTATACAAAAAGTACGAGAAGATTGATGCAGAAGTCATCAAGGAAGAGCCTGTAAAGATCAAGACAATGAGGACAATCCGCATGTCAGACTCATGGGTATGCCCCGGATGCGGAACAGAAAATACAGGAAAGTTCTGTACAGAGTGCGGCACAAAGAAAATACTTGAATGGACTTGTCCTGATTGCGGAACAGTAAACACCGGAAAGTTCTGCCAGGAATGCGGAACTAAAAGAGGGTAAAGATGCTTAATAACACACTTATGATAATCCTTATACTTGTTGTGGCCCTTGGAGGACTTATCTACTTCGTAAAGAAGACCACAGAAGACAGTGATGATATCGAAGAAAAAGAGCTTATAACGGTAGAATCCCTGATGCAGAAAGTTAATGAAACTTTTGCAGCGACCATTAAGCGCTCAGTTAATGATATGAACCTTAATTCTGAGCAGTACAAGAAAAAGATGGCCAATAAGGAAGAGCTTAAGAGCTCCATCCACAAATGTGCAGATGGTGACGCTGCTGCAAGGGCATTCGTTAAGCAGTACACGCAGGACGTTATAACAGATGAAAGGATCGGTAAGGTTTCTCCTTACAACATCGATTCCATCATCCCGTTCAATGACCCTGACAAGCTTAAGCCCCGGTATAAGTTCGAGATCCTTACAATGCTCTGGATGGAAGAGGGTGAGAGAGGATTTTCTAAGAACTTCTCAAGATTTGGACTCGATAAGCCAAAGAAAACAAGGTACGGAGATGTATACGACGTAACAAAGGAAGATATCACAAGGGTATATGAAGAATATATCGAGGAGCGTGGCGGAATCGACTACGCAGAAAAGATCGACTTCCTTACACAGCTCGTATATGAGAAGAGATTCGGACTTGGGCCCGTGGATCTTCTCCATGAGATAGAGATAGATGAGTATCAGGGTGGCACATCAGGAATCCCTTCGGGTAGATATGATATCACTCTTCACAGCCAGTCTGATGATGACTATCCCGAGGATGTATCAGACTATGAAAAGTCACTTGATGAGCCAAGATATTCATTCGAAGCGGTATGGATAGTTTTCCATGGTCTAAATATACACCTATCGTGTACTACGTTTGAAACTCAGAAAGAGCTTCAGAGAGTAACAAGGAATATCTACAGGTACAACGCACCTACGATACTTACTCAGAAAGACCCCAAGATCATATCAACAATGAAGGATGGAAGCCGTGTGGCGGTAATGTGTCCTGATTTTTCAGATTCATTCGCATTCCTGTGCCGTAAGTTTGATTCAACGCCTTCTATCTTGCCTGAACAGCTCCTTACTACAAGGAAAAAGGAGGGTTAATCCAAAATGGATGAAAGACATGAAAGAATTGCCACGGAAAATAAGATGGCAGAAGACAGACATAACTCAGGGATATATAAAGGCCCTGCGCCACTTATCTCACCGGAGCAGTACTACACAAATTCAAACAACAACATAATCCCCATCCTCTTTTCAAAGTGGACGGTATACGGATATCTCTCATTCCTTGTAACAGGAGATCAGGGTAGTGGAAAGACCACATACATGAAGTCAATCGCAAGGTTTTACCCACCATCAGCAGCACTTAGAGTTTCGGAGCTTCAGCCGGAATTAAACCTAAGATTTGCTTATCCTAACCGCAACATTCTTGCATTTGCCGAAACAGGTTCTGTATCAGTGCAGGACGGACTTGATTTTCAGAAGAAAACATCAGGTACGGTCAATATCATCGGAGAGATTGCAACAGCCCAGGCTGCTTCATGGTATGTACAGACATGTAAAGTTGCATCAAGGGCCGGTGCCGGTACACACCACGCAAAGACAGTACCCGACCTTATCACAGCATTTGCTATGAACATGATGAGTACAGATGGATATAACAATGAGAAATCAGTAGAAGTCATGGTTGCAGATGCGATCGACGTTGATATCCACATGACAAGAGACAGGGGAGACAGATTCTGCGAAAGAATCACTGAAATAAGTGCTATCAAGCAGGAGCTTTATCCATTCCCTGACATTACACAGGCAAAATTTGAAGGTTCTCCTGTAGCACCTGAAAAGGCAGCACTTGTAAATGAGCAGGAATACTACAAGAGAGTAACTGACAGATCAACATTTGCCTACCACAATCTTTGTGAGTTTGACAGAAAGACAAAGACTTACGAGTTCGTATCAATGTTCTCGGATGAATTCATTAAGAGAATTCTCGCAAACATACCCGCTGACGAAGAAAAGCTCTTCGTACAGGATATGAACGCAATCCTTAAGGTTGCAGGAAAGGGAAAACTTCTATGAACCAGCAGCTTTTAATAATAACCATAGGCGGTCTGATGCTCGTTACAGCTCTTCTTGCTTTCAACTACGCAAGAAACAGACGCATGAAGCTTGAGAGAGTAATCGTAAAGACCAGGAACAGAAAGAACTACCTGTATACGTTCTACCTGCTCTATCAGAAGATCCCGCCTCTAAGAAGGATATTTAAAAAGCAGTATTCACGAACATCACTTTTATATCCGGCTGATGTGACAGTAGTAAATAACAAAGTCACAAAGGACATGACCCTTGGCCTTGGAATAGCACTTGCCGCTGCGATTTTCGTGATCCTATCAAGTGGCGGCTCGATATTCTACATTGGAATGGGCCTTGTGGCAACCTACGTTACTTATACTCACATCATCAATACAAGATATGAAAACCTATACGTAAAGCTTTTACAGCAGTTCAAGGTATTTCTGTCAGATGTAAAGAGTAACTACTACTCAGCAAACCGTCAGCTTGATACAGCCATATACATGACAGTAGATGAATCTCCTTATGAGATGAGTCTTCACGCACAGAAGTTCTACGACATCCTAAACAGTGATGACATGGAGCTTGAGGCTGCCAAGTACAATGATATCTCACCAAACTCCTACTTCACCACATTCCTTGCCATAGCAACAACCACATGGCAGTACGGTGATAAGGAGATTGCAGGAGTGGAAGGCACAACAACATCAAACTTCATCCACTCCATGAATGAGCTTAAGAACGAAGTTGACATAGAGCTTCAGAGGATAAAGCGTAACATGTACCTCTTTGCCAACCTCGTATGGGTAGCAATAGGACCTATCTTCTTCTTAAAACCCATTCAGCTCTTTGGAACAAGAGGTATCACAGAGCTTTCAGATTACTATACAGGCTCATTTGGAACGATCATGATGGTTATCGTGTTTGCAGCATCCCTTATATGCTACAACCTCATCATGGGTTCTAAGGACATCATGAGAAAAGAGCCCGAGGAACAGCCAATTCTTACCAAGATATCAAACTGGGGCTTTATATCAGTATTTCTTACAAACCTTGCCAATAAGAATTTCTCAAAGGCAGAGAGGACTACTGAAAAGCTTAAGCTTAACGGTGAGAGGATCGGTTATAAGCAGTTCCTGTTAAAGAGGATCATTTGGGCAGCAGTCCTTATGGCAGCAGCTCAGATACTTATAATCGGGGCACAGATGGAACAGACCAAGAGGCTTATGAATGACTTCTCTAATGCCTTTAATACATCCTATCAGTTCACTGATGCAGATGTTGAGGCCATGGAATATGTCACCAAGAGCTATCTTGCCGAGAGAAAAGAAGCCGGTATCGAAAACCTCGACATCGACGAACTGACCGACAAGGTACAGGAAGAGCAGGGAATCGTTAGAAGAGACCAGGCACAGATGATAGCAGCAGAGCTTTTAACAAGATCTCATGAGCTGTCAGTCAATTACTACAAATGGTTTTATCTCTTTATCGTATTCATTGCCGGAATCGCAGGATATATGCTCCCATACGCATTCCTTTTATACAGGGCATCTGAGATGAGAAAAGGAATGGAAGATGAGGTTAACCAGTTCCAGACTATAGTAATCATTCTGATGAATGTAGATAACATGTCTGTTGCAACAATCCTTGAATGGATGGAGAGATTTGCTTACTGTTTCAAGGAGCCCATATCAAAATGTATCATGGAGCTTCCACTTGATGAAGAGGGAGCGCTCAAAGAGCTTCGTCTTGAGCCTTTCGAACCATTCAGAAGATTCGTTAACAACATGCTCAACGTAAACTCTCAGGGCGTTGTAGCAGCCTTTGAAGATATAGCCTCAGAAAAGGCAAACTCCAACGAAGAGAGAAAGATAGATAACCAGATGCGTGCCGAGAAAAAGGCCGACAGGGCAAAGCTTATAGCCCTCGTACCACTTGCAATAGAGATTGGCGGATATCTCGTATATCCTATGATGGCAATGAGTACGGACATGCTCCGCCAGCTCAACCAATCATTTGCAGGATAGATAAAAGGAAAAACGAGTCTAAATTTATTTAACAGGAGGAAATCCACATGAAAGACAACAAAGACACAGTATCAACCGCGATCATCATCGTAGTCGGAGTAGTAGTTGCAGCCATCCTTGCACTTTGGATCTACAACTCAGTAAGAGAAGAGAAAGAAGCCGGTGACGCTGCTCTTGCTCAGGTAGCACAGATGAACAATGCGCTCCTTGAATCACAGTTTACCATCTATGACGGTGTGCAGGTAAAAGGCAGCCAGGTAATCAATGCTATCAGAAACTTCGAGTCACAGGACACACAGATCAACGTAGTAGTAAATAACGGTTCAGGAGAGACCAATTACTGCTATCAGTCAGACTTAAAGACAAAGATTGACTCTACCAATTCATCTACCAACATGAAGATTTACAACGATAAGTCTGATATGTCTACTTACATCAATCCTTCAGCTAACTTCTCAGGAGTGGTTGTAAGGGATGATAAGACCAACACCATTGTTGGTATCAAGTTCACACTTATCTCAAACGCAACACCTTGACCTTAACTTAAGATAAGTCCCCGGGGGATTCTTCCCTCGGGGCATGTGAGGTTTTATATGCATATAAGCGAAATGATCTACTGGCCACTTACAGCTGTTGCTTTTATCATAGTAGTCCTCTTTATGAGGTCTTTATTTATGGAAGGCAACGCTATTGCGGACACCATGACATCAGAAACCAACAATAAGACCCATGTTTATCAGGACGTATCAGACCTTGGAACATACGGATATACCAACAGGGAGATACTTATTGATGGTTCAAGCATAGTAAGCGATGTCCTTAATACTTCTGATGATGTGACCGTAATAATAAATAATGCATCAGGGCTTTCAAACACTCTTTCAGAAGATGAAAGAAAAGCTATGAGAAACAAGGGAGATACAACTCCCGTGCTTGCCCGCATAAACGTATCAAGGAAATACACAAAGACATACGCTTATGATTCCGAGGGAAACCTTTCTACCGTTGAATATACTATGAACTAAGAGGAATTTTTTATGTATGGAGCTATAGGAAAAATACTTGAATGGATGATTGGCCTTATCCTTGCAATATTTGTACCGATCCTTCTTGTCGGAGTAAAGTCTGACCAGATTATACAGTCAAATGCACAGGAAGTAGTTGAGGAGTTTGTCACTAAGGCAGCAACTACAGGACAGATTGACCAGGCAAGCTATATGGAATTCATATCAAAGCTTGATGCGACAGGAGTAGCCTATGATGTAGAGTTTACCCATGAACACCTTGTATATGAGCCTACAGTTGATTCCTCAGGTTCAGCAGTTGCAAGCAGCTATGAAGACGGTTTTGTATCATACTACTATGCAACAGGAACAGATGAGATCCTTTACACCATCTACAATACAGGCTCAGAGGACAGACCATACTACATGAGCTATGGTGATTCATTCTACTGCACAGCTATAAACAAGACTCCTACACTTGGCTCAAGGATGCTCACACTTCTTAGCCTTTCAGGTGAGGACAACAAGATTATTGCCAAGTATTCAGCATTCGTATCAAGAGTAAACGAGAAGGTAAACTGAATGAATTTAAGAAATATCTTAGGGATTTTCTTCCTTGGAATGCTCTCTGTAATGATATTCTTCTTTGGTTACAGGGTAGATATAAAAACTCAATATAAGACGCAGACAACAAGATATGTTGCAGACCTTCGAAGCGCTACCAATGCAGCCCTTGAAGCTGCCAAAAGGAATGCCACCGAAGGTAACAACGACGTTGTAATGCGTCTTTTTGGTACGGAAAGAGCAAGAAATGATGCCACAAACGCATTCTTCACAACTCTATACCAGTCTCTTAACCTTCAGTATGATTCCGTAGGACAGTCAGAGATGCAGTACCGTATTCCTATGCTCTGCCTTATGGACTATGATGGCTATTACATTGGATATAACTCAGCAGAAGAAGGCAGGAGTGGACATTTTGTTACAACAAACATAAATACCTGGACAGATGTATCTGCCGATGCGGATGAAACATACATTATCCAATATTATCTTGGACCCGACTGTAACGTGACAGTAACCGACAGGACAACCGGAAAATCATATACCGGCACATATGAACAGGCTTATAAGTATTTTGGATCACCAGCAAGTCTTGAAATGCTCTCGTCAAAAACAAAGTATATGGATGCCCGCCTTGACCTTGTAATGAATGATACGACAGAAGTAATGGATATTTATATAGATCAGTATAACTATGTGGCAAATGGAAAGAGCGGAGATTCTGAGAAGGCGCTTCATTATGATTTCACGCTCCCTACCGTTGACAGAGCTAATTGGGCAAACCTCATGGATAAGCCGTCTGTTCTTGGATTCTTGCAGGGACCTCAGGTATCTGACTACTCTAATTTTGAAGAGCTAAATATCTACTCATTTTCAGGGTATGAGCTTGAGGAAGGAATAGAATATGTGATCATGAAGGAAACAGACGGCTCATACACCTATCATCAGAAAGAATGTACAAGGGTCAATTCCCTTCAGATAGTAGGTAAATATGCATCCAAGAAAGAATGTGCAAAAAGAGGGGCATGGCCGTGTCCATACTGCAAACCGTAATTTTTAGAAAAGGGGTGGTTTATTCTTATGAGAGGGAAAGAAAGAACACAGTCTGCAATCAGTTTCAGAAACAGTATTAAAACAAAACTTATTGCAATAATCCTGGCTATTGCTATTATTCCGCTGACGCTTGCTGTGATAGTGAGCTATGTCACATCCACAGATAAAGCCAAGGCAGATGCACAGGACTCACTTGAGTGGCAGGCGTGGTATATGGAAGATCTGTTTTCCAAGATGATAGATAAAAACGTTATCGCCATGCAGACACTCGCCACATCACCGGCCACGATCAATTACCTTCAGTCACCTGGCACAAGTATTCCTGACGAGGTAATGTTTGACTCACTTAAAAAGATTGATGACTCCCTTGCAGACGGGAACGGCACCATCTTAAGCGGAACAGAAGGTATGCAGCTTCTACGAACAGTAGGTGATTGCGTTGATATATCCGACAGAGAGTATTACAAACAGGCCATGTCCGGTACTCCTATCTATGTTTCGGATGTCCAGGTATCAAAGTCTACAGGCTCACGTATCATAACAATAGTTGTTCCTGTATTTGATAATGAGACAGGAGAAATCCTTGGATGTGTGCAGAGAAACTACGACATGGAAGATCTCCACGACATTCTTGCAGCGGAGTTTGATGATGCCTTTGTTCTTGACAGAACAGGAGCAGTTGCGGCTCATTCACAGTACATCATTGGAAAGGACCACGATGAAGAAGACCGCTCTAAATCACTTATTATGACAGAAGGCAAGGAAGAAGGCTTTTATGTCAATAATAATACCGGGAAAGGTTATGCAGCATACGTAGCCTATGTAAAAGAACCAAACACAGGCTATTCCATAGCAGTAGCAGCAAAATCAAAAGAGGTACTGGCAGAGGCTACAAGATCAGCAACCATCATTGTGATAATGGGCATCATCATGGCTGTTATTGCAGCGGTACTTGCATTCGGCCTTGCAAAAGGAGTCACAGCTCCAATCCTTGATATAAGCAAATCTTTAAAGGCACTCTCAGATGGGCGTTTTGTAAAGGTTGATAAGCACGATAAAAGAAAAGACGAACTGGGAGATATATCGAAAGATACAAACTCTGTTATTGATACGCTTTCCGAGATTGTAGGCAATATAAAGTCATCTGCATCCCAGGTTGGCAGTTCATCAGAAGAACTATCAGACATGGCAGGTCAGATATCACAGACAGCAGAAGATGTTTCCAATGCAGTACAGGAGATAGCATCTGGCGCAACCCAGCAAGCAGACGAGATACAAAATGCCTCAACCAATGTGGGTTATATAGGAGATGCAGTTTCAGGAGTTCAGACCTCAGCAGGAAGCCTTGAAAGCCTTGCCGGAAAGATGAAAGAAGCCTCGGAGATTTCATCAAAATCCCTTTCAGAGCTTCAATCATCCAGCGCTGACATGACAGATAAGATAGATGACATTTCAAATACCATATCTGCAACACAGGATGCAGTAAATGTGATATCTGAAAAAGTAGAGGGTATTACAGCTATTGCCACACAGACAAATCTGTTATCACTTAACGCATCTATTGAGGCAGCCAGAGCAGGGGAAGCCGGAAGAGGCTTTAACGTAGTAGCCGAAGAGATAGGAAAGCTCGCAGAAGATTCCAAAAAGATGGCAGACGATATAAAGGCTGAGATGGAAAAACTTCTTGAGCAGAGCAGGGCTGCCGTTGATGCAGCGAAGCTCGTAAAAGATGCAAACCTTGAGCAGCAGTCATCCCTTGGCGAGACTATAGAAGCAATCGGCGGAATGATAGATGATATCAACGAGACCGTAGGCGGCGTCAAGACAATTTCAGATGGAGCACAGCAGTGTGATACATCAAGGAATGCTGTTGTAGATGTAATGAGTGCTCTTTCTGCTATCTCTGAGGAAAATGCTGCAAGTTCCGAGGAAACCGGAGCTTCAATGCAGGAACTTTCTGCAACAGTTACTACTCTTGCCGGATCAGCAAATGATCTTAAAGAAGTTGCCAACAAGCTTAATAAAGAAATGGAATTTTTTAAAGATTGAGACGTTTTCAACCTCTAACTTGGTATGAGCAGGAGGCTGTTTCGGCGGCCGGCAGGTTTCTGTTTATATATACAATATTACTGTGTCAAAAAACAAACCTAAATTTGGACTCCAGACCGCCCTAGAAATATTTTCTTGATTGAAAAATACGCTAATGGTATATTAAGTGTATAGAAAAAATCATTGCAGCATAAGGAGAGTGAGTTATGAAAAAATTCCTTAAAAAGATCAAACTCCCACTGTTTTTCACCACTCTGTCCGGCACTACAAAGCTCATTATTGGAATGGCAGCAGGCATACTTGTTGTCATGGGAATAGCTTTTGCCCTGGCAAAGAGCATCCCATCCAGTAAGCAGACTAACCTGGCGTCAGGAGAAGCCTCTTTTGACCAGTCAGAATATGTCTTGCAGGGCGAGGTACAGACAGAAACGGTAACAAAAACGGCAAAAAGGGCAGGCGCAGGGAACGTTAAGATTGTAGAGCTTGTAAAGCCTGAGTACACAGCTCCCGCTTACATCTCTACAACTAAAACTACTGCGTCATCAGGAACGGAGATACCTGATTATATGCCAAGCGCCCAGAAGCAGGGAAGTGGTACTACCGTAGATACCTCTTCAAAGAGCTCATCTTCATCATCTTCAAGTAAGAGTAGTTCAAGCTCATCTACTTCGACAGCATCTACAACAGCATCCACGACACCAACTACGACAAGGCAGACAACATCTACAAGCTCAGGTTCTTCTACGAATAGCACAGCTTCACATACCCACAGCTATTCAAAGGAGACTACGAAAAAAGCTACATGTACTACGGCAGGGCAGTATACCTTCAGGTGTTCCTGCGGAGCAACCTATACAGAGGAGATTCCAAAGCTCGGACATACCTGGAGCAAATGGACGACTTCTAAGGAAGCCACATGCGCTGCAAAGGGTAAAGAAAAGAGGACATGCTCTGTATGTAATGAGGAAGAGACAAGAGAGACCGACAAGCTCGCTCATACATGGGGTGAGTACGAAGTCACAACCGCAGCTACATGTACTAAAGAAGGTGTAAAGACAAGGACATGTTCTGTATGCAAGGAAAAGCAGACTGCCTCCATTGCCAAGATCGACCACACATGGGGTGATGTTGACGTTCTTGTAGAGCCAACATGCTATTCAGAAGGTTCTGGAACACACACATGTACAGTCTGCGGAACTACAGAAAACGTAGTTCTTGAAATGGTCAGCCATACATGGGATGGGTGGATAATTGATGATCCGGCAACGTGTGAAGAGGCCGGATACAGACATCATTTCTGTAAAGTATGTAACAAGGAAGCAGGAGAAGAGATTGAAGCCCTTGGCCATGATTGGAGTAACTGGATCACCCAGGCAGCAACATGTACGGCGGATGGCTATCGCACAAGAAACTGCGAGCGTTGCGGAATCGTTCAAAATGAAGTTCTTCCCATGTTCGGACATGACGAAGAAACAACAGAAGAAACTGTGTCAGCTACATGTACAACAGAAGGTTCACATGACACAATCATCCGTTGCACGATTTGTGGCACCGAAATATCAAGAACTACAACTGTGCTCCCCGCGCTTGGACACACATATGTCAATGGCACATGTATAAGATGCGGTGCAGAAGAACCAACAGACCCATAAACAGCAGTAAAAAGGAAAAGGAATTGGATTAAGATGTTTGAAAACACAAGAAAAGACGAGCTTTTTATGAGAAGGCTCATGACGAGTGAGAGGATTAAACAGCTTCTCGAAATGCTTTATTTTTACGACGAAGAGACCTATGAACACTCTATAAGGGTAGCCTATATAGCAATGCATATGTATGATGCCGCAGTTGATGAAGGCTACTTTGATGTGAAAAAGACAAATAAAAAGTACGTCGTTGCAGCTGCTCTTCTTCACGATATCGGAAAGATGTTTGTCCCTCACTCAATACTCCATAAGAAATCAGGACTGACAGAAGAAGAGTTCAGGGTAATACAACAGCACCCCAAACTTGGAGCTGACATGGCAAGGATCTATCTCATACCGGAAGTTATCTGTGAGATGATTGAAAACCATCACAAGAAAATGGATGGTTCAGGATATCCCTATAATGGTAATTTCCCATCAGAAGGAGCTCTTCTTGTATCGGCAGCGGATATCTTCAGTGCCATTACTGAAAAGAGGTCCTATAAGGACAGGGAAGATGTAAAGACCGGAATAGACATTATTTATTCTGAGATAGAAGAAGGTCATATCCCTGAAGCTTATGGAGAATTTTTAGAGTCTATCATAGACAATCTCATGGCAGTAAGCTAAGTAATTGGCCGATGCGGTATGCCTTAAAACTATCCGTTCCCTATACCACACGAACACAGAAAATCGTATTGGCTAACGGTTTTCAGCCATCCTTCCACCACCCCCGGAAGGCGGCTCTTTTCCATAGAGATATGGTGAAGCCAACAGGAAAGGAAATCATGAGACGAAGCTATAGTAGTGAACTTGAGAAAATTAAGTCAAAGAACAACAGGCAGAGCATGCAGCTCATGAGCGAGGAAGCTGTTCTTGCCAAAGAAAGCGGCATATCCTACGGCTATCTTCAGGCAGGACTTGGACCTGATTTTGAAGAGTCAGAGTACCCTGTGAGCTCTGTCTCCTATATCACAAAAACAGAAGCAGAAGACCATAAAAAGGTGTTAGCCTTCATACGGTAAACACTAGCAGATCTAAAAAGTAAAAAGATTATAAAACTTTTTAGAGAGCAGCGAAAAAGCTGCATGAAATTCACAAAATAATTTATAGTTTCTTTAGATTATAAAGGCCAATGGCACACAAGCTGTTGGTCTTTTTTATGGCAAAAAAGCTCCCAGGATATCCCCAGGAGCTCTTGCAGTTTTTAGCCCACCATCATGCTTATACGGCCAACCTCATAAGCGGCCATGGCCATTAGTATTATCGTAGGCAATACAATGGCAATCACTATCGGAACGATAGTTATTAACTTTGCCATATCCCGTGAAATCGGCTTTCCTTCAATTCTGTCAACAGTTTCATTGAATTTTTTAATCATTTTAGAGCCCTCCTTGTAGGGTGATTGGATGCTTATAGCATCAGGTTTTTGTTTGCACTTATAATATGGGATATTGGAGGCATAATAACACTTAAGCCTTTACCTATAATTTGGGATATCTGATTTTGTAGCGCAGTTTCTGTACAGGCCTTTTTGGCAATAAAATACCGCCACCGGGAACTTTGCCACAGTGACGTTATCTTAGCTGTTTGAAAGAATCATAAGCAATCTCTCCTTTCACTACATATATCGGCAGGAAAGAGCAACTTGATAACCATATCAGAATGCACAATTTACTGCTTTTTAGATTGTATATAATGGCGCATATCCCTATGCGCTCATAAGTGGTATAGTATATGTGTTAATGCAGACCTATTAAGAGGTATTTTATGTCGAATAAGTACACAGAAAAACGAAAAAAAAGTAATAAGAGATACATGGAAAAGCTTTCGCGCACGGATGTATGGCTGACACCTGAAGAAAAGGAAGAAGTCAAAGGAAAAGCTAAAGCAGAAGGCAAGAGCCTTAGTAGCTATATAAGAAACAAACTTGGGTATAAAGACACCCCGATAAAGGAGAATGGCGATGGAATCAGATAGGAGAGAAGCTGCGAGACAGTTTTTTAATAAGTGGAACAATAGAGGAAAAGAAGATGAAGACGACAGATCATACTGGATCGAATTCTTGCAGAATATCCTAGAAGTGGATAATGTTACCGATAGGATAGAGTTTCAGAAAAAGGTAATAGGACCGGATGGAAACACCAAGCGCATTGATGCCTATATCCCCGAGACAAGGGTTTTAATCGAGCAAAAGAGCTTAAAGATAGACCTTTCAAAACCACAACAGGGACATGACGGGATGACTCCCTATGAGCAGGCCAAGATGTATGACAATTCACTTCCGGTATCTGAAAAAGCTAAATGGATAGTTCTTTCAAACTTTGGCGAAATATGGGTTTATGACATGGATTCAAAGAAACCTGAACCTGTAAAGTTCTTGTTGTCAGAAGTTCCGAATAAGTACAGCAGCTTTGAGTTCCTGGTTAATAAAAAGCAACAAATCATCCACAACACAGAGATGGAGATATCAGTAAAAGCCGGGGAATTCGTAGGCCTTATGTATGACGCTCTCCATAAGGAATATATCAATCCTGACAGCGAAGAATCATTAAAGAGCCTCAACATGCTCTGTGTCCGCCTTGTATTCTGCCTTTATGCGGAAGATGCACATATATTTGGCTCTAACGGTCACATGTTCCACGATTATATGGAGCAGTTTGAAGCAAAGGATATGAGAAAAGCTCTTATAGAGCTGTTTAAAGTGCTTGATACAAAGATAGAAGACAGAGATCCATATGATAATTCTGAGGTATCTAAGTTCCCCTATGTCAATGGAGGCTTATTTGCCAAGGAAGACATTGAAATTCCAAACTTTA
Source organism: Butyrivibrio sp. (assembly GCF_017940685.1). GTDB lineage: Bacteria > Bacillota > Clostridia > Lachnospirales > Lachnospiraceae > Butyrivibrio. The sequence goes on along the minus strand of NZ_JAGAYD010000244.1, from coordinate 43,175 downwards.
CAGACGAGATAAGGGACATTCTGCTCAATAAGGCAAGTGAAGGTTTTGACTGGTCTACCATATCACCAACAATTTTTGGAGCTTGTTTTGAATCATCACTCAATCCAGAAACAAGGCGATCCGGTGGTATGCACTATACATCCATCGAAAACCTGCATAAAATAACTGACGAATTATTCCTTAATGCCCTTAAGGATGAATATGCTCAGATAAGTGAAATAAAGATTGAAAAGACCCGAAAAGCAAAACTGGAAGCATTCCAGGATAAACTATCAAAGCTGACGTTCTTTGATCCGGCTTGCGGCAGCGGCAACTTCCTTACGGAAACCTATATAAGCCTAAGAAGATTAGAAAATCTTGTAATAAGGGATATCCTTGATTGTGATAGGAAACAAATAGATGGTCAGATTATATTTGGAGCTGCCATCAATCCTATTAAAGTCAGCATATCGCAATTTTATGGCATTGAGATAAATGATTTTGCTGTTACTGTGGGAAAAACTGCACTTTGGATTGCTGAATCTCAGATGATGAAGGAAACAGAAGATATCATATCTATGAGTCTTGATTTTCTTCCACTTAAGACCAATGCTAATATCCATGAAGGCAATGCTCTAAAAATAGACTGGAATGAAATAATTCCACCCACAGAATTAAGCTATATTATAGGCAATCCTCCCTTCGTAGGAGCAAGATGGATGAATCCTGCACAAAAAGCAGACGTTTTGTCAATATTTGGAAGTAAATGGAAAAGTGTTGGGGATCTTGATTATGTCAGTTGTTGGTATAAAAAAGCAGCTGATTACATGACGGGAACCAATATAAAAGCTGCTTTGGTTTCAACAAATTCTATAACCCAAGGCGTTAGTGTTTCAAACCTTTGGAGGCCATTATTTGATGAAGGACTGCATATAGACTTTGCATATCGCACATTCATATGGGATAGTGAGGCATCAACCAAAGCACATGTTCATTGCGTCATTGTAGGATTTAGCAAAACTGTTTCATCTTGTGAAAAACACATTTATGAGGGCAATAATAAAATAATAGCTCATAATATAAATGGATATTTGTTAGATGCTGACAATATATTCATAGACAAAAGAACAAAACCCATATCGGACGTACCGGTAATAAATCTTGGCGGGCAGGCATTGGACGATGGAAACTACATTCTTACAGCTGAAGAAAAAACAGAATTGCTACGCTCCGAACCACAAGCTGCAAGCTTAATAAAACCCTATATGATGGGAAAGGACTTTATAGATAGAAAGCCCAGGTATTGCATTTGGTTAAATAAAGCAGATCCAAGTCTTATAAAGAAATGCCCCTTAATCCTTAAAAGGGTTGAGAATGTTAAAGAATTTAGGCAGAACAGTAAAAGAGATAACACCTTAAAAGCTGCCGCTGCTCCGACACTTTTCGGAACTATGTTGGAACCCCAAAGTGACTATATTGCAATTCCAAAGGTTTCTTCTCAGAATAGACGGTATATTCCAATAGATTACCTCTCAAAAGATATTATTCCAGGAGATAAAATATTCGCTATGCAAGATGCTGGTATATACCATTTCGGAGTTATAACATCAAATATACACATGGCATGGACAAGAGCAATATGCGGAAGATTAAAGAGCGATTATAGCTATTCGAATACTCTTGTCTACAACAACTTCCCATGGCCCTCGCCGACAGATGAACAGAAAAGAAAGATCGAAGAAACCGCACAGGGGATATTAGATGCAAGAGCATTATACCCTGATAGCAGCCTCGCAGATCTATATGATCCTCTGACGATGCCAATAGAACTTCAGAAAGCTCATACGGCGAATGACCGGGCAGTAATGCAGGCCTATGGGTTTGATATCAAAACTACAACTGAAGCTGACTGTGTGGCAAAGCTGATGCAGATGTATAAAGAATTGACTGATGAAAAATCATCATAAATCCGCTATTTTTATACATTTTAGTGTTCCAAAGTACACTAATCGTGGTAAAATACTATTAGTTGAGTGATAGAACCCAACAGTAAAGCGATTACACGTAACTATTAACCAAGAAATCTAAGTATTAAAAGGGAGATCGAGAATGAATAAGACAGAACTCATCGAAGCAATTGCAAAGGAAACGGGACTTACAAAGAAGGATGCTGGTAAGGCTGTTGACGCTTTTGTAGACACAGTATCAAAGGCCCTTAAGAAAAAGGATAAGGTTCAGCTCGTTGGCTTTGGAACATTCGAGACAGTTAAGAGAGCAGCAAGAACTGGTAAGAATCCTCAGACTGGCGCAACACTTAAGATTCCTGCTTCTACAGCACCTAAATTTAAGCCAGGTAAGGCGCTTAAGGATCTTGTAAACGGCAGCAAGAAATAATATAAAAAAAAATCTGGCACCCCGCATGGTTGAGCCATTTATGAACATTATTTAATAAAAAAAGTTAAAAGTATGGTTTAAAACTCTCGGGGCAAAAATGAACATTATTTCTTGAAAACAATAAGGGACTATCACCGATGCATAAAGTGATAGTCCTTTTAGTTTAGCAAAAATGCCTCTTTTTAATGCGATGGCCTCTGCAATACGGGCATGCTTCTCTGCCACGATACGCCATTTCTACCCTCTGAGATATAAACATAGGGTAATGATGAGATGTGTCATTGGGGCATATCCACCACACGGTTCTTTCTGCCTTATCAGATACTTCAGTAGGCTTACATAGAGCACAGTTATTGAGATAATCCCATTCTTTTAATATTTCGCGCAGTATTTTATCCATTCAAGCCTTACTTTTACCATGAAATCATCGTATTCCTCTGTGGTAAAAGGAAAATCAAGCTTAAATGTTCTTTCTGCATTATCTTTTCCAGCAAAGGAGTACCTCACTGACTTTGGTGTTATTTCTCTTATATAGTCAAAATCCATCTTGTTTTCGCCTTCCTGATTCCACGAAAGCCATTTATAGTCTCCTTTGACATTATAGTAGGCCTTGAACTGCTGCGGTGACGATATTTTCCTTTCAGGTCCGGCTTCTATTTTTGCCCATTCATTCTTAGCAATATTCTTTATAATGCTGTTCAGTGCCTTATCCCAAATCTTATCCTCATAATGCAGGAGTGACTCTGAGCAGACCTTATCAATAAAAGCCTCTTGTCTTTTTGGTTCAATCGAAAGATTCAGACTTTCAATCTGTTCTTTAGCTCTATCATGCATTATGGTTTTAGCAAATAACGAAATTACACATCCCTTAAACCATGACTCTTTTTCATCCTCATGAAGTTTTGATATATTACTGTCTGTGATATCGCTTTTTAAGCCGAGTATTTCGTTTATTGCATCTATCTTTTCATCAAGTGATAACATTCGTGATAACCTCCATCTGTTTTCTGATTTTATATTATAAAGCATCTTACCTCAATATTCTTCCCCAAAGTGTATCTTGAATGAAACTGGCTTTTAAAAACCGCCAGCCATGACAGAATAGTGTTATAATATTTCCATAGAAAAACATACATTAAAACCGACTCGGCACCCTGCCATTTTAATGTACGTTCTGTATCAGAATCCATTTGTATGTTTTACCTTAATGTACGATTTAGAAAAAGCGTACATTATCCCTCTAACCCAGTATCTATCTGCTTTAGATAAGTGTCATGAATAGTGTACGGAAACTTTAAGTTTCATTTGCAAATATGCTACAGGCGTAGTAATATTATATTAACGTAAAAATAGCATAGTAAAAGCCAAAGAAGTCATGACGATTAACCTCTCATGGCTTCTTTTTACGTTAGTTACAGAACACTTCCTGCCAAAATGAGTGTTCACGCCAAAGGCGTTTGTTAAACCTTACGCCTTACAGGGGGCGTGGGTTCTTTTTACAGTCAAAGGAGAATAAATTATGACTAAAGAAGAAAGAATTGAAGCACTCGCAAAAGAAATCATGCGTAAAGGTGAGCTCGTAAATTATGAGCTTATTGACCTGGCAGCAGGCGGCCACATGTCAATGTATCACATCGGCCTCACAGATGAAGAGCTAGTTAGAAGAGCAAAAAGAGAGCACAAAATCTGTTCGACATTTGCCAGCAAAAATGAGTTCAACATTGCTCTTGATAACATGTTTTCATCACAGTATGAGGCTAAGAGGCTGGCAAAATGGGTTTTAGATCCTGCCGCATCACCAAGACTTACATCAGAAGATTTTGTTGATGAAAACCTCGGACGCATGATAAAGAAGAATGGAGCTATTAAGAATGTATCAGCTTATGAGTTCGTTCTTCAGAAGCACGATTCAGATTACAGAAATAAAATCACGGGACTTCCTTTTGATTTTGTTACTGCAACAGTCGTAGAGTAAAAAGAAAAGACATCCAAGGGGCTATTCCCAAGGATGTCTTTATTTTTTCTTAAAACTGCTCTACGAAGTCATTAAGAGAAGGAGCAAGTTCAGAAATCTTACTGATGCTATTATTAAGATATTCAGGGACATATATCTCAAATCCGGTTCCAAAATTATCAAGAACCTCTTTTCCAGAGTCCTCACATCTCTTAATATACTTAGCTTTCTTTAAGTCATATTCAGTTATCATAGCCTCTACGAGACTTTTAAGACCGGGATCAGCGACCTGTTCAGGAACCTTTTTAAGCTCCGCATAATCCTCAGAAGAAAGTCTTATTTTCTTTACTTCACCAAAGCTATCTCTATAATTCATATTCATTTTATCCTTTCTCATAAACGTATTTTTATCTGCTGTTCAAGAGAGAAGGGAATAAAAGTTTCCTCTTCTCTTTGGATATATTCCTTCACGGCCACCGGACAATCAATGATAAACATATATTCAGCATTCTCATCAACTTCCTGATGCTCAAAACCGGTTTCAGTATCTTTAAGAAGGCTATTATATTTATCCTTATTCTTTTCAAGGTTCCCATCGAATCTCTCAATAAGATTTATGCAGAAGTCCCTCACCTCCGGGACATCAATCTTATCAACTTCCTGGGCGAGTTCAGCCCTCATATTTTCACTCATATATATCTTAATTTTCTTAGCCTCCATCTATATGATCCTTCCTGGGACAATGCCCGTAAAAGCAATTATTTATTTTATAGTCATATTATACAGCCAAAGGATAATTTTTGCAATACATTTATTATTTGAAGAAATGCGATAAAATGCGATGCGCATAAAAATAGTATTGCAATTATTCCACACACGGTGTATATTAGACATATCAATAATACACCATTTGCGTATCAATCAGAGGAGGATTTTATGCAGATTACAGAGGAACAGGCGAAGATTATCGCCACGGCGCTCATGAAGCCCATCAAAGACGGTTATGCGGAGTCACAGTTTGGAGTCTACAACGGAGATCAGGGTGTTGTAGGAATCGTCAGGAAGTTTAAGAAGTGCTATGTATTTGTTGAGTTTAATGGAAGAAGAGACAATTCAGTACGGCTTCCCAAGATGACAACCCCTCTTCAGCTTGATGTTGTGATCGACAGGGTTATTGAAGCTCTTGATATTGCAGCTACATTACAGGGAAAAGACCTGGATACAGAAAAGCCCAATTTCCATCCTTACAAGGTAGGCAGTTTCATTAAGAAGAGACCCGATTATAAGGAGCCGGAAAAGAAGAATAATCTTGAGAAGATGATCGAAGAAGAGCTGGATGTGAAGGAGCCTGTGAAAGATACACCTAAGGAAGCTGCTCCTACTGTCCATGAAGATACTAAGAATGATTCTGAGAAAAAAGATCCTGTTTATGTTCCGCCCAAGGCAGTAGATGTTGAACCAGAACCAGAACCGGAACTTGAAGAAATTCCCGATGAGCTGGAAAAAGCACCTTCAGAAGCAGAAGAGGTCACTTCCGAGCCTGAGGCTGAAACTCCTCAGCCCAAAGAGACAATGGTTCAAACTATTGAGGATCTTAATGAATACTACAAGGAGGATGATAAGGAAATGCCAAACGAAGTAGAACTAACAACACTTGAGAATGAAAAAGGCGAACCAAACGCTTTTTATGCACTGACAGAAGTAAATGGAAGCCCGGAACAGTCTCTTGCAGAGATTGATCTTAAAAAGGAATCAGCACTTTGCAGACAGATCGCAAAGCATCAGGATGTTTCCTCAGAGGAAATGCAGAAAGTATTTGCCACTCTTATTGAGAATGCTCCAAGAGCCGCAGAGATGCTTTATATGGCCACTATGGTCACAGCACTCAAGGTAAATGGTGGCGATGCAGAAGAGATTGCAGAAAAGCTCGGGATCGACGAGAAAGACCTTATTATGGCCAATTATGAGTACGAGCTAAGAAAGACAAGAGAGTAAATTTGCTTTTAACTGCGTATTACCCCGATGCGCAGTTTGCCATATAGCATATAAACCTCCTATTTCTGGAAGGGCTTGTGAGGTATATCCCGCAGGCCTTTTTAGATGCAAAGGATAGGAAAATAATATGAACGATTGGCAGAAATCCAAAACATTGCCCGCAGAGCAGGCAAGATCGCTTCTTGTTGAGCTTATGCATGAGGGCTATGATACCATGTGCAGCGAGCTGGATAAGGATGGCAATTTGACAGTGGCTTGGCCCGCAAGTAAAATTGTAGGAAAACAATTACCTGATACTAAACGATAGGAGAATACGAACTATATATGAATTTTGATGAAGCTTGGAGTAAGAGAGTAGTAGATGAGCTGTATACCGGCAAAAACATTTCTGTACAGGTCAGGATCAACTTTGATAACGGAACCGCATCCATGGTAATGCCCGGATATGCAAAGAATGAAGATGAGGCCATGAATACCCTTAAAAGAGCATGGGAGACATATCTAAAAGGTAAAGATGGCGAGGAAAACTCAATCAATAGCATCATTGTCGAAGCAGTGGATGTGACAAGTATTCCTACAGTCATCCGTGGTACAACTAAAATAAGCGCATGAACTACCATCACCGACAATATCGGAAATGGTTTCTACAATACCATGCGGTATAGTAAGACACGTTCACAGTGCCGCTACTCCGTCGGGAAATCCCTTCGGCATACTTTAAGTGTTATATATATGCGCTTGTGGCGCTTGGGAACTAAACACCTTGTATATTTTACGTGCCATAGGTTCTTGGTTTGTTAGATTCATGGCACAACCACCTATATACAGTTTTCAAGGTTCCGATAGACTTATTCTATCACGAACAACTGTTCGTGTAAAGGCGATTCATCCCACAACCGACTTCAAGTAATTTTTCAAGGTAAGTGCAACAAGCTGTTCGATTTACTTTGATAAGTAATATGTGTTGCATTTAGTCTGATTTGCATAAGCATAATTTGACATGTTAAGCATTTTGTTTTAACATGTAGCTATAAGTTATCGAATCAAAAGTTAAATAGTTCAGCACGTCATATAAAGATTTATAAAACAGGCTCGGAGAATTATTCTCGGAGCTATATTTATACGATTTTTAGAAAATTGCGTATTCTGAGGGATTTGCTATAATATAAGTATAATATTTATGCTTATTTTGTGCGTTGGATTCTCAACCACGTTTGAAGCTTTCTGTTCGATTGAACAGTCTGCACAGTCCTTGCGAGAGGCAATTATTGTATAAAGGAATGCTTTAAAAGCAGGCCAATATCAAAAGGTATTGAAGAACAGGGTGCATATAAGAGCTCCTTGTTATATACGAAAAGGAGGCTATCGTTTTATTCTTGTTTCAATATGCTATATTAATAGCGAAACTAGAATGGAAACGGAGAAATTGAAAGCCGGAAACACAATATAAAGGAGCATCTCCTTTACCATAGGGATTAGGTCTCTATTAACACTTTATTCCAGGGACCGCCTATGGCTGAGTCTCTGATTATATATGCAACTATAAACAAGACTCAGTAAAAGGAGAAATATGATGAGTAACAAGGAAACTCTTGAAAAAGTCCAAAGACTCAGGCCGATAGATGATGTGTTCTTTGAGCGACTTATGGAAAACAAGAAAGTCTGTCAGGAAATATTAAGAGTAATATTAAATGATGACAAGCTGATTGTAAAAACCGTGGTGGCACAAAGGGGCATACAAAATCTATTCGGCAGATCAGTAAGGTTGGATGCGCTGTGCATCCTGGGAAATGGAGAGATCTGTAATATAGAAGTGCAAAAGTCGGATAACGATGATCACGTCAAGCGTGTTAGGTACAATGCATCTCTTATTACAGCCAATAAAACTCCAAAAGGTAGTGATTTTTCATCTGTACCGACACTGCTAATGGTATTCATATCCCGGTTCGATATATTTAAAAAGAACAGGAATATCTATCATGTACATTCAGTGATAACAGATGAAGGCATGGGCTATGAAATGGTAAACAATGGTTTATCTGAAGTCTATGTGAATACTGCTGTGAAGGACGGAACAACTCTTTCAGAACTCATGGAGTGCTTCGAGAAAGAGAAGGTAGATAATACCAAGTTCCCTAACCTTACAAAGGAAGTGAAGTATTACAAAGAAAACAAGAAGGGAGTAAGTCGTATGTGTCAGATAGTTGAAGATTATGCACAAGAGAAAGCTGATTTTCAGAGAGCTCTCGATATAGTTGAGCTTATTGACAATGCAATGCGTAATGGCGAAATGTCATTAAAAGACACTTGCAAGCTTGTTGGGGTCTCTCAGAGAGCATATAAGGACGCTAAGAAGCTCCTTTCTGAAAATGAAATGATCGTTTGAGTTAAATGAAACTATGGCTTTCAAAAAGATATCCCCAGATGCAATCGCATCTGGGGATTTTCTTTTTATTCAATGCCATGCCTACACTTATTTAAGTAATTCTTCATCCATGCCCTATCATCAGAATTTGAAACATTGATGGCATATCTGCAAACTGCTCTGGCAACTGTCTGTAAATCTGTATCTATGTACCAACCACAGAAATTTATAAGCGTATATGCTCTTAGTAGGGCTTCCTTCTGACAAATATATTGCGCCTGATCTATCAGTTTGTTGAATATAGCATCTTCTTGTTCTGTCGGTTTTAAGGTTTCTGTATGTGGTCCGTCCTGTGTTTTTCTAACCGCAAATATTCTCATAGTGTAGTATTCAGGAATAAAAATATCTTCTGCATAATCATGCTTATGGGTCTCTGCCTTATACCCATACTCAGCGAGGGCTTTAAGCACCTCGCTTATGAGCAGGTCATCCTTAAACAGATACGAGTCCATTTCAAGGATGTTACTTATTACGGCAAGCCGTGACAGTGGCATGTCCATCTTCCCGTTTTCAATATCCGACATAACACTGGGGCTTACACCGACCTTATCAGCAAGGTATGCCTGCTTCCAGCCTTTCTTTTTCCGGGCGTCTTTTATAAGTTTTCCTGTATTCTTTCTAAAAGTTTCTTCAATAAGCTTTTTCTGATTATCATCCATAAATGCGATCCTCCGTCAATCACCAAAAACTACAATTAGTTTCGATTTGGCCGAAACCAGTTGTCTGAATTGATTAATCGCATACAATCTATTCTGTTGTATCATAACCTTGTATAACCACATAAAAAGACACCAACTCCCATAGATTTCGCCGTCTGTTTGAGTTGATGCCCTTACCCTTGGTGATAACCACCATGTTTTTCATTTGTTTGTAGGTATACAGTACCACTATTGTATCCAAAAAGCAAGGAAAATCTGATGGTCTGGTTAAAGTCACCCTTTAGAGCATTCACTGAGAGTGTCTTTTATGTGGTGGAAAGGATGACTTATGCAAAAACCAGTATCTAAAAAACATCTCACAGAGGATGATCGCATCAGGATCGAAGCACTTCTCAATGAACAGAAGTCTCTGAGATACATAGCGGCCCGTCTCGACAAATCTCCATCAACCATTTCCCGCGAGATAAAAACTCATGTAACAGAGAACAAAACAAGGCCCTGTGACTGCATCTATTTTTACGATTGTAAAGCCAGGAATGTATGTGGCAGCAAAAGCTGCAAGAAAGAATGTCGCTCATGTTCCAAGGCAAGGAAGTACTGTACGGACTATTCCAAGGCTTACTGTGAAAGACTGATTGGCCGCAAGCTAAAGCTCTGTAATGGCTGCCCCAGGACTTACAACTGTCATTATGGAAAGTTCTTTTACAAGGCATCCAAGGCAGATATTGAGTATCGCAACACACTTGTAGAAAGCCGGAACGGGTATGACCTGACAGCGGAAGAACTTATAAATCTCGATGAAACAGTCTCTCCATTGATAATGAACGGACAGTCTGTTTATCACATAGTTCAGACAAACGACCTTCCTGTTAGCGAATCTACGCTCCGCAGGATGATAAAGAGCTGTGAGCTTGAAGCACGGGACATTGATCTGAGAAACGCTGTAAAGCGCCGTCAGAGAAAGAAACGCCCAAAAGATTATAAGACGATGTTGGTCGTAAAAGACGGGCATAAATACGACAATTACTTGGAACTTGTTAAAGATAATCCTATCGAGATACCTCAGATGGATTGCGTTGAAGGGTCCAAGGATTCAGATGCAGTATTGCTAACACTGTTCTTTCCTGTCTCCAGAGTACAACTCGCATTTATCTTGGAGTCCCAGACATCTGAGAATGTGGTTGCTTGTCTCGATATGATCGAAGAAGCCCTAGGAACTGAGCTGTTCAAAGAGATGTTTCCGTATATCTTGACTGACAACGGGCATGAGTTTGCTGACATCGACGGAATGCAGCGCTCTATAAACGGTGATGAGCGCACGTTCATATACTTCTGTGAACCCAATCATCCCGAGCAGAAAGGCGGCTGCGAGAAAAATCACGAATTTATCAGGTATGTCATACCAAAAGGTACTTCCCTTGAGCCGTTTTCTCAGGTTGATATCAGCAGGATGATGGATCACATCAACAGCTATACAAGAAAAGAGCTTCACGGCAAATCTCCTTACGCTGTAGCAAGAGCAATGTACCCAGAAGATTTCTTTACCTTGTTAGGTCTTGAAGACATCTCTCCCAAGGATATAGTTCTTAGTCCAAAGCTCTTAAAAAAGACTATTTCTTCAGATTAACTGCAACGCTCTAATATGTACTATTTACTCTGACAGGCTCAGAAATGGGCCTGCTTGCTATGTACAAAATCGGGCAAAATGCGGCAAAAACCATAAATTTCCCATAGAAAAACGGAGTGAATTTAAGCGCAAACTACGCCAAAATCCGCTCCGTTATCTGTTTTATAAAGATGTTGCATTTACCTTAAAAATTTACCCACAACCGACTTCATCAGACTTCATCAGAAGGGGTTTTCTCGCTGAATTTTATAATTTCCTGTACAGAAAAATTTTCTGTACAGCAAAAATACCCATTATGTTATATTATGCTAAAAAATAAATATAATATGTTCCCTCTAAGAGTCCGAATACCGGGCTCTTTTTCTATGTTCTAATTTTATTACTCATTCTTTTACACATAATCTTAACAACTGATAAGAATTAGCTATTATCAGAGAACCAATATTCCATATTTATTATGAAAACAATTAAACGGGCGCAAGAAGCGTCACAGACTCATAACAAGGAGGAAATCATTATGAGTAAAATCACAACATTACAGTCACTATTAACAAAAGCTACAGACGAGACACCACTCATATTTGAGGGAGATATGGCTCACAAGATCATGGCGCACTATGTGGGAGAACTTGATGAAAAGGGAAATCACATCCTGGCAGCTTGTGACCTCGGGCTCAACGTGGACGTTATTCCCGATACAGAGTATTCGGTGACAGGATTCTACAACTACAAGGATGCAGAATACTATGCTGCTATACTGCCTGAAAGGTATGAAATTGACCCGTCAGAATTCCTGTACGTATCAGAATTCGTCCCATTCAGACCCGATGTGTGGCTCACTCGCGATAAGCCTGACCTTCAAAAGATGCTTATGGATGAGTTTGCACAGGCATGCGATGAAGCGCATAAGAACAATAAGAGACCACTGATCATTACAGGAGTATACGAAAATGATGTAGTCTCAGCTTACAGCATCCATGATAAGAGGGTTCTGACTCTCACAGGGTATAGGACATATAGGGAGAACTTCATAATCTCTAACGGAGATATCTCGATTGCAAATGGAAGCACGCTTTACCAAGTACATATCCCATCGGATAACTTTCAGGTTTTGACAGGAATCAAAGCGTCGGTCCAAGTATTCTCACAAAGACATGTTTCAGATCCGTGGGAGGAAAGACCGGAATATATCCCTGATGAACTTGTGCCATACTTAATAAAAGAAAGGGGATTATCTAAGCAGACATATTACAAAGCTCTTAAATACCTTAATAAGTCTTTTGAAGAGGATATGGGTATGCCGGAAGTATATGCGCTTTTAGAGGGAAGACTTAAGCGATTTGAGAGACTGCTATTGATGGAAGCCCCAAAAGTAATCCTTGAGAAAGAAGAAAGATTCCTTGGAGAGTCGATAAAAGCAATCGAAAACCGCTAAACAGATAGCCTACAGGATGCAAGCCTGTGGGCTTTTTCTTGACAGAAATACACTAATGGTGTAATAATAAGATTGCAATAATTGATAAGGAGCAGATATGGCAGGTAGTTCTAATAGGAAAGTAAATAGCCTTGTTGGATGTATCGGCATTATAGCCGTTGTATTTACCATGCTATTTTCAGCTTATTTCCTCGCCGGGAACATGAGACATATCTGCTGCACACACCAAAGAGCAGAATCCGGATGTCCTATATGCACCCAGATAGAAGAGTGCCAGAGCATTATGCAGAGGACATCAGCTAAGGTTTTTACTCTTGTAGCATTTCTTAATGTGGTCGCCGCTGTAAAGGCAGTAGCCATATTCTCAGAAATATTCATCAATTCTACACTCGTAACCCAGAAAGTACGCATAGATCGTTGAGCCCCATCTCTCTTTGCAGATAACTACAAACTTTAGTTGAGAAAGGACAATACTATGCGCAAATTCATATCATTACTACTTGCCGGATTTATGCTGACCGGTTTACTTTCTGCATGCGGAAATACAAATCAAACAGCTCCTACTAAAAGATTATCAGTAGTTACAACCATTTTCCCAATATATGACTGGACAAAAAATGTTCTCGGAGGCAATCCGGCTAATATGGAATTAACCCTACTTCTCGATAGCGGAGTGGATCTTCATAACTATCAGCCCACGGCTGAAGATGTGCTTACAGTTTCAAACTGCGACATGTTTATATATGTTGGCGGCGAGTCGGATGAATGGGTGGAGAACATCTTAAAAGAAAACACCAATGAAAACCTTGTAACGATAAATCTTCTTGAAGTCCTTGGAGAAAATGCCCTGGAAGAGGAAGAAAAAGAAGGCATGGAAAAAGAGGAAGATCACGAAGAGGAAGAAGGTCCTGAGATGGACGAACATGTGTGGCTTTCCCTCAAGAATGCAAAAATTTATACAGATTATATTGCAGAAAAGCTGTCTGAAATTGATGAGGTCAACAATAAACGCTATAAAGACAATGCAGCAGCCTATAGTAAAAAACTTGAACTACTGGACTCCAAGTATCGTGAAGCAGTTTCATTCTCGGGAGTTAGGACGCTTCTTTTCGGAGACAGATTCCCATTCAGATACATGACAGAAGATTATGGACTTGATTATTATGCAGCTTTCAAAGGATGTTCTGCCGAAACTGAAGCAAGCTTTGAGACGATCACGTTCCTTGCAAATAAGCTTGATGAACTGTCACTGAATAGTGTCATGACTATTGAAGGCACTAATCACAAGATAGCAGATACCATTATCTTTAATTCAGAGTCAAAGACCGCAAAAGTTCTCTCTCTTAACTCAATGCAGGGGGTAACAGGTCAGGATGTAAAAAACGGAACTACATACCTTGGGATAATGGCGTCTAACCTTGAAGTGTTAAAGGAGGCTCTGAAATGAAAAAACAGATAACCTTTGACAGGGTAACTTTAGGGTATGACAGAAAGCCCATATTACAGGACATTACCTTTTCAGTAAGTAAAGGTGATTATCTGTGCATAATAGGGGAGAATGGTTCCGGGAAATCCACTCTGATGAAAACACTCCTTGGACTTATCCCGGAACTTGACGGAGACATTACATTTTCTGATGGCGTAAAACGTACAGACATAGGATATCTACCACAACAGACACCGGTTCAAAAAGACTTTCCAGCATCAGTATATGAGATCGTGTTATCAGGATTTCAAAATAAATGTGGTCTAAGGCCGTTTTATACCAAAAAAGAAAAGGAAAACGCAATACAGAACATAATAAAGATGGGTATATCGGACCTCAAGGATAAATGCTTTAGGGAACTGTCAGGAGGACAGCAACAGAGAGTCCTTCTTGCAAGAGCTTTATGTGCAACAGATAAGATCCTTTTACTGGATGAACCCGTGGCAGGTCTTGATTTTAATGCCATGAAAGATATGTATGAGCTGATTGAATCACTTAATAAAAGTGGCACGACGATAATCATGATCTCCCATGATCTATCTGAAGTAGAAAAGTATGCAAGTCATATCCTGCATATAGGCAAAAGTGTGTTCTTTGGAACAAAGAGGGAATATCTTGAACACTCAGAAAAGAAGGGAGGGCTTATATAATGGATAAACTCATTATGTATATGCAATATCCCTTCGTCAGATATGCTCTTATTGTAGGAGTCCTTATAGCGCTTTGTTCTTCACTTCTTGGAGTAACGCTTGTGCTTAAGAGGTTTTCTTTTATAGGAGATGGACTTTCGCACGTAGCGTTCGGAGCTATGGCAGTAGCAGCGGTTACAGGCCTTTCCAATAAGATGCTGCTGACCCTTCCTGTGACGATAATAAGTGCGATACTGCTCCTTAAAAACAATGAAAACAGCAAGGTAAAAGGCGATGCAGCTGTAGCCATGATTTCAGTGGGAGCACTTGCTTTCGGGTATCTTGTAATGAACGTATTTAGCACTTCATCTAATGTATCAGGAGATGTATGCACAACACTTTTTGGTTCGACTTCAATCCTTACTTTGGCTGAAACCGATGTATATCTCTGTGTTATCTTATCAATAGCAGTAGTGGTGCTGTTTATATTCTTTTATAACAAGATATTCGCCCTCACCTTTGATGAAAATTTTGCAAAGGCAACAGGAGTAAAAACAGAAAAATATAACTTTGTAGTAGCCACAGTTATAGCGGTGATAATAGTGCTTGCCATGAATCTTGTGGGCTCACTTTTGATATCAGCCCTTATCATTTTCCCGGCACTTTCAGCAATGAAGATGTTTAAGAGTTTCAAGGCAGTGACCATCTGCTCTGCTATCATATCCGTACTTGCGGCACTGACAGGGATAATAGTATCTATCCTTATGGGGACTCCTGTAGGGTCAACAATAGTAGCAGTAGATGTAGTGGCGTTTGCTATATGCCACGGAATAGGAATGGTGAAAAGATGAGAATAAGAAAGATACTTGCCTTGACAGCAGTAGCAGTAATGCTTTCAGGGTGCGGGAGTGAAAACAACCAGGCATCACGGATAGATAACGGTACAAAGACTGTAGAAGATGTGCTTGAAGAACAGACAGCAGATTCTGAGGAAACAATGCCGGGCCTTGAGGCTGTTGCGGTCAACGAAGCAGAACGGGCAATAGAGTCATCAGAAAAGACATCCGATGTTGATATAGACCTTACAGAGCTATCAAGTACGCTCGTATATTCAGAGGTTTATAACATGATGACATCGCCGGACCAGTACTTCGGCAAGACCATAAAGATGAGAGGAAATAATTCTATTTTCATCGATGAGACCACGAACCTTGCATATTATTCATGCGTGATCCAGGATGCGACAGCCTGTTGTGCCAACGGCATAGAATATGAGCTTACAGGAGTAGGAAGCCTTGATGGATATCCTGAGGATGGAAAAGAGATAACTGTGACAGGAACATTCAGCTCGTATGAGGAAAACGGCGCATATTATCTGGTACTTTCCGATGCCTCCTTGGAGTAAAAATGCTTGCATTTATACTACGCCCATAGTATAATAATTTCAAAGTTAAATACTAAACGTCAAACCATAAGAGTTGCTATCTTGATAGCAGCT
The DNA here is from genome assembly GCF_017940685.1 of Butyrivibrio sp. Lineage (GTDB taxonomy): Bacteria > Bacillota > Clostridia > Lachnospirales > Lachnospiraceae > Butyrivibrio. Next base: position 27,094 of record NZ_JAGAYD010000244.1, on the reverse strand, counting down.
CTTTTTCTGTTATCAAATCCCATTAAAATAACGCCCCATGGGCGATTAAATAAATAACTATAAAAATCTTAGAAAGGAAGGCCCGGTGGGTCTTTTTTGCGTAAAGGAGGAATTACGTATGGTAGCTTATTCATTTATGTATCAGGCGCCCGTAAAACATTGCCGCTCTGTAGAGACACTTTTAAAGGCTCTTGCAAGAGGCGAGCATGCAAGACTTACTGTTGACGCTTCCCCTAAGGGCCGCCCTTACATCAGGCGGAACAAGGAGACCGCAACAATAAGAATTGCAGGAGAAGACGTAATAATAACAAGACAAACCTATGAGCTTATCGCAGACAGGCTCGACATTTCTTTCAAAAGCCACAGAAAGGAGGCTACTTTATGAGAAAAGAGACTTATATCAAGATGTGGATCACACTTCTTGTAGTTGAAGCAATTACGCTTCTTGTTTTTGGTATCGTAAACGCCCCTTTGTGTGCAGCGATTGTAAGGGGCACTGTTTTAGGTAAGGCCGCAGCTGGTATTCAGATTTTTGGCGGCATCGGCAGTTTGTTCATAGGCAAATAAGGAGAAAAACATGAACATATTTTTCGACATGGACGGAACATTGTCTGTGTTTAATAAAGAGGCTGGCCCGGATGTGTGGTCAGCCCCTGGTTATGCACGGACATTAGAAAAACTAAATAACGTTGTAGGAGCCTGTAAGCAGCTCCTTAAAGAAAAAACAATCAACGGCGAAAAGATCAATGTGTACATCTGCTCGGCAGTAGTATCAATGGACTTTGCTGTTGAAGACAAAAAGTACTGGCTCAAGGAAATGGGAATCGACATTCCTAAGGAGAACATGATTTTTGTTCCTTATGGCCAGAGCAAGAAGAAAGCCATAGAAGAGGCAGGAGTAACAGTAAGACCCGGTGATGTGTTCTTGGACGATTACACAAATAATCTCGTAGAACTTGCACAGATAAAGGGTCTTATCCCTATAAAGCTTCTTAACGGCATCAACGACACTCACAGATCTTGGAGGGGTGCAAGGGTTTCAGCGTTTTCTGATGCTTCAGAAATTACGACTACAATCCTTGGAATATCCCTTGTATCAAGAGCCGCGTAAAGAAAGAGAGGAAAATAAAATGGATAGATATTTGTATCTTACAGAGTTCAAATTCACCAAGAGGACAATCACAGAGCATCTTTTGGCATTCTGCAAAGAGACTCAGACTGATTATATCCACGATCTTCAGGGATTCTATGCTGACATCTTCGGATGCGGCGACTATTACAGGCTGGAAACAGTTTCTGTAAAGAATGAGAACTTCGAAGTTTACGCAGACACGACAAGCGTAAAGAAATCTTACCTTGATCGTATATATCCGCTTAAGCCTAAGGCAATCACAACCCAGGAACCCATCAGAAAAATCCGGGTATTTTTCTCTGATGGAGAGATTATTTCCACAGAGATCAGGCTGTGTTCACAGAAAGCCAAGGCCTTCTATCTTGGAAACAAGATGAAAACAGATGCCGGAATTGAATATGCAACTAAAGTTGAAATAGTAGCATAAGGAGGAACTTATCATGGCAAGAAGATTGTCAGACGACAACCGTCAGCTTTTGCAATACATCGCTAACAGATGTAATGAGGCTTCAGATTGTGTAGCAGAGGGCGACAAAGCTCTTAACACAATTTTAAGCCTGTGCGACGAGCTGGCGGATCGTATTAACGACTACCTTGAACTTGATTAAAAATACGACATTTACCCTTACAAAAAGGGCATCAGGTTGGAGATAACATCAAGAGACCTTGCCCTTTTACAGGGGCTAAATGGAGAAAAATGGATAAAAATAACTTAACATATGACGAGATCAGAGCTCTTTCACAGGCAGATGCAGCAAGCATCGCCATTGAGACTATGGAGGTAAAAGGCTACGATGTATATTTCATCGATTTCGGTCCTCTTCGCGGATACAGCTATCTTGTATTCAAGAATGAGAATCAGATTACCGATGATTTCGGACATCTTCACAGCTATATCCTCAAGGAAAGAGGCCTTGCAGGCTTAAGGCAGTGGTATATCGACACACTGAACACCAAGCTCTTTACAGAAGAAGAGATTGCAGGGCCACTTAAGAGCTATGACGATTATCAGCAGAAGAGTTATTTTCTTCATAACTACTATGCAAAGCAGCATGACTACATGTCTATGTTTTTCATTGGTAGTGATGAGGAGAGAGAAGAAAGAAGAGAAAAGGCTGGGGAGATGATCTTCAATCGTGTAGGTTTTTGCTACATGGATAAAAGCCTTAAATCCTTTGTCGATAAGCATATAGCGCTCTTGGATAAGCTCAACGCTCAGAAGGAAAATGTTGCTGATAACTATGAGTATCAGAAATCAGCATTCCTTTATGAGATGTACAATCACGAGTATGCTATAAATCTTCAGGCCGACTGGGATGTTCTTTCGGTATTTGGAACAGTATCTTATGAGGATTCTCAGAGTGATATCAATAAGTGCTTTGATACGCTTGGATTCACCACGACTCAGAGAATAGCTTACATGGATGCAAGAGCTGAATACTATAAGAGACAGCAGGAGGTGGCTTGAAATGGCGCTTATCAAAGAAGGAATTTATAAAGAAGAATCCACAAATCAGCGGATGTTCTGTATTAAGGTTTGTTCCCCGGATACTATCAAGACATGGTTTGAGGACAAGCAGGGCAACAAAGACACCGAGGATAACAACTGGTGGGATATGAATATCGGACCGGAAAGATTTGGGTGGCTTGTTAATGAGTGGAACAAAGGCAAAATAAAAGAGACCTATCCTCACTGGTGGGAGAAAGTTGACAGCAGAAAAGAACGCATTACTTCTTTATTGCAGCTCGACTGGGATTCCCTTAGAGAGGTAATCAACTATGCAGCATATATTCTGCCACATAGTAAATGGGCTCTTGAAAACTGAATAGCAACGTCCTCTATGCGGGGTAATAGATTTAAGCATCCCTGCATAGGGGGATGCTATGAGGATAATTAAAATGAAATATTTTTACGGAATGCGCTTAAGAGGTTTCTCACCCGGATGTCAGCCGATGGAAGGATTTGTTAAAAGGCTTGATTCACATTCTAAGAATTATCACGACATTATAGTGTATGACAAGGCATTGTCAGAGCAGAACGTGAAGCACTTCAGCTTAACGCCTCTTTATGGCTACCAGTACACAAATAATCTCGGGGATGATCAGATGTATGCATTTGAAAGCCTTGAAGATACCGTGAAAGATATCACAGCCACTTTGCAGTTTGCATATGATGAATATTGCGAGCAATATCCTGACTGTGATGTAACATGGCTGAACAGATATCTTGATTGCAGTAATACCTCAGAGGTTTATGTTCCTGATTCAGACTGTTATACAAAATGTGAGATATCAGCTCCTGTAGAACCTATCTCAGGATATATTGAGAAAGAGTCAAAGAAGCCCATAAGGATCGGCAGCATAGTCTTCAGGCTTGAAGGAGTAAACTGCCTGGATAATGAAGATGTCAACATGAAGATCGCCTATGACGATGACGAGGCATATTCGTTTAAGGACAGATACTCTAAGGCCATCGAGGAGCTTACCAAGGAAACAAAGGGCATGACTCTCTCAGAGGCTCAGGAACATTTCAAGGGAAAAACCGAGGATGACCTTGCAAACTACTACGGAGACTGGATTTTCGTATATACAAAGGAATTCAACAAAAACTATCTCTCATTTGGTGTACGAATGGATTAAGGAGGAAAACACTATGACATACGATATCGTATATGTAAATAAGGATGGCTCAACAGGCGCTTACGCAGGAACAAGTGAAGAGAGCTTTATTACTGAGGTAAAAAGGTGCATCAAGCTTGGTCTTGAATTTGCTGCTCACTCTAAGCCTGACGAGAAAAATGACTGATTGCAAACAGACTACACTTATAGTATAATATAGGCAACGTCAAACAAAATATAGTTAAAATCATTAAGCCGTTTACATTCCTGTAAGCGGCTTTTTTGACGTTTTCAAATAGATTTCCCTAAATTCCGTCCTAATGGGCGTTTAAATAAATAACTATTAAACAGATTTACCGCATGAAAGCGGAGATTGGAGAAAATATGGTATCAAAGATTTATCTCGACACTATCCCTGAATATGGGAAGTTTGTTGTATTGGATGAAAACAAAAAGAATGTCAGATGTATGAAGGAAAAGGGTGGAACAATCTTCGTATTCGCTCCACGCCGTTCGAGATATGGCAGAAGATATTCTGAAGAAGCATTCGTGCAGCTTCCTTATCAGGTAAAAATTGTTAATGAGGCAGAAAAGTGGCATAAGAAGATCGTCAAAGCAAAGAATATCTTGGAGAAGTCGGGATTATGCCCGGAAATTCTCAAGGTCTATACCGGGCTTTCACAGATGACTTATGAGGATTACAAAGCTGTTTGCAGGATCTGTGACAGCAGGCCTAATGAGTGGTTTGATAAGACAAAGACAGCAGCAGAAAGAAAGGCTTTCTTTGGCGATTACGCTGTCAAATATCCTTTCCTTTTCGATAAGGACGGATATGTTGATTCAGACTACTACGGTGAACTTTCAGATCCTACATTCAAGTCGATGTACTTTGGTTATTCAAATTCACTTTATAAGAAGGAGATCGCCAGAGCACTCTCAGAGAAAAGAACCTATGACACGGGAAGAGTTATCGTAAGTTATGATAACTCATTCAGCTATGAGCCCGACAAGAACCATGCGTTCTATAGGGAGGAGTACCGTGGATGTGGCAATGGTTACTATTACCTTGCACTTGACGGAAATACAGCTGTTTTTTATGAGAAAGACTGATGGAGGGAACCATGAAGTTATACCACGTAACCCCTAGTCATAATCTTGATGGCATTTTTAAAAAAGGCCTTATACCTCAAAAAGGAGCATATGCTTCTGAGATGGGCGAGTCGGAAAAAGCAATTTGGTTATTTCAGACACTAGAAGACGCTGAGGAAATGATTCCGATATGGCTTGAACCCTTTTATGGCGATGACCTTGTAATCCTTGAAATTACACTTCCGGATGATTATCAGTTGGAGTACTCAGGAAGCGATTATGAAGTCTATACCACCATGAAAATAAGACCAGAACATATCAGGATTAGCGAAGAAAGGAATTAAAATGGCAATAGCACAGATAAAGAACGGCCCTGTAACATATACAGGGTTTGAGGAAAAAGATAATGGAAAATTTTTTCTTTCAGATGAAGGTGGGTATATCCGTCTCAAGTATCAAGTCGATGAGTTCAGACAGATCCTGTTTACCCTCACAAAGGTAACTAAGGATAACCTTCAGGAACAGCTTGATAACAAATACTTTGATAAAAGGGATATTCCTACAAGCATCATGGAGCATATCAATAATGGCGGAACAGCTTACTGGTATTGTGGAGATCCATTTACCGGGCCGCTTAACAGGTTTGGTACTGATCCCGATAAGATTATCGAAGCAAAGAAAGAACAGCTTCTGAGAGACTACCCTCAGAAATAACTAATTTATTAGTCTCCTAAGGGAGAGTAACTGTTAACACTACATGCAGACTCTCCTATGGGGAGTCTGTAGATTGGAGGACAACATGGAATTTAAGAACGCAAAAGATTATCAGAAGTATTTCGAGACCGTCTTTGCAAAAGCAATGGATGAGGCAATGAAAAACAATGCTGATGACGAAGATTACACCGAGGAAAATGCTAGAGAAGAAGCCACATATCATTTCCTTAACGACAGCACAGATTATGATGCAGTCGCAGGAATGTATATCGGCTATGCCGGAGGAAAGGCTAACAAAGCTCTTCAAGACTTTAAGGATGAGATAGTCGATGAGCCATCTGAAAGAGACCGTGATGTTATCGCCACATTCGAACGGATACTCATTGACTTAGGCTCTGAGAAGTTCAAAAAGCTCGATGCCAAGTATCTTAAGGATGGCGATGGTCGGGACCAGCTTTCTGAAAAGGATGAGAAGGGCTATGTAAATAAGGCTTTCAAAATCTACGAAGAGGTTGGTTTTGAGCCAGTACTTCCTGATGTATCAGGCTATAACGAAGAAGATATTCCTTATATCGGAAAGCCTTTCAAAGTAACAGGACGCTGCAAGGCACCTGAGTGGGATCTTGAATGCTTACCTGCCTGGAATATCGAGTTCGAAGACGGTCACAAGATGGAGGCATATCCTGAAGAAATCTGCATCCTTGAAAGAGGGCAGCGCTATACAATTAAAACTGAATGGTAACTAACTGCCTAAAGCAGGAAACATTGATTCAATGTACTCCTGCTTATGGCAGGGGTACTAGGAGGTTTTAAATGGAATTATTAGAATTTTACCCGACACCTGAAACACTTCTTGATAAAATCCTTGATGGGGTGGACTACCGCTATATCGGAACAGTCCTTGAGCCATCTGCGGGCAAAGGAGATATAGTAAAGTATATTGAAAAAGTGGCAGGAAGCTATCCTCACTACAACAGTCGTATCACTTTTGACTGCATCGAACTGGATGAAACACTTCAGAAGACACTTATCGGTCAGGATATGAGAGTTGTTCATGACAACTTCCTTACCTATAAGACCAATAAGACCTACGACCTTATCATTGCAAATCCGCCCTTCTCAGAAGGCGACAAGCACCTTATGAAGGCATTGGACATGCAGGAAAAGTCAGGAGGCGATGTAGTCTTTATCCTGAATGCTGAGACAATAAGAAATCCTTATGCAAACCTTAGAAAAGCGCTTGTAGACAGGCTTGAAAAGGCAGGAGCTTCTATTGAGTACATGCAGCAGGAGTTTTCATCAGCAGAAAGGCAGACTAATGTAGAGATTGCTGTGGTAAAGGTACACTACGATAAGCCGGAGTATACATCGGATATCCTTGATGGACTTAAAAAGAAGTATTATTCTGAGGGAACTTATCAGGAGGACATCACAGATCTTGCACCCAATGACTTCATTGAAGCTATCGTAAAGAGGTACGAGATTGAGGTTGAGGCCGGAATAAGACTCATCAGAGAGTACAGGGCACTTGCGCCAAGGCTTCTTGATAGCCTGGATGAGGAATACTCTAAGTATTCTCACCCGATTCTTGAACTTAAGAGCAACAAATATGAGCTTTCCATTAACAGTTTTGTTGAACAGGAAAGAATGAAATACTGGTCAGCTCTGTTTAAGGATAAGAGGATCACAGGACAGATGACATCCAATCTGCAAACAGACTTCTTAAGCAAAGTCAACGAGCTTAAGGACTATGAGTTTTCTGTTTATAACATAAAGCAGATGCAGATAAAGATGAATCAGAATCTTGTGAAAGGCATCGAGGACTGCATCATCGAGCTGTTTGATGAGCTTTCTCATCAGTACTCATGGTATGACTCATCAAACAACATCCACTATTACAACGGATGGAAGACCAATTCGGCATGGAAGATAAACAAGAAGGTGATCATACCTTTCTATGCAGATGTATGGTCAAGATGGGGCAGTAAAGAGTATCAGCCCGATAACTACAGCGTAGTTGAGAAAATCTCAGATATCGAGAAGGCCCTTAACTATCTGGATGGTGGTCTTACTGATGGAATAAGCGTATTCTCAGCTCTTAGCTATGCAAAGCGCACCGGACAGACAAAAAATATTCGTCTGAAGTACTTCGACATCACTTTTTATAAGAAGGGGACATGCCATATCGTATTCAGAGACGAGGAGCTGTTAAAGAAATTCAATATCTTCGGCTCTCAGAAGAAGGGATGGCTTCCTCAGGATTATGGAAAGAAGATGTACTCAGAGATGAATGCAGAAGAAAAGGCAGTTATCGACGACTTCGAGGGCGAAGCATCATACAATAAGACAATGGCCAATACAAGCTATTATCTGTTTGATGCCAATAATGTAGCACTTCTCGAAGATAAGTCAGCCTGAGTTTCAGTAGTTGCAAATAAAATACACTTTTGGTATAATGTTTGTAACGTCAAATAGCATACGTAAAACATTTAAGAGTCATGGCAGTTCAGCCGTGGCTCTTTTTTGCGTTATATGACTATCTATTAAAAATCCGCCGATTCCGGCGTTTACATAAATCACCAATAAACTACCAAACCAAATAAGGAGGAATTTAAAATGAAACTTTATGACATTGAGGGACAGTTATCGCTCTTTGATGAGAGCCTGTTTTCAATCAAGGCAGTTGTGACCATGCCGAAGAGAGTATTAAAGACTTTTGCAGCATGGGACACAGAAAATGGCGAGGTTTATGTTGCTATCGATGAGAAGAATACTCTTATCGTAAAGGGATACAACCTTGATCAGGAAAAGGTGTGCTCATCCATGGATGTTGCCAAAGCACTCTTTAACGATGTTAAAGACAAGATTGTTGTTGCTGCTTGTATAGATGCAATAATGGGCAAGAAGAAGTTTAAGAGGCTTGACTTCTGTTCTTTAGCCGCATAAGGAGGCTGCCATGGAAGTACGTCTTAAAAACTTGCATGATGCAGCATGTCGCAACATCAGATGCATTGGAAAGTACAAGCCCTATGAAAAGTTTAGCGACAGGAATGACCTGATCATGAAAAGACTTCTTTCAGAGCTTATCGCTGGCAAGATAGACTACATCACTTTAAAGGATTCTGAAGAATTCAAGTGTCTTCATAGAAGCCCCAGAGATGGAGTCCTTGTTCAGCTTTCCGTGGGCTGGTGGAAAAACGGAAATGTTGACCCGTCATACCATGTGAACATCAATTCATTTGAAGATCTTTCAAGAGAAGGATTTCCAACAGGTATATGGGAAACAGGAAAGGTGGCGTACTGACCCCACAATAATAACAGTAAACGGCTGCTCCTCGATATCGAGGGGCAGTTATATTTGGAGGAAAACATAATGGAAATAATTGTACAGAAAATCGACGTAAGAAAAGGAACTATAGACTATATCTGCACAGAGCTCAGAAAGCTTATTCACCTTCAGCCAAGGCAGGAAGGAAAGATAAATCTTTCTCTCGATCTCACAAAATCTGAAGATATATCTGTTTTTAAACATGAGGACGAGGCCGGTTCATGGTTTTCATTCTCATGGAACATAGGTAAGAAACACTATGTTTACGGCAATATCTCATGCGATATAACTAAAATGGTACAGGATGTTGAGCGCATGTACGACGATGTGACAGCTAAGGTTAGAGAAGAAGCTGAAAAGGCAATCTTTGAAGACCGCTGCTATAAGCTCTATCAGCTTGAGTGGATGATGTCACATGGATATAGTCTTGATGATCTTTACAAGGTAATGCTGAAGTACGAGCAGGATATGTTTGATCCTGAAGACTTTGGAGATGGTGAGTATGGCCACGGGCATGTGTTCGATGCATCAGATCTTGAAAGAGCAGCTATGCAGGCAAGAGATATCTTTCTGTATCAGGAAGGCTTCGGTGGCAGTCAGATTTTTGCAGATAAGGAAGAATTCCTCGATGCAGAGTATCAGGATGCTGCATACATGAAATGGCTCTTTGAGACTCAGGTAGACGAAGAAGCTGACAAGCTTAAAGCTTTGTACACAAAATACACAGGCAAGCAGCTCTCATGTGTAGCCGACCTTAAAGTACATACTGAAGTAGGAACTTTAAGAGCATATCGTCTTACCGATCCTGAACATCCCGGCATCTGCGTGATGCTTCAGCCAAAGGGGCACGATGTTGAAATTGATGTGACGATGGCTGAGTCCGATGGCAAAAATATCAATATTGTAAATTGGGGCGACGCCACCACAGAAGATTCTACTCATAGAGAGACACTTCTTGGGGATGACATCGAGGCTACCTTAAGACCGAGAGTTCTCTCAAAGGAAGAGCTTAAGCCGATCATCTTTGATGAATGGAAGAAGTTTACCTTCTATGATGGGGAAAACATCAGTGCTGATGAGATCGATAACGTGCCTCAGGAACTTCTTGATGAGATAGCTTTCAGGTGTGACAGTCTTGAAACTGACGACATCACTCAGAATATCAGAGCATGTCTTCAGTATGCTAAAGACCACGGCACAAGAGCTCTTATCAAGGAAATGGATGACTGTAACATCTGGAGGTATATCGGATGATACAGGAACTTCATAAGTACCGAGATCGGTTAATTCAGGAGGAAAAGGACAGATATAGCGAAGAGTATAAAAAGAGCAAGTGGTACAAAGAACCCACATTGGAAGATGTTCTCAGTAGTCAGCGGTTATACGCTGATTATATCTCTTTTGAGAATATTCTTGAAAAGGGTGATAAGGAAGAGATAAAGTCCTATGTTGCGCTTTTCGAACAGGCAGCACATAACTACGGTGCATCCTGGTGGGACGATGACCTTGGTTGTGAACGTACCGGAGGCGAGTGGGAGACAGAATTTTATGTCACCCTTCGCAATATCGCAGCAAAAATCGTAGGACTTTCTGAGAGAGAATTCTCAGAGTTCTACGAAGGAAGAGGTGTTTAATGACAAAAGACATTCAGATAGCCGGGCAGATAAATCTGTTCGACTATCTCGGAAGTCTTGCGCAGAGTATTGAAGAAGAGTTTGATCCTCTTCTCAGATTCGCCGCAGGACATTTAGGAAGCTATGTTGGAAGCAAGGAAAGAGTGTTAGAACTCTTCATAAACGGCGCTTCCAAACAGGAAAAGATCAAAAAGCTTAAAAATGAATTTGGCATTGGAGGCTTTTGCGGATACAGGTTTACGCCTGACAACTCATACGCCCTTCACGGCGCATCATATGATGCAAAAGGCATAGTTGTTGAATGGTATGAGCCCGGAAAAGTACAGGCTGATTACAAGACCAGCAAGCACTCCTATGCAGAGCTTGTAGATGCCATAGAAAAGCTTTTTAAAGAAGGAAAATACAATGAAAGAGAGGAAAATATATGAGCACAAGAGCTATTATCGCACTTCCCGTAAAAGGCGGGTATGAGACTTGTTGGAACTGGAATGACGGCGGGCCTTCTCATCTTGGGAAAGAACTCAGGACTTATTTTAAAGATGAGGCCTCTGTAAAGAGCCTGATCCAGACAAAAAGTTTCTCAACAATCCTTGGCCCAAGAAGCATAAACGACTATATGAAAGAGGGCGACAGAGCAGAAGCACTTCCAAACGGTCGTTATCTATTGCTTCACAAATACCAGGGAGGCGTCATTGACGGCGAGGGAGACAATGCATTCTTCAAGACTATAGATGATATGCTTCAGTGCGATGTCAACTATGTGTATGTCTTTGAAAACGGCAAATGGAAGACATATAAGTAATCTTATTTTTGACAAAAAGGGCGGCGCATGCTCGTGACTTTAGTCGTGAGTTAGCCGCTAAAAGCAGAACAATAAAGAAAGGAGTAGCGGAATGAAAGTCTTATCTGCGTATTCAGTGAAGATAAAAGAATATAGGCACATCTTTAAAGATTCTATACGTATATACCGTTCCGCTGTAGATTTCTTCATAGATGTCTGCTTAAAGGAATGGGAGCTGATATCAGTACCGGACAGACTAACAGAAAGAAAAACACTGGTTGAGTCAGTAACTGTATCAACAAAAGAACATCCTGATGTACAATATCCGTTCGGAATGGAAAATCATGGATTTTACAAATTCCCCTGTTACTTAAGGCGTGCAGCCATAGCTGAAGCTATAGGTAAAGTGTCATCCTATAAGAGCAACCTTACAAATTGGGAAGAATCCGATCCACGTACCCGTGGAGAAAAACCTTCATATCCAAAAGCAGGATATTGTTACCCGGCGTTCTACCGTGACAATATGTTTATCCGTGAGGATGACTATGCGGCACAGTTAAAAGTGTTCCGTAACAATACATGGGACTGGATAACAGTTCAGTTACGTAAGTCAGATGTAGACTACATAATCCATCACTGCGGACGTATGAAGGAATGTGCACCCACGCTCATGAAACGTGGCAGACAGTGGTATCTGGATTTTCCATTTGAAGAGAAGTCTAAACTTAAGGAAACACCCATAATGGAACAATTGATACTTTCAGTGGATCTTGGTATAAATTCAAGTGCAACATGTTCTGTTTTAAAGTCAGATGGCACGGTCTTAGGAAGACATTTTTTAAAACTTCCTAAAGAATACGACTCTCTGAATCATAAGATAGACCATATAAAACGCGCACAGCGTCACGGTTCACGTAAAGTGTCAAACCTCTGGGCGTACGCAAAGGGCGTCAATGATGGTATTGCTGTTAAGACGGCAAAATTCATCATGGATATGGCAATCCTCTATGATGTGGACTGTATAGTGTTCGAACATCTTGATATCGGCAAAAAGAAACGTGGTTTCAGGAAACAGCGTCTTGCATTATGGAAAGCCCGTTACGTACAGTCCATGGTGACACATAAGGCTCATGTGAATGGCATGCATGTAAGTCATATAAATGCATGGGGCACATCGAAACTTGCTTTTGATGGAAGCGGGGCCGTACTCAGGGGTAATAAATCCACAAAGACCAGTAACAATTATTCTTTGTGTGAATTTCAAAATGGTAAAATTTATAACTGCGACTTATCAGCGTCCTACAACATAGGTGCAAGATATTTCGTCAGGGAGATATTAAAGACCTTACCCGCAAGGGAGAGGCAGCGCATCGAGGCAAAAGTCCCTGGTTGTGCGAAGAGAAGCACCTGCACGTTGGCTACATTAATTAGCTTAAATGGAGAACTGGGTTCTGCGGAACTTGGTATCGCTGTATAAGCTGTACCTGTAGTCAATGAGTTCATGCCCTAGAAAACGGGGTATGGAAGCACGCGACTTTAGTCGTGTGAGGCTTCACACTATACACACCCCTATATGGGAACAACTAAGACACTGTTCCCTATGGGGCAGTGTCGGAAAAGAGGAAATATGTTATTTGATATTAAACTTGACACTGCTTCAGAATATATGATGGATGCTAAAAGATGGCCTAAGCCTGTATGTGATGTCATGATAGAGTGCGATGCTCTTATTGATATGGCAAGAAGTGTTTTTGGTAAGGAAGAAGGCGATGGTTATGTTGACATCTACGCCATGATTGAGCCGGAGAGAAGACTTGTAACAGAGTTTCTTGTAATTTTCAAGGACCTCGATGGCAGCCAAGAAGACATCACCATTAAGGTGTCCGATATCGCTGATTCTGTAGAGTACTATCTCAAGCTTGAAGATCAGGGAGGTGGCGAGTTCATAAAGTTTATCACATCAGCGTGCTGGGAGATAAACTCACAGAGAATGGCAGCCTCTTCAAACATGGTCGAAGTAGTTGAGGATTTCTTAGAGACGAGGGATATCCGTATTCCATCGTCCGACGATGAGATGATTGCAGCAGGAGATGACCCCAAAAACAATTCTTCAAGAATCTACGGCGCTGATTACAGTGAGCTTGTAGAGGGATTTGAGGATGTTCAGGGAATATCTCCTCAGAGAACCCAGATTGACAGGCTCAAAGCCCTGTCAGCTTGGCTAGAGAAATATCTTCCTGATGAAGATTATTTCTATTCACTTTTGTATGATGCAGGATTTACCGGACGGCAGATAGAAGATGCTTGTGGTGAAGATGCCGCAGAAGCAGTCAAGAAATACTGGGAAGAACACGGATATATTTAATACCTTAAATAGTCAATCAAGAGCTTTTCCATCACGGAAAGGCTCTTTTTTGTTGCCTTAAATGGTGTAATATTTGTATTGCTTTAATTGTATAGTCGTGCTAATATAATATACAGATAGCGTATTAAGAAAGAGAGGCGATTATTGTACTCTACATTAAAGCGAAAAACACCACTAAAAGCCAAGACTCCACTAAGAGCAAAAAAAGGGCTAAATACATATAAACCGCTAAGAGCAAGCGCTTCTGTGACTAACAAGTCTAAAAATAGTAGCGCAAAGAAGCCGAGACAGGCAGCATACAAACCCTCGTATCCTTATGCAAGTATCTTCACGGATGACTTAAGGACCTGCTACATAACCGGTTCTAATAAGGATAATGCGGATATTCATGTACATCATGTATTTGGTGGAGCTAATAAAGCAAATTCTGAGAAGTATCACTTCCTGATCCCGCTCCGTGCAGACTGGCACGACATGGCGGATTATGGAATCCACTTCAATAGAGAGCTTGATCTTAAAATAAAAAGGCTTTGTCAGGAATACTGGCTTGAGCATTATGGAACTAAAGAAGAGTTTATATCCATCTTTTCAAAATGGTGGTAGGAAGGAGCGCCTATGTCTGGTATTGCATTTCCAATTGTATTTCAGCACAAGCTATCAAACAAGGATGTTAAGAAACTTTTTGCAGACATGAATAATGCTGCCAAAATCGTTGTAGCAAAAAGCAAAGGAGACAAAGCAAAAATATGAGTAAAACCAGAACTCTATTAGTAATTCTTAGCGCAGTATGCACTGTTTCTTATGGCATGTGGACAACTGTAAACATTCTTCCTGCAATCATCAAATTACTAATCATCCAAACCACAGCGTCTGTAAGCATGGCTATATTTTTAGCGCTAATTTCAATAACTATATATATCGTAATCGTTTTGTTGCCCACTGTAAGATTACTAATATTAAAAACAAGTCAACAATAAGGAGATAATATTATGGAAAGTTCGGCAACAAATCCTTCAATCAAAAAACAAGATGTAAAAGTTACCATAGACAGTATCTTAAATACATACACACCGACAGTCCTGACTCACCACCCTAATACCAAAAGCATTAAAAAGCTTTTGGACGACCACCAAGAAAATTTCGACAAGAACAGGCAAGTACATAATTGATTCAAAGCAACTTATTATAGAACTACATGTTGAGTAAGGGTCTAAAGGAGAAGAAGATGATAAATGAGAAGTTAATCCCTGAAGCATCAGAATTATATCCATTTTACATTACATTTAAGTGCGACGATGGGCACTTCGACTGGGGCTTCTATCCGGCAAAATCAAGGAGAGAGGCTGTAGAACAGTTTCTTTTGTCAGGAGTAGAGCATGCCGGTGTTCATATGATCGCCAAGGATGGCTATAAAGACCCTATTGAGTATATAGATGAAGATGAAATCCAACCATCAATCCATGAAAGCGAAGAGGATCTGACTATTTTTTGTGCCAAGCTTACTGAAAAAGAAACGCAGCTCGATAAGGTTTTTACAAGAATAAGAGGCTGAATTAGCTATGGATAGAAAACAGACAACCAAATTTCTGACAAAAACACTCATAGAGACAAGACTTTCCGACCGGAAGTATTATGCCAAGGAAGTGACTTTAGACTATGGCACATCACATCCAAAGAGGATTGACGTGATGGAGTTTAAGCCGTCAGGCGTCACCTATGCGTCAGACATAGAAAAAGGAATATTCGTTTGTTATGAAATAAAGAGCTGCTATGCAGATGTATATAGCGGAAATGGTCTTAACTTCTATGGAGAGAAAAACTCCATTGTCACCACAATGGAGACATATGAACCACCATCACTGATAGCATCAGAAATGGTTTCTACAATACCAAAGCAGTATAGTAAGGCACGTTCACGGTGCCACTACTCCGTTGGGCAAACCCTTCGGCATACTTTAAGTGTTATATATATGCGCTTGTGGCGCGTGGGAACTAACACCTTGTATATTTTACGTGCCATAGGTTCTTGGTTTGTTAGATTCATGGCACAACCCTATATATACAGTTTTCAAGGTTCCGATATACTTATTTTACCACGAACAGTTGTTCGTGTAAAGGCGATTCATCCCACATCCGATTTTGTCGGAAGGGGTTTTCTCGCAAGTTATTTATAAAAAAGAGTTAGGAAATAGAACATGCCTCGGAGCTCTTCGGAGTGCCCGTGAAAGCTCGCTGTTCCTTCGGGACAAATGAGAAAGCACAAGTGTTTAGGACAGTAGTTCATGTGGAAGAACGCGCCGCTATATGGTTGTAATACAGGTTCAACTCCTGTCTGTCCTATTAGGGAGAGAAAGTCCTCTCACCATCCGAGAAATGACAGAATCCCTTTAGAGAGGTCCTGCTTTAGTGGACGATCCAAAATAGCTCACATGCCGTGTTGCATGAGGAGTCACAGGTGCCGATGGACACCTTGCATAGAAAACCGACTTTGGCTATACGATTTTCTGCCAGGAATATCTTAGAGGACAGCCCGCAAACAGTATCTAAACTGTCTCTGCGAAATAAGCTGCGATATTCACTGGATCTTTCCTGAGAAGAGGGTGCACACTCAACTCGGGTGAGGCCGATATCTCTGTGGCGTGTTACAGCATCACAGAGAACTAAGGACAATACTATGGAAAGAAAGAGCTTTAAAATGAGAATTAAACGTAAGAATTTTATCATAACCATTATAATGCTTGTTATTATCTTGATATTCTTTCTGTTTTATTTGAAAGCACCGGTAACAAACAAAACTCAGTGTTATGTATCGACAGAAGAAGCAATGTACACGGCATGGGATGGTAGTGTTGTTAGTGGTTCAAATATAATATCTCTGCTTCAGAACAGCTCTGCTGATGACGCAATCACCTTTGTAATAGATAATGGCGTATCTAAAAAAGAGTACAACGCTTTTAACTCTGCGTTAATAGATCAATTTGCTGCCGATACCTATATCAAACCTACTGATATGTATGTATGCGCAGTAATGCGTAGTTCCGACGATAAAATCAACATGCTCACATTCAATATTGTAACATCAGACAAATAACACATAGATATAATTATCTGTTGTCGTGACATTTGGGCGACAGTATATTTATATAATTTTTTCTCTTCGTCACGCATGAAGAATGATAATCACACGAATAATCAGAAAGGAAAACACAACCATGGCAAACACAACTATTTTTACAAACGAACAGGAACAGCAGCTCAAGGAAGCGGTTAAGGCACAGAAAAATATTGCCGTTATAGGCATGATGGCTTCAGGAAAAACAACCACATATAAGGAACTGCTCAGAATAATCTCTGAAACAGATACCGTTCTCGAAGCATATTCAGCTATTGACGAAGTTGCAGGAGAAGCTGCACAGAACTATGTAAATATGACACTCGAAAATGGCCGTAAAATGCTTTTCACTCATCATGCCTCAGATGTAGACAAAATAAAAGTTCTATTCCCTCAGTTTACAGGCATTGTCGTAAAGACTAGCTGCGACAAGGGCGAATTTCATGTTGCAGTAGAGTAAACCGGCTACATATATAGCATATATGAGCACTAACGTATCAAGGCTTTGTACAAACTGCGGTCGGCGGTTTATAGCAAGAAAGGGCAGACAGGCATTCTGTTCCCTTGAATGTAAGAAAAGGTATGGAAACCATACAGGCTACCGCTGTGCAACGTGTAGGACGCTTCCTTGTGAGTATAGAGATCCGACGACAAATGTAACACCTGAGAACTGCCCAAATTATAAATGGAGCTGGTAAAAAGCGCGGGGAAAGAGAGGGCCGTGTATGCAATTTGTAACAGATCAGAGGATTGATAAATGGGTTAATGAACATGCACAACAATGCAAAACCAAGGCTTTCGACGGTGCGCAGTTTACATACGCGTTCACCCCGACTGGTATTGTCGAGGCACAGACTGTTGAATGCTTGTGCTGTAATAAGAAGCTCACTGTATATATAGATTAAAAAAAGGATCATTTATGTTTGAACAATAAATAGGTGCGCAATCCCCTTCCTCTACGAAGAAGGGAGGAGTTAGCACCGTCATTAGCCACAATCTTACGGAAAGGACAAGTGCCCTGACTGCGGTATGCCAATGAGATATCCATGGGAGGCACAGGAGTGATATGGAAAAGCAATACATCATCTGGAACAGATGGTATGACCATGAAGACAGGGAATATTATGAAGGCTATCTGGGATATTACAAAGGCGAAATAAACAATGCCTGCGAAAAAGAGGATTGCATGAGATTCAGCTCAGAAGAAGATGCTGACAGATGGTTTTGTGAGAATGAAGACGAGATAACCTATGGAATCCATGACTACTATGATTACAGAGTTGAGGAGGTAACGTATGCAGGAGATTGATTCAATTCCCGCAGATATCGACCTGTACTCGACATCGATACACATAGCTCCTTTTTATGCAATATGTTTCGTATTTGCTGGCATTATGCTGGCAATAGCGATCAGGACGCGTATACAGCAAAAGCAGTCCATGAAGATTATCCCGCCTCTTACTTTATTTCTGGTATCAGCGGCGGCATTTGTGATTGACGAAGCTCCTTTTGCCAAGGTATATCACGGAGCGATTGAATTAAGGGCTCCCGGATTTTACATCTTCTGTGTTGTAACGATTGTACTGATTGCCACCATCATATCGACAATAAGATATTTCCGAAGTGCTTAGAGAGGGGCCCAATGACAAGAGATGAGTTTTTTGACTGTTGTAAACAATGCCACTTCACAAGAGATTTTGGCATAACATCTAATCCAAACGCCATGCAGTCACATGTCAGCGTACTGATGATATATCAGGAAGATGATAAATGGGTCTGGCAGTATAACTTTAACAGACCTCACTACTTCGAGACAGATACAGGGTGCATTGATGATGTGCTGAAAGAGTTTAAGGAAGAACTGATCGAATGTGGATTCCCATTTCAGGAGAACAAAATATGAGCAGAATATGTCCAGAAACAGGAAAAAAAGTTGTTTACCTGGTATGTCAGGAATGCGACGACAGACTTAAATGTCTCTCAAAGAGCAAGCAGGAGCTGGCAAGGCAGACCGGACAGAAATCGACAGTAAAAATAAAGGAGAAACAATGGCACAAAGAGAAGACCTTATAAATCAGCTCGCCGCATCAATGGGTGCGGGAGACTATGCACAGACAAAATACGAAGAGTCCCGTTATGATCCTGATACCGGTACACTTTACTGTAATGGTCAGATCATCACAAAGAACACAATCGACCTTGCAGAAGGATTTTATAAAAACATGCAGGCAAAATGTGACCTTAAGACACCCGAAGGGCGGCAGATGGCTGCTATATACCAGGTGGGGCTTGAAGGGATTAAAAGGATCAGAAAGGCGGAAAAATGAACCTTGCAGAATTTGATGAGAGTAAATATAAAGCCACCCTGCAAGAAGAGAAGAGATTGGAAACAGTAATTTCTCTACTTAAGAAAGAGAAGATTACTGTACAGGACGCAGCGGAAGAACTTCATCTGGACAAAAAGACTATTTATGAACTTCTCAAAAGTGATGTTTTGTTTATACCATTTGAATACGCAAGACGGTTATCCGATGAACAGTCCACAACAAAGCATATTAAAAAGAAGATCCTGCCAAAATACTATGAGGATGTAGTAACAGGTGTAAAACCATTTGAACTTCGCAAAGATGAGGATAATATCCAGGTTGGAAACATCCTGGATCTGTGTGAATGGGATGGTGATTATACAGGCCGTAAGGTAAGATGTCTTGTCACGTATGTTCTTAGGAATTGTCCTGAATATGGTTTGATGGACGGCTATTGCATTATCGGGATTGAGGTATGCGGTGAGATTGTAGCTACAGAAAAACGAGGTGAAGATGAGAAAAGGTCAGATACAACTACTTGAAAGAGCAAAAAAGATAAAACTTAATAAAGATCAGCATACAATGCTCTCCAGGGAAGACCTTTCGTTAAATACACTTCTTGAAATTCTGAGAGTATTTGAAAGTATTAATGACTTTCCCGCCGACAAGGCATATGAATATGTAAGACTCGGCAGATCAGCATACAATTTGTGGACTGGAGAAAAAACGCTCTTAACATATAAGGAATATCTATCTTTGCCGGATGTATTCAAAAATAGCTCCGACGCCATGAACAGCATCCGCGGCTTTAGAAGCCACCTCCAGGATCTTGATGAATCGTTTTGCAAAACCGCCGGGTGGTTCCAGAATGAATTCGGCACTTGTAGTATCAGTTATTTCCACCTTCCAGACATCATCAGCGACAAGCGTTTTAGTAGGCGCAGATATTGCGATGATTACAAGCTCGATAAGAACACTCTGATTTACTATGCAAAATTCTATTCATCACTATTGGCTATGTTTATGAGTCAGTACAAAACAGACCTTTCATTACTGCTTCTGATTAAAGCCAAGCAGAAACTTGAAGAAGACTATGGAACAGAGTGGGAACTCGATAGAAGACAAGCTCAATACGACAGGATTAACAGTCAGGAACTTACAGAGAGTGAATATATTGATTTTCTTAAAGAAAAGTGTCATGGAAGAATATATGTCCAGGATTATATAAATAAGGGTATTTCCGCAGAAACAGCCGCAAAAACCGTCATGGAGGATATATTAGCAGCAGAAGACGCTTTTAATCCTGAAAAGACGGAATACTTTCATGAGCTGTTTAAAGGATGTGAAGAACAAGAATATACAGAATATCAGGACGAACAAGAAAGAAAAAACGTTGAATACATGAGAGACAAGACGCTTCTCACAGGCAGTCTCAATATTCGCTCAACTAAAATATCCGTATCAGTACCTAGAGAGCTATATGAAGACAAGCCAGTATTTATAGAATTTGCATGTACAAACTTACTAAAGGTATGTGTAAATAATGAAGGTCAACGCATCATAACAAAGGGTTATAAGAATGCAGGCAAAATCATCGTCTATGAAAACGGTTCAATCTATATAAAGAAATATAGCAGATACCAACAGGCGACAGTACGAGATATAGTTATGATGTTCCATGCATATCACGGGATGGAGATTCTTGACAAAATCCTGGAAATTCCCGCCATTAAAGATAGCTATGTTTATAAAGACCTTGTGAAAGACTGCATGGAAACGATCAATGCTCACAGCTCTTTCCCGTCAATTCTGTGGAACTCATGCATGGGTTATAAGAACCGCAACCAGCTCATGAAGTCTCTGTACAAGAATGCCGAGGATATAGATTTTAATAAGATGGGGATTCCATGCGGCTATGCTTATATGAAGACAAGGCCATATGTTGATGATTTGTCACAAGGCATCTTATATAACGCATTTACGCAGCATGTTCTAACAGGATACACATGTAAAAGCGCAAGAAAAGCAAATGCTGTAGCACAGGCCGTGGTCACAGAATACCTTACGAAAAAATTAGAATGCTTATATCCCAATAGACGAAACGACATTCATACAGAGACCAAAGACTATGTTATAAACACACTGGATGAAAAAGAAAAACTAAGTCTCAGGTGGCGTTCGATAACAAAGATGACGCAGCAGAATATTGACACTGTACTTGCCAATCAAAATAGCAAGACGGCGAAGATAATGATTCCGAAAAACTCAAAATTTAATGCTCTCGCGCAACAGCTTCCTCCAGATTTCGAACAGATCAGGACTAGAAAACGCATTATCCTGGAAGGAAAGCTTATGAGGCATTGCGTTGCCAGCTATGCAGATATGTAAATAAAGACAGATGCGCTATATACCATCTAACGCATAATGGCAAAGGGTATACCTTGGAATTCATAACGGAGAAAGGCCGATACAAGGTTGTTCAGATCCAATCGAAAGCAGACCGTGGAGCTCCAAAGGAAATATGGGATTATGTGCAGGAGTTGATAAAAGATATTCCTGTGCCAAAGAATGATAAAAAGAAGCGGAAAAAGTCAGCTTAAGAATTGTTAAACAGATACACTGGAAGTGAACGTAGACGAGCTGATAAACAAATCTGGCACATTTATTATAGGAGAGTGGCCTATGGACTCACAGACAAAAACAGAACTGTTCCATATGTACCAGAGCTACAAACGTGAGCTGTGGACATATACAGGACAAAACTTTGAAAACGAACTTGAAGGCTGGTTCGAAGATATGATGACGATGCCGGATATGGAAGTGAAACCTATCCGCAATGCCCACACAAATGCACTTATTGGCTTTCTAATGGTGCAGGATCTTGATGAAGAGCAGCAGATGGAATCGGGATGCAGATGGTTCATCTCAGAGGCGTACATCATGCCAGCGTACAGGGATCAGAGGTTTATGACGACAGTAATCCATGATTTCATAGCAGGGCATAAAGGCAATATCGGACTTGTTACGATAGATAAGAATGAGAAAGCCATGAAGTTCTGGAATGATACTTTAGGCGGTCTCGGATATTTAAGAGAGCGGATAGATTCTCTAAGTAATGCAACAGACAGCTTTTACAGATATAAAGTACCCGCACTGGCAAGTATCTGGCAGAACAGATGAATAACGATGCCTAAGAGTATCAGAAGGAAGTGTCAAAGTTTGAGAATTTTAGGAGAGTAAAGTAAAAGAGGTTTAAGGTTCAATGGAAAACATAATAATTGCGCAGGATAGAAACATAGCAGTCAATCTAAGGCATATCTACATACTGGAAGTGTGCGCATCAAAAACATTGCTGGGTAATTACAATATTATTGCCCGTACTTCTGTACAGTCAGATTTCGTTGTCCTCGGAAGCTTTTCAAGGAAGGATATGGCTGTAGATGTAAGAAACGATATTATCCTTTGGAATAATCAGAATTATAACTGGGAATGGCATATAGAGTATTCTGTACCGCAGGATAACCCTGACTATCAGAGTGTAACTGATGCGATCACTTTACCGGCGGCTCAGAAAATGACTGGTGCCGTTAATAGAAAGGATGAAGAGATATGTTTGAAAACAGGAGAGTTACTACAAGAACCGCCGATAGTTTTAGACAGTCCTTTGGAAAAGAAGGAGAAAGCACGTACATTGAAGGTATAATGCTCTATAACAGACTTATGAATGAGGGCTGTGACGGGCCACTGACACAGGCTCTCGGAGAACAGCTAGACCGCATGGATAAGCTTGTTGCTACTGATCGGGCCACGCAGGAAATGTTTGCAGCAATGCTTCGAAGCTTGGAGGCAAAGAAACAGAATATCGAAAGTTTTACATAAAACATAAGGGATGATGCAATGTAAGTTTGCCTCATCCCTTTTCTAATATGTTAATCATCTAAACCATCATCAGCGATACCATTATTGCGGATTTTTTCCTCGATAACGCTCCTATTATCAAGTATATAGGCTAATTGCCTGACATATCTGCCCTGGTAAATCCTAAAGTATTTAAACATCAAGTGCAAGAGCTAGAAGCAATAGTATTATCAGAATTACTTCCAATCCGTTGCATTCTACAACGCATAATAATTATAATGAAATATACACAAACACATCTGTGTACCAAAGTTCAAATTTATCCTGTGATATATGTTTTTGGAGGTAATCTTATGTCTAAGACTAAGTGTAGTAACTGTGGTGAAGCAATAGAATACTCAAATAGCTTTTGCAGTAAATGCGGATCAGAAATGCCAAAGAATCAGATCATAAAATTAAACAAGGAGTATTCTGAGAAAATCTGTTCCCGATATTCTGCGCTACAAGAGTTGCTTGAATCACATAAACAGGCTATAAGAAAGCTTTCCCTTACACCCTGGGATGGTTTCATGACAACCGCCTCCAATAGTGACTTCGTAAAGGCCTATGGCGGATGCCTTAATAAGGATGGCACAGTAGAGTATAAGGGTATTTCCAAAGCAAAACTTAGTGACATTCTTCTCATGTGCGAAGCGCTGTTTTCGCAGTGCATGTATGAGCAAAAGAACGAGGGAAACATTCATAGTGAGGATTACAGGTCCTATCTTGCAAGCTTGTCAGGGCTTAATACAATAAATGACCCGGAAGCAAAAGAAACATGCCTTAATCTCGCTAAAAACATCAGTAAATTTGTCCTATACATGGAATACATAGACCAGGCGTTGACAAAATTGGAAGAAGATGCAAAAAGGCTGCTCAAAGGCTATCGTGGTGAATCTCATATTAGAAGCTATCTTGAAAGTGTTGTTGGCTCAGAGGGCTTATATAGTAACGTCATATTTGATGATCCATTTCAGGATGACAGGATGAGCGAGAATGACCTTGTATATATCTCAAAGAAAGGCATTATCACATTTGAAGTAAAGAACAACAATTATGCTTCAATCGCAGTGGATACTGGCAGAGCCGAATACAGAACACATGATGGGAAGATTGTAGAGCAAGATCCATTAGGGCAGACCCGGTATCATGCACTTATAATCAGAGAATTGCTGAAACAGAGCGGAAAATTCCAAGAGCTTGCAGATATAAAAGTAGTCAAAGAGGCTGTAATAATCAATAACCCTGAGACGGCGATAAATAGTAACGGCTATCCGGTCATGAACATAACGGGAGTAGAGGATTATCTTTCATCACTGGATGATGTTATTTCCTCAGAGCAAGTAGAAGCACTTAAAGACTTCATATCTTCGATAAACCAAAATGACAGTGAAAGAGAATTTGAAGTCATGGACTATAGCGCAATCTTTCCTGAAAAAGAGTTTTGGGATGGTGCATGGAATAATCTTGTAGAAACATTAACATTGATCGGAGAAAAGAATGCCGACAATAAGCTGATTAAGGCTTTAGGTAATTACTACTTTGTATATGTCTACGCCCCGGTTAAAGGAATATTCACCAGAGATATAGACAAACACATCCGCAAAATAAACAGAACGGGATTGTCAATATTATGCGGCGTAGATTCAGAATTTTCAATTCAGGATGCCTTTTATGCAGTATATGACAAAGAATTGGATCTTTGGATAAAATCATCTGATACAATGATTGCAAAACGTACCTATACAGAGCTATTAAGATGCGGTAACTACAAGGAAACATATAACAAAATAAAGAGTCATTTCAAACAATAAATGTATTGCATTTATTTCGCTTATGGTGTATACTAAAGGCGTAATAAATCAGTAAAACATTATTTTGAAAGGATAAATCATGAAAACAAAACGATACAATATTATATTTAGCGTTATTGTTATAGCCATTGTAATTACCATGCTAATTCCCATTTTTACAATCAAAAAAACCTGGTCATATCAATATGGAGATATGGACTATGACGGAAACGGTTTTGTAACTCAAGACGAAAAGATAAGGTATTTACAAGAAATATGGGGCGTGGATTACGATCCTAACGATCCGCAATCTGCCGCCAATGAATTACAACAAAAGTACAATGATTACGCCGAAGAAATAGGTGTAAACAATGTTACCGGAGAAACTTCATCATCAGGTGCTTCACAGAAAAAAGAAACTCACACCCATTCTTACACAGCTACAGTCACAAAAGACGCAACATGCACCGAAGCCGGAGAAATGACATACACCTGCTCCTGCGGTGATAGCTATACAGAAGTAATTGCCATGAAATCCCATAATTACGAATCTACCGTCACCAAAGAGCCTACATGTACTGAAACCGGAACAGAAACTAAGGAATGTGCTGATTGTGGCGATACAATAGAGTCAGTCATTCCTGCTCTTGGACATAAAGCCGGAGACTGGGTGACAGAGAAAGAAGCCACTTGCTCCGAAGAAGGTAGAAATGTAAGGTATTGTACTGTATGTGGAGAGCCCGTAGAAACCATGATGGTAGATAAACTCCCTCACACTGAAGGAAAATGGGAAGTATCTCAGAATGCCTCTCTTATAAAACCTGGTCTTAGAGTAATTAAGTGTACTGAATGTGGTGAGATCTTGCAGCAGGAAGAAATACCTGCTAATACCACATTACTCTACATCCTTATAGGAGTAGGTGCAATAATACTTATCGGAATAATTGTCGGAGTGGTAGTATATAAGTGTAGGCATTAAAAAACACTTGAAACATATATGGCAATATTGTATTATGAATATGCGGAAACGCATTAAAAGCAATCAATAGTTCTATATGGCAAAACGAAACCCCCGATGTAGGCGCATCGAGGGTTTCTTGCTCTTTAAAGCGAGTTAGACTTAGGCTAGTACCGTGTTGTTAGTCCCTGTCTAGCCATTTGCAAATGTAGTAGGCGACTACACTTGCTAACACAGAGATTAGAAAAGCAATCAATGATTCCATACGGCTACCACCTCCTTTCTGCTGGAGGTACACGGCATTATTTATACTATCATTTACCCATAATTCTTACAACACATAGTCTTTTACACATCCAAAGCAATAATAACCTTTAAAAGAATGGCATATAAGTCTCCCGTGCGACATTTGATTGGACTACGGGAGATTTTTTAGTCTTGAAAATTCGCTATAGGTGTAATATACTTAATGCGTAATAGGTTGTTTTAATCTACATAAGGGAGATTTCAAATTTTGAGAAAACATAAAATATTACCCTCATTAGCTATAACAGCATCACTAATAGCTTCGCTGCTTTCCCCTATAGGTAGTATTGTTCCTGATGCAACAATTAAGGCGGAAGCAGCCTATGATAGTTTATCTACAGGAGTAACATCTCGAACACGTTCAGGACTTACATTATCATCAAGTTCGGGAGAAATTTGGGCCGTCGATGATGTATCGGAAGATATAACCGGGCAAGACAATCTTGACACGCACGATAAAATACTTACTTCAAAAATAGCATATGAAACAATCGGTTTAACAGTTACAAGATGCGCTCTGGGAACCAAAACTCCAATAAAGGAGGATTGGATAGCTTTTGATTATAAAATTGATTCCATGCAAAATGTTGTACAGGGCGATGGTACATCACGTTCCTATTTCGGCTTTAACCTCGATGAAATTAAAGCTATGATAGGGGCATATAGCGGAGACTGGCTTGCGGATCTTGAAAGTGGTGAACTATGTTATATAAAAGTCGATTGCGTAATGGTCACAAAAAACTACAACTTTCAAGATGTTAGAAGATGGTATTCAGGTATGTCTTTTAATGGGCCCGGCCATTCTTTAGTAGAAGTTGTAAATCCGACTAATGACAAACCCGCCGTCTATGACAATGTGGGTATAGGAAAATCCCCTGATGACCTTGTTCATGCATACGGCTGGGCATCTCCTAAGTCTATCAGAACTCACTTTGACAGATATATTCTGTTTTGCGGAGAAGAGGATGTTGAACCAACAGAGTTCCCTGAAGACCCTGATGATGGATTTTACAAGCGTACCGGCAAGACAGATCCTCACTACTATACATGGAATACATCT
>NZ_JAGAYD010000243.1 GCF_017940685.1 Butyrivibrio sp. | reverse complement strand
CCATGAGCATTGGTTCCTTTTTTTTAGTCTGTTTGGCGATAGACATTATACCAAAAAGGGAGGTCAATGCTCTTTTTATTTAAACCTCCCGAAAATAAAGGATTTAGTAACAAAAAAGGGGTGTCAGATTTGACACTACCTCAGGGGAAAAGGAGGAAAGTGTATGGGAATCTCAGAAAGCCTTATTTGGCTTATCATCACTGTCGCTTTATCTGTAGCAGAGATTTTCACCATGGGACTTGTCACCATATGGTTTGCAGCAGGAGCAGCAGTAGCTTTTGTGCTGGCTCTTATTGGCGCACCGCTGTCGGTGCAGATAGCTGCGTTCCTTGTGGTGTCAATTGTGATATTGGTCCTTGTAAGACCAATTGCAAGTAGGCACTTCAACAACAGGCTTAAAAAGACAAACATTGATGCTTATGTTGGAAGAAAGCTTATTGCCAAGACTGACATCGACAATCTTCATGGCGCAGGTAAAGTAGATATGGACGGCTCTACCTGGATTGCAGTATCTTCAATGGACAATATCATAATTCGTGCAGGTGAGACTGTTAAGGTAGTACAGGTCCAGGGAGCAAAACTTATTGTTGAAAGAGAGGGAGTATAAATGACAGCAGGAATTATTGCAGTAGTATTTATCATTTTAGTAATTATCTTACTGGCTTCAAACATCAAGATTGTGCCACAGGCCCATTCTTATGTTATAGAGGAGCTGGGAGCATATAAGGAGACATGGGACGTTGGACTTCACTTCAAGATCCCATTTATCGACAGAGTAGCAAGACAGGTTGATCTTAAAGAGCAGTATTGTGATTTCCCACCTCAGCCTGTTATCACACAGGATAATGTTACCATGCAGATCGACTCCATCGTATTCTTTAGAATATCTGACCCCAAGGCATATGCATATGGCGTAAGAAATCCTATCGGAGCTATTGAGAATCTTACAGCCACAACACTTCGTAACGTAATTGGTTCCCTTACCCTTGATGAGACCCTTACATCAAGAGATCAGATCAATGCACAGATGCAGGATGCTCTTGATATTGCCACAGATCCATGGGGCATCAAGATCACAAGAGTAGAGCTTAAGAACATCAATCCTCCAGAGCAGATCCGTGATGCCATGGAGAAGCAGATGAAGGCTGAGCGTGAAAAGAGAGAAAAGATCCTCTTTGCAGAAGGTGAGAAGCAGAGCCAGATCACTGTTGCAGAAGGTGAAAAACAGTCCAAGATCCTTCAGGCTGAAGCTGACAAGCAGGCTACAATCCTTAGGGCTGAAGCTGAGAGAGAAAAGAGAATCAGAGAGGCTGAAGGTCAGGCTGAAGCCATCAAGAGCATTCAGAAGGCTAACGCTGAAGGTATCACAATGCTCAAGGAGGCAGGTGCTGACGAGTCAGTTCTTACACTTAAGAGCCTTGAGGCATTTGAAAAGGCATCTAATGGCCAGGCTACCAAGATCATCGTTCCTTCCAATATTCAGGGAATCGCTGGACTTGCTGAGTCAATCAAGGAAGTTGTTAAGTCATAATAAGGAGCCTTTATATGGCCGATTTTGCAGTGTTTTCCGATATCCATGGCAATCATTCAGCCCTACAGGCTGCAATTGATTACGCCTGTGGAAGAGGAATAACAAACTTTGTCCTCTTGGGTGATTATGTCACTGACTGCCCAAACCCACAGAAGACTCTTGAAAAAATATATGTACTCAAGCAGTACTTTAACACCTACATCATAAGAGGTAACAGAGAGGAATATCTGCTTGATTACAAAAATAGCGGAGAAGTAGGATGGAGAAAGGGGTCCGCAAGCGGATCCCTTCTGTACACCTACGAAAACCTTACAGGAAAGGACTTTGAGTTCTTTGAATCTCTTCCAAATTATGGGATCTATGAGATGAAGGGGTTCCCTGGGTTTGAATACTGCCATGGCTCACCAACTAATATCAGTGAGCTGATGTTCAGGGAGAAAAGAAATACCAAGAAGGTCTTATCGCACCTTAAAACCGGGCTTTTACTCCACGGACACAATCATGTGCAGGACACCTACGTCTACAGAGGCAAAAAGGGCGTTAACCCCGGATCTATCGGAATTCCATGGTACTATGATGGCAAGGCGCAGTTCTGCATACTACATGGAAGCACCAAAGGCTGGGAAGAAGAGTACATCCAGCTTGACTACAATAGAAAAGAGATCCTCAGGGAATTCAAGGAATCTGAGCTTTGCAAGATGGCTCCAGCCTGGGCTGCAGTTACAATGCACACCATAAGGACAGGAGTTGACTTAAATCAGACAGTGCTTCTTAGAGCCATGAGGCTCTGCGAGCAGGAAAGAGGGTCAGTGAAATGGCCTAACATTCCTGAGAAGTACTGGGCAATTGCCCTTAAGGAAAACAGAATAGACCTCTACGGGAAAGAGATTCCAGTGGAGGAAGAAGAGTAAACACGGGGACGGTTCTGCTGACACGGGGACGGTTCTACTGTCAGGTTTTATCTAAGTAAAACCTGACAGTAGAACCGTCCCAATGTCATTTAGTTAAGGATTTTAAATGACTTTCGTCCCCCCAAAAATGATGTAATAGTTCGTGTATTAGAAATTTCATATCTTGTGTTTACAACAAATGGCACGCCAAGAAAGCAGGGTTT
>NZ_JAGAYD010000242.1 GCF_017940685.1 Butyrivibrio sp. | reverse complement strand
GGCTCAGCAGTCAGATGCAGTTAAGGCTGACGAGGCTCTTTCAGCTCTTGCTGATCAGCTTCAGTACACAATCCCTCAGGGACAGTACCCTGGAGATTACTGGTCACTTGCAACATCACTTGGTGATTCAATCATCTCTGGTGAGGTTAAGGCTGACGCTGATGACGCTACACTTACACAGGTTCTTACAGACTTCCAGACAACATGTGAGTCTTACGCTCAGTGATACGTATAGCACAACCAAATATATAACATTCAATATAGGCTCGGATTCAATTTGTTTCCGGGCCTGTATTTAACTAATAAGAATTAGCTGGAATAGAAGGAGGCCAGAAGGTATGGCACAAGAGGCAGGAAAAAATAAAACGAATGCTTTTGCCACTTTCTTTAAAGCCCTGGGTAATGGTTTTAAAGAGATAGGTACCACATTCATAGAGGGAGATTTTAGAACAAAGATATCTTTTTTGATCTTTGGCTTTGGCCCGCTACTTAGAGGGCAGATTCTGATAGGAGCTGCGCTGCTGGCTCTTGAGGTGCTGTTCTTTTGGTTTATGGCCGGCTTTGGATGGAGATACCTTTCAAAGATAGGCACTTTGGGAACAGTTGCAACCAAGAAGGTTGGACGTAAAACTGTATATGGAGACAACAGCTTTTTGATCCTGCTGTTTGGAGTTTTAGCTCTTTTCGCAATCTTTGCTTTTGTTCTTGTCTGGTACATCAATATCAGAGAAAACCGCAAGGAAGAGCTTATTTTAAAGAACGGGAAAAAGCTTCCAACAAACAATGAAGTGTTCATGTCTTTATTTGACAAGAATTTCCACAAGACACTTCTTGCGCTTCCTGTAACTGGAATATTTGTATTTACTGTACTTCCAATTGTGTTCATGATCTTGGTTGCCTTTACCAACTATGACAAGAACCATCAGTCACCATCAAACCTCTTTACATGGGTGGGACTTGAGAACTTTAAAAATCTTGTATCATTCTCAGGAGCTGGAATTGGTTCAACCTTTACCTATGTCCTTATCTGGACCCTGGTTTGGGCCTTCCTTGCTACATTTACAAACTATTTCCTTGGACTTGGAGTAGCAATGCTCATCAACAAAAAGGGGATCAAGTTCAAGAAACTCTGGAGAACAATTCTTGTTATGACAATAGCTGTTCCCCAGTTCGTATCACTACTTTACGTTATGAAGATGTTCGCTAACGACGGACTTATCAATGGATATCTCATTAAGTGGGGTATCATCAAGACTTACATTCCATTCTGGACAGATCCGGTTCTTGCCAGAATAACAGTAGTTGTAGTCAATATCTGGATCGGTATTCCTTACATGGTGCTCATTGCCACAGGACTTCTCATGAACATTCCAGAGGATCTATACGAGAGCGCAAGGATTGACGGCGCTAATCCATGGCAGATGTTTAAGAGCATCACACTTCCATACATGCTGTTTGTAACAGGACCATTCCTTCTTACACAGTACACTGGAAACCTTAACAACTTCAACGTTATCTACCTT
>NZ_JAGAYD010000241.1 GCF_017940685.1 Butyrivibrio sp. | reverse complement strand
GTTATCCCACAAAACTGCTACAATCGATAGATGATTACATTCCACAACTTAAGGAAATAGCCGACGAACAGCTGAAGCTATTGGCGGCATAACGCTGATTAACACCTAAAGGTAATTTACACACAAAAAAGGACTTGACCCAGTGGTATTAAAAGTGCCCTGATTATTTTCTTCAAGACAAGAAAAAGATAGGACCAGCAATAGGAAAATCAATTGCAGATATTAGACCAGCAAAAATTCTCTCCCCAATACCGTTTTTGAGTTCCTCATGTGCTCCAAAAAATGTCAGGTTTTAATGATTACGGACTATAGTATAGAAAAATGCTCTATAGTAGGTTATTATTTCCCGCAAAAAGCTCCCCCAAATATCCATTTTCAGCCTAGGGACCACTTTTTGAGCCTATAGTCCGTAACTCGTCTCCCTGATCCATTGGATCAATTCCTCAAAAAAACCCGTTTTACGGACTGTATGCTCAAAAAACCGCTATAGTCCATAATGCAATTTAATAACAATTGATATTGACCGTCATTTTACGGACTTAGACAAGGAAATAAGCCATCAAGTCTGATTCCACTGACTAGCGCCAGTTAATCAACGACTTGTCGCCCCATGGTAGCATCTACTCCAGAAATACCTTACCCACATCAAAAGCAAATATCCCCCAGAAGTGCCATAATCCGCGCGAGAAACCAACATCACCTTAGCCCGCACCTTCATCATCCCCGCTTGAACACCCAAAAACATCCACCGGAAATTGGTCAAGTGGACCATGGAATACCGCAGTTGGAGGTGAGTCAGTGGGGACATTACAGTTCGACTCACTGGGGAGCAGTGAGTCGAACTGTAATGTCCCCACTGACTCACCTTCAACGAGGATATGCCGTGAAAGCCACTTGGGCAATTTCCAGTGGATGTTATAATACCGAAGGCGGGGATGGCCTGTGACACTTGATGTAATACTTTGTCTACAATCTGACACGGGGACGGTTCTGTTGTCTCCAAAAGGAGACAACAGAACCGTCCCCGTGTCTTGTTTAGTTGTTGAATGTCAGGGAGTCGATGATTGCTGCAAGTGCATCTGATACAGGGATGTCGATGGCATCGTCGCCTGAGTTGTGGGCTGTCATCTCGAACATGAGATATCCGTCCATGTAGTCTCTTGCAACTACTGTTTCTACAAGGCCTGAACCTTCAGCAGAAGGAGCTGTCATTGCCCAGTAGCCGGTAACATCTTCAGCTCCTGGGAAAGGAGCTTCAGAAGTGGTTGCGCCTTCGCCATAAGCTTTTGCCTTCTCAGCAACCGCTGTCTTGGCGTCAGAACCAACCTCGTAGCTGGCTGTGATCATGTTTGTTCCAGCGCACTCTCCTGTGTAAACAAAAGTAGTTACAGAACCGCCCTGGTTTACTTCGATAACAGAAGGATCGTACTTAACGCTCCAGCCGTTGGCGTCCTCATAGACAAGGCTCTCATCTGCAAAAGAATTAATGTAGTTCTGTGCACTGAAGTTATCAGGATCTACGTCAGGTACAGGAGCAAATGTGATGCTGATTCCGTTCTGAACTGTTCCTGTAACCCATCCATCAGAAACAGACTCAACTGTGAGAATGTCCTTACTCTCTTCATCTGCGCCGCCCATGCTAAACACTACAGTTCCATCTGTCTGCTCGCAGGCAAAAGGAAGACCGATCCCACTTACGCCGTCCTCTGTGTAACCTGAGGTCTCATCGTAGAAAATGTAGAAGTATGTGTGCTGGGATGCCATCTCACTTGTAGGGAAGCTTGAGTATACACCTTTCTTAAAGTAAGGTGCCTTCATTTCGTCCTGACTGGCTGCTGCATCCTGTGATGCTTCTGCAGGTGCTTCTGTAACAGCCTCAGCTCCAGGAACCTCTGCTCCTTCTGCAGGTGCTTCTGCCGCACTCTTTGAGCAACCTGCCAAAAGAACTGTTCCCATAGTTGCTGCTATGGCAACTGACATAAACCTTCTAAGTATCTGATTTTTCATAATCTATTCCCTCCTCAAAAAAAGAGACTGCTTAACTATTAAGCAGCCTCCATTATGTTAGCACAAAAAATGTACCAATCGAAAACGTTTAAGTTATTTTAATAATGTTTTATCCTTTTTTAATCTTTCTTCCCGGTTTTGCAGATATCCTTAAGGCAGCAAGCCGCGCACTGAGGGCGTCTGGCTATGCACACTGCTCTTCCATGGTCTACAAACCTGTGACAGAGATCATTCCCCTCCTCAGGAGGAACTATCTTCCATAGCTCTTTTTCTACCTTACCTGGTTCCTTGATATCGTCCACCAGTCCAATAAGGTTGCAGAGTCTGATGCAGTGGGTATCCGTTACGATGGCAGGCTTACCATAGACATCCCCAAGGACCAGGTTGGCGCTTTTTCTGCCAACTCCGGGAAGCTTTAAAAGTTCCTCCATGGTGTCAGGCACCATGTCGCCATACTCATTATGTATCACCTTCATGCAGGCAGAGATGTCTCTTGCTTTGGAATTTCCAAGGCCGCAGGGACGCACTATTTTCTCGATCTCTTCTACAGGAGCTGCAGCGAGAGCCTCAACTGTTGGGAACTTTTCATACAAAAGAGGGGTTATCTCATCTACTCTCTTGTCTGTGCACTGGGCTGCAAGGCGGACACTCACAAGAAGCTGCCAGGCCTTGTCGTAAGCCAGGGTACAGTGGGACTGCGGATATTCTTTTTTAAGGCGCTCTATGACTTCCAGTGCAAGTTTCTTTTTGGTCATGTTTTTCTCCATCAAATATTTGCAGCAAGCTCGCCCCTGCACAAAATTGCCAGATGCTGGGTTGCCCTGCTCATAGCTGTGTACAGGCAGTGCTTTCCAAGTTCGTCGTCAGGGTAAGTCCTGCTATCAGCATCTGCCAGGATCACGTGGTCAAACTCAAGGCCCTTGGCATAAGGGAGCTCTAACATAAACGCACCTTCCTTTGGAAGAGCGTCAGTCCCTGCAACTATCTGTGGTGCATCTTCAGAAAGGGCAGCCACTATTTTTTCAAGACTGCTTGGATCTCTTACGATAACTGCAGTAAGACCATCTTTTTTGCTGTAATCTCCTATGAGCTTTTTTAGCTCTGCAAAGTACTCTTTATCTGACTTGCAGCTCTTTACATATACATCTTCTCCAGGTCGTTTTACCGAAGAAACCTGCATCTTCTTTTTATCAGGAAGCAGTGCCGCAAACTTATCAGTGATCTCAGGTGAGCTTCTGTAACTGGTCATAAGAGGCAGCATTACAAACTTCTTGCCTGCGTCCTCTGCCATCTGCTCGATCTCTTTAAACTTAACTGTTCCCTCCCTTATGGACTGGAACTCGTCTCCAAGGAGCATGAATCTTGCGTTGGGATAGAACTTTTCAAATACCATCATCTGAGCCCTGGTATAGTCCTGAACCTCATCCACCATGACGTAACGCATGTTCTTGTCGCACCTTCCGGTAAGCTCCATTCTGGCATATAGCCACTGGGCGGAAGTTACTTTTTTCACCCCAAGTATCCTCTGAACGATGTGGGTGATATTGATAAAGCCGCAGTTTCTGATGGTGGAAAGAGCTCCGCCAAAGTCGTTCTCTATGCGGTTTTCTTTGGCATTTTCAGAACCTGCAGTAGCTTCTGATGCTTCGTCATTTTCATCGTCCATGTTTCGCATGTTGTTCTTGGCCCGCTGCTCAAGCTCATCGGATGCTATCTGGATAAGCCTCATTCCCAGAGGGAACTTCTTGTATTTTTTCACAACTGACAGCACGTCTTCTTTTGTCAGCACTATCGTTTCTTTTTGTCTTATGTCAAAAAAGTCATCGGCTTCAAGATCAAGATCTGGCAGGCACACACGGATGCACTCAAGGGTTTCTGCATCAGTATCATCAAAGTCCATGATGCTTCCGGGCGCATTTGCTCCCTCTAAAAACTCACGCCAGGTAAGGGTCACAGGATTGGTCTCGCCCATGTCAGGAAGGACGTTATCGATATATTCCCTGAACACAGGATTAAGAGTTAAAAGGCAAACCTGATCCGGGCGCAGAGTTTTTCTTTTCTGGTAAAAGAGATATGCAATGCGCTGGAGAAGTACTGACGTCTTGCCACTTCCTGCGATTCCGTCTACCAGTAAAACCGGAACGTCAGGGTAACGGATGACTGTGTTCTGCTCCTTCTGAATGGTTGCAGTGATGGCCTGCATCTTGTCAGTGTGAGTCTGAGAAAGAGACTTTATAAGCATCGGATCCTCAATGGCAATCTGGGTGTCAAAGTAAGATATGAGCTTGTCTCTATTAAGGTCAAACTGGCGGCGCAGCTTAAGGTCCACAGGAATCTCCCTGTCATCTACGCTGTAGCTGGTGTGACCCATCTCCTGGTTGTAGTAGACTTCTGCAATAGGAGACCTCCAGTCAACGATCAGCTGATTGGGGCCTTTTTCAGAAATTGCCGCACGGCCAATATAGTAGCTCTCAGGCTCCTCTGATGGATCAAACTGAAGACTGATCTTGGCAAAGTATGGAGAGTCAAGAAGCTTATTTACTGTATCAAGCTTTTTTGAAAGAGAGCTGCTCTCAACATTGTAGGTGTCAATATAGCGGTTCCACACCTCAATCTCTGTCAGGGTCTCCATGGTAGTCTCAATGTCCGCATAGTCAAAACGGATATTGTCACGCATATCATTTTTATCAGCCACAGCCTTCTCATTGAGGGCTGCGATCTGGCCTAAGATCTCTTCCTTCTTCTTAAGGAGTTTGTCGTAGGTTTCGGACAGATGTGATTGTTCTTTATCAAATATTTCTTTATTCATAATGGTCACCATTTACCCCTTCTGTATCTTTTCAGTATAACATATCCTTGCAAGGTACGTTTAGTGTATAATGCAGATAAGTATTCGCTACGAAAGGCTGATTTTATGAGATTATTATTTTTTAGGCACGGAGATCCGGATTACGTTATAGACGGTCTCACTGATAAGGGAAAGATAGAAG
This sequence comes from Butyrivibrio sp., assembly GCF_017940685.1. GTDB lineage: Bacteria > Bacillota > Clostridia > Lachnospirales > Lachnospiraceae > Butyrivibrio. Next base: position 490 of record NZ_JAGAYD010000241.1, on the reverse strand, counting down.
CAAAGCTCCTTGCAGACAGGATAAAGAGCTTTGGTATAGATGAGGTGTATGAGTCACCTCTTGGTCGAGCCCGTGATACAGCATCTTTTTCGTTAAAAGAGCTTGATCTTCCCGTAACTACTTTTGACTGGCTTATGGAGTTTCCAGCTCTTTTCGATCCTAATAAAGCAAGCGAAGAAACCCGCAGTGCCTATAAGAACGAACTAAAAAAAGAAGAAGGCGGCGCCTATGAAAAGCGTATTGTGTGGGATATGATGCCTTCATACTACATGAATCATCCAGAGCTCTTTGACAGAAATGCCTGGAGGGATTCTGCGCTTGTTAAGGCCACCAATGCCCTTTCTGTCTATGACAATGTGATCAAAAGCTTTGATGGGCTTTTGGAAGATCACGGATATAAAAGAGATGGTGATATTTACAGGGTTACAGAAGGTAATGATAAGACGATAGCTCTTTTCTGCCACTTCGGGATCACCTGTGTTATGCTAAG
>NZ_JAGAYD010000240.1 GCF_017940685.1 Butyrivibrio sp. | reverse complement strand
GATCCTGCCTGATTCCTTGTAGTCTTTGTCCGCAAGAATGGCGTCAAGGCTCTTAGACCTTGTAGTTACGAAAACCGATGCAAGGTTTTCTGATCTAAGATAGTTGATCTCATGTTTTTTGGCTTCATAAGACAACTTAAGATCCTCTTCATTCAGGAATGAAGGCAAAAAGAAATAGTGCTCACCATTGCTTTCAAAGACATTTATCTTGTTCTTTCCAAAGCGGGCATACATAAAATCCGTAGCGTCCATATTCTTCGACCGCATGTCTTTCATTGCGATAAAAGAAACCATGAAAAAGCAGATAAATATCACAGTGGCCAAAACCACAAATCTGATCTTCTTTTTCATACGCGCCTCCTTTTGTCCATAATAACGACAATAGCAAGGCAACTGATCCCAAGAATAGTGATGATACACCCTAAAACTATTCCCTTGGGGATAAAGCTCATTTCCACTGTATGAGTTTCTTTTTCAGAATCAATTGGCACGTATGTGAAACAGTCATAGACAGAAACCGCGTCTGTCTTTTTGCCATCCACCTTAATATTCCAGCCATCCTGATAAGGGACTGTCATGAAAACTCCGTCATAGTCTTTCGTCTCAATCTTAAGGCTTGATGAACTCATCCTTGTAACCATACAGTTCCTGTCATCAGCATCCTCATATGCCTTTTCAAGAGCACTTACATCCTCGGTTACAAAAAGAGCTTCTCCAAAGTCATCATCCTCATTTTCAGCCTGAACAGTGATTTCAAGGCTCTCACCCTTACTTAAATAGCCAAGATTAAGCACCTTGGTGCAGGAAAGATTTCCGTAGCTGGTCAAAAAATCTTCTCCTCTGTATACAGAGAGTCCTTCCCCAGCTCCAATAAGGCCTCCAAGGTACATGTACATCTCGCCATCCATAGCTGCTGTAACTTCAAATATCTTTTTGAACTTGCCATCCGTTTCAAGTACGTCTCCACCAGAAACTTCTGCATCCACAAAGATATGCTGTTCCTTTCCCGTTATCCTGCTGTACATATCCTCCTGAAGAGAAAATGGATCAAGGGCTGAAACATGTGTCATAGCAGGATCAGGCCGTACATCTCCCGGATCTGATATTCCCTCAAGGTCAAAATCCTTAGTTCCGACTGCCAGCTTAAGGGCATACGGATTAAGATAACTATTTCTTGTGCCCTTGTGGAACAGAGGATAGTTCCAGTGAACAGGAACCTCCCCATCCCCTATCAGATACTTAACTCCTAAAAGAGAGTCAGCCGTCTCAGTATTGTCATGGCCATAGCCCGTGTATAGGTTATCATCATTGTAGCCGAGCCTTTGCAGAAAATATCTGGCATAAACAAGCCCTGCAGAACTATAGTGCGTAATACCGTTAAAATCATATTGCAGAGCATCATTTTGCTGTCTGGGAACAAGATTTTCCATTCTGTAAAAATACCTGTCATTTCCCTTTACATAAGAAAACTCTTTGTAATTGTCACTGATGGTTTCAGAATACTCCAAAGCGCTCTCACACTTAAGTGCCTGGAAGCCATATGTATTGTATGCATTGGCAGTAAGATCAAGTATATTTATCAAAAGAAATACCGAAAAGATAACGCTAAGGGCTCTTTCTTTATTTCTTTTAGCATTAAAAGAGATAAAGATTCCAGCCATATAGCAAAGGATCAGCGCAAGATTAACAATTATTGTCTTATTTGAAATATGGTCATAGCCTCCCCTTCTTATAAAGAAAAGTCCCATCAGCATCACCACAAGGACCACCGCTGGTATTACCAGGCCCTCTTTCTTTTCAAACATCAAAAGAACTCTCACCGAGCACAGTATGACCAAAAACACAAAGAAAAACGCCTGCCTGTATGGGTGTCCAGAAGGCTCCATGCCTGCATGCCAGATGATGTTTAAAAGATCGATCCCCATGGACAGCATCATGAAAAGAACTAAAAACAGCATTCCAATACGTTCCTTAAGGGCAATCTCTTTTGAAAGAAAATAGACAAGAATGAGCGTTACCAGCAAAACTCCGCAGAAAAGCTGTGGGTATCCAAACCTTGGCTCAATCTCATCATAAGATAAAGTAGGGAGCTTCGAAATAAGATCCACAAAGGACAGGTTGTTGTTTTTTAGCTTCATTCCAAGTAGCGCTACGTCTTTTGGGCTGTCCATAAGCTCCAAAAAAGTCGGGATCATAAGAAAAGCCGATATGGCGCCTGATATTGCTGATGAGTAAATAACTCTCCATATAAGGGCAATTGGCTTTTTAAGGCCAAGGACTACAATGCGGACCACTGTCCAGAGCGCTGTAAAGAGCACAACCTGGTAGGTTATGTAATAGTTAAGAAGTGCCATCAATGAAAGTACTATAATAAATGGCGCCTTTTCATTTTTTACAAGGAGTTTTTCAAGAAAGTAGATATATATTGGCAAAAGCATTACCACATCGATCCACATAAGATTCATGCTGTGGGCGAAAAGAAAGCCTGAAAAAGCCCATGATACTGCCCCAATATAGATAGAGGCGCTGTTTCTTTCAAATACAGATGCACTCTTTGATGTTCCAAAGGCCTTCTGCAGAGTAAAGTCCATAATGAAAGAAGCAAGAATGAGCTTAAGACCAATAATAAGGGTAATCCCAAGATATATCCTGTCTCTGCTAAACAGGGATAAAAGCATAATAAAGGGGCTTGTCATGTAATAGGCAAAGAAGCCTATAATTCCAGAGCCAAGGGTTGTGGAAAAGGAATAGAAAATATTGTTCTTTCCTGTAAGAAGGGTTCTGTAATAGGCATAGTAATCCACATACTGTCTCTTTAAGTCATACATCAAAAAAGTCTTATCTCCAAATGGCGCAATATTGGCCAGAATAAGGACAGATAAAAACATCACCAGTATAAAAAGGCCAGAAACAAGACTGTGCCAGATATTTACTTTTCCATTCATATTAGCTTCTGTGAACATACAGGATATATTTTACCATGAAGATGTCGCAATATTAAAGGGCCGGATCCTCTTAAATATATCAGTGAAGTCTTACAACTACACCATCTTCTGTTCCAGCTACGATATTGCTCTGCTGTCCGCTTAAGTCTTTTCCTACAAAGTACTGATACTGGTGAAGAAGCTGATCCTTCTGCATACCTGAGATAGCCTGTTTCATATCTCTTGATGCAAGTCCCATATCTCCAAAAAGATCTATTGAATTACCGTCGTACTGACCAAAGGATATAGCTACATTCTCTATTGAAGCGTTTTCCCTGGATGGTACTTCTACAGTAAGGTCTAAACTGCTCTTTTTCTCTTCAGGTTTTTGCTGCTGCTCATTTAAGGCCTTGTTACCCTGAGTTTCTGCAGGAGATGGTCTTACCTGTGAGTTATCAGTAGCAGAGGGAATATTATACGCATTGTAATTAGAGATATATCCATTAAGTCCATTCAACGCCATATCTTATTCCTCCTTTCTCATCTACCATTGTGACTCACAAATTATTTCGACACTATCTTCGCATATATTTACAACATTATAATAAAAAAATCATAAAAATCCTATAAACAATAGAAAATTAATTCATTATTCCCGCTGCTTTTAATAAGCTCTTTGTGTAATCAGCCTTAGGATTTTTGTAAAGCTCTTTTGTCTCGCCGTACTCTACTACTTTTCCATCCTTCATGATCATTACGTGGTCGCTGATCTTATAGACCACTCTAAGGTCATGGGATATAAAGATGATTGAAATACCATGCTTTCTATGGAGATTTTCAAGGAGCTCTAATATCTGGGCCTGGATCGTAACATCAAGGGCCGAAACCGGTTCATCTGCAATAAGGAGCTTGGGGGATCTCATAAGTGCAATCCCTATGCACACTCTCTGTCTCTGGCCTCCCGACAGCTGAGCCGGGTATCTGTCAAGAATGCTAACTGGAAGCTCGATCTCTTCAAGGATCTGAAGAACTCTCTTTTCCATTTCTTCCTTAGTCCATTCTCTTGTTTTATCAACCCGAAGGGGCTCTTCAAGGAGCCATCCTATCTTCTTTGCAGGGTTAAGGGAACTGTAAGGATCCTGGAAAACCATCTGGGGCCTGTCGTATTTCTGCCAGATAGTACCTGTGTAGTCCTTGTTGATGCCAACTATAGCCCTTGCCAGGGTGGACTTGCCACTTCCCGACTCACCGGCAATCGCCAGCACCTCTCCCTCCTCCATATTGACCGATACGTCATAGAGAGCCTGGATCTTCTTATTCTTTTTTGAAAAGAGCTTTCTCTTTCTGTTCTTATAAAAGACATTAAGATCAGCTACTTTTAAAACATCTCTATCACTCATTGGCTTTGTCATCCCTTGATAGGTCGATCCTTGGTATTGCAGCTATAAGCCTTTTGGTATAAGGATCTCTTGGTCTTGTGAATATATCACTGGTTCTTCCAGACTCCACAATCTTGCCTTCCTGCATTACTATAACCCTCTGACACAGCTGGTTAACAAGGCTAAGGTCATGAGATATGAAGATAATGGAGGTTTGTCTTTCTTTGTTGAGCTTTTTAAGAAGTTCAACAATCTGGGCCTGGACTGTTACATCCAGAGCAGTCGTAGGCTCATCCGCAATAAGTATCTTAGGATCCCCTATCATGGCGGCGGCGATCATGACTCTCTGTCTCATTCCGCCTGAGAGCTCGTGGGGATACATGTAGTACACATCCTCTGCATTTTCAAGCCCCACAGACCTTAGCATCTCTATAGCCATTACCTTTCTGGCCTCCTTGGATACTTCAGGGTGATGTATGAAAAGAGGTTCCTCAACCTGCCATCCTATCCTCTTTACCGGATTAAGGCTTGTCATAGGTTCCTGGAAGATGATGGATATCTCATCACCCTGATAGGAACGAAGGGTTTTTCTGTCGCAGGTTAAAAGATCATTTCCGTCGAACATGATCCTTCCGCTCTTTTTAAGGCTCTTTCTGTTAAGGAGCCCCGCTATAGCAAGGGCGCTCATGCTCTTTCCAGAGCCTGATTCTCCAACGATTCCAACGATCTCGCCCTTTCCCAGCATAAGGTCAAAGTCCTCAACAGCCACAAAAGGAGTATCAGAGTCATGGAATTCAATATGAAGGTCAGTTACATCAAGTATTATTTCCATCTGCTGATCCCCTCTCCTAAAAATGCAAATCCAAGTACCATAAGAACTATTACTGCACCTGGGAAAAGAACATAGCTGGGCATTGTAAACATGTACTGCTGGGCGTCAGAAAGCATCTTGCCAAGGCTTGCATAAGGCGGCTGTGAGCCGACACCAAGATAACTAAGTCCTGCCTCTGCCAAAACTGCATTATTAAATCCTATCATTATGGAAGATGCCATAACTCCCTTAATATTAGGAACAATGTGGACGAATATCATACGAAAATCTGATACTCCCTGAAGTCTGGCATTTTCCACATAGTCCATGTTCTTGCACCTTAAAACTTCGCCTCTTACAATTCTGGCAAAGCTGGGCACAAAGGCTATTCCAAGGGAAACAAGAAGCTGTATCCAGCCTGTTCCAAAGACGCTGACTATAACAAGGGCAAGTAGAATACTTGGAAAAGCAAAAAGTGCGTCAATGATACGCATCATAACTTCATCCAGCATTCCACCAAAATACCCAGTTAATGCGCCAATTATTGTTCCAACTCCCGCTCCTATAGCAACAGTACCAATAGCAATAAGGAGCGTGATCCTGCTACCATACATAACACGGCTGAAAATATCCCTTCCCATGTTGTCAGTTCCCATAAGATGCCTAAATGACACTCCCTTAAGCTTCTCAGAAGCATTCATGGCTGTGGGCTCATAGGGAGTCCAAAAGATCCCAACAATAGTCATGAGAAGTATCAGGCCTGTGATTATCAGCCCTGCGAGAAGGTATGGATTACTTTTGATATTTCTTTTTAAATCTTTTCTTGCCTTACTCATCCTCAAGTCCTATCCTTGGATCCACAATTCTGTAAATAACGTCAACCAGGAAGTTAACCACGATGACTATCATTGCAATTCCCATGATGATAGCCTCTACCACCGGATAATCCCTGTTGCTGATGCTGGTAAGAAGTATCCTGCTTATGCCCGGGATACTAAATACCTGTTCAATAACAATACTTCCTGCGATCATGTCTGCAAGGGCCATTCCAAGAAATGTAATGACAGGAATAACGGCGTTTTTCAGAATATGTCTATACAGCACGCCATTTGTATTGTTTCCCCTTGAATAAGCAGTTCTTGCATAGTCCTTAAGCGACTCGTCAATAAGGCTTCCTCTTAGCATCTTTACCGTCATGGCAACCTTTGGAAGAGCTATGGCCACTGCAGGGAAGATCAGATATCTGACAAACTTTCCAAAGTCAGCAGTGTAGTTTACGAATCCGCCCGGAGTAAAGAGCCTTAGGATCATTCCAAAGATAAACGTAATAAGGATTCCGGAAAAGAAAGGCGGAATAGCCATTATTACCTGGTTTATCACTGTTATGCTCCTGTCAAGAAGTCCATTCTCGTGCTTGGCCGTTACAATTCCCATAGGTATTGAGACTAAAACAGTCATAATAAAGGCCATGATCCCCATTGTAAGCGTTATTGGTATCTTACTAAGGATCATGCTGCCTACAGGAACCTTATAATTGTAGGAAGTACCAAAATCCCCTCTGATAAAATTTAGAAACCATCTTGCGTAGCGAACAAGAACAGGGTCATTAAGTCCCATTTCTGCTCTCACCTGTTCTACAAGTTCTGGGGAAGCCTCCGTTCCCAGCATTTTGAGGGCCGGATCCCCCGGAATAATATTAAAGGCGAGGAACACACATAGAGAAACTACCAATAATGTGGCTACCATCATGCCAAACTTTTTAATGATATATTTCATATATGTGTACCTCGCCTTAGGTTTTTCCTGCTCTATTATTCAGTAGCAAGCTTTATCTTGCTGATATCCTGAACATAAAGAGGATAGAATACATATCCTGTATATTTCTTGTTAAGAGCAACAAACTCAGGAAGATCCTGGATGTATACGCTTGCTGCTTCCTCTGAGAGGATCCTCTCACACTCTTTGTAGTACTCAGTCTTGGCGCTGTCATCTGAGGTATTCTGTGCATTTGCATAGGCCTCATCGTATGCTGCGCTGTTAAAGTTCGTAAAGTTCCTGCCTGCATCTGATACATATCTTGCAAGAAGTGAAGAAGCTGCAAGAGTTGATGCATCTACACCTACTACTGTTGACTGATACTTTCTGTCTGAGTAAACATCTGAAATCCATGAATTCCACTCGATCTCCTGGATGTTTGCAGTAACACCGATGTTTTTAAGCTGCTCTGAAAGAACCTGTGCAGTATCAACATGCTGAGTGTAGTTAGATGGAACTGTTATTGTAAACTCAAATCCATCTGGGTAACCAGCCTCTGCAAGAAGCTCTTTTGCCTTGTCAAAGTCAGTGTTGTATGTGTCGTTGAGCTCAGGAAGGAAATACTTGGTAAATGAGGGGAACATTGCACTTCCGATCTCTGTGCCTGCACCGTCAGATACATAATCCATGATCTCCTGAGGGTTAATAGCATAGCAAAGGGCCTGACGAACTCTTACATCGTCGAAAGGCTTCTCAGCGTTGTTAAGGTAAAGAGCCTGTACAAGGTTCATTGTTCCCTCGTAAACCTCAAAATCCTCGCTAAGCTGCTCTACCTGTGTGCTGGTGATACGTGCATACATATCGATGGATCCGCCGTTAAGGTCCATAACAACAGCATCTGAGTTGGCCTCGATCTTGAATACAACATCCTTGATGTATGCCTTATCTCCCCAGTAATCATCATATCTTGTCATGATAAAGTTCTCCTGAGGTGAGCTTGATACATACTTGTAAGGACCTGTACCAATGACATTAGTAGCCGGATCAGTGTTAGAAGCTGGAATAATAGCTACTGTAAGCTGTGTAAGGAAATCAGAATCTCCTTCCTTAAGCACTACTTCCACATGCTTGTCATCTACAATATTTACACTGTCAATGTTGGAATAAGATGAGATAAGGGGCTCACTGCCATCAGTGCCCATATTACGTTCAATAGAATACTTGATATCCTCTACTGTAACGTTACTTCCATCATGGAACTTGATCCCATCTCTCAAGGTAAAGGTGTAAACCTTGTTGTCCTCTGAAATCGTGTACTCACTTGCTACAGCAGGGTTAAGATTACCGTTCTCATCAGGCTTGACAAGCCCTTCGAACAAATTAAAAAGAACCTCCTTAGTTCCTGCCCCTGTCGCATAATGGGGGTCAAGACCGTCAATATCCTGAGGTATTCCGATAGTAATCTTAGAAGAATCATCTCCTGCTGTCTTGTCGCTTGAACATCCGCTCAATGCAATAGCCAGTGTCGTTAACACGATTGCCAGAGCTCCTGTAGTTTTTCTCCTTAGGGAGTTCTTGTTGATCATGTTAAAATCCTCCTAGTATTAAGTTTTTATGGACCTTTTTGGTCCATCACATGAACAATATACGTGTCAGTTAATAAAATGTCAAGCAAAAAACACCCCGAAGAAGCCGCGCTTCCTCGGGGAAATGAGCTTTTATTGTTCCTTTAAAAGTGGTGTACTTTTGTCTGTAGCATCGGTAATTGTACCATCTGCCTCTTTTCTGAGCACAGACTTAAGTTCATCCATAAATGTATTAACGTCTTTAAATTCTCTATAAACAGATGCAAATCTTACGTAAGCAACAGGGTCAAGATTCTTCATCTTGTCCATGACGATTTCACCGATAGCACGACTTGGAATTTCCTTTTGCTCCATGTTGAATACTTCTGTCTCTACAGCATCAACAAGCTTGGAAATCTGCTCTGCACTTACAGGTCTCTTATGACATGCCCTAAGCACACCAGCTTCGATCTTGGAACGATCGTATGGCTCGCGAACATCACCTTTCTTGATGACTATAAGCGGAATAGTCTCAACCTTTTCATAAGTTGTAAATCTCTTGCCACAGGAATCGCATACTCTCCTACGTCTGATGGAAGTATTCTCATCAGCTGGCCTTGAATCAATAACTCTTGTGTCATCTTTTCCGCAAAACGGGCATTTCATGACTTTCCCTCCAATTTTTTAATGATATGTCCACTGTATATTGTGTGAAAAACAATATCAATACACAAATTATTGTAGCATGATTTACCGCATTTTTCTATATAAAATATTGATATATGTAAAAAAAAGCCCTCCGCATTATTGCGGAGGGCACTGAAAACTATATTACTTTCTCTGAAGGAAATCAGGAATCTTGAGAGACTTAGGCTCTACTGTGCTCTTAATCTCGCTTGGTCTGTTAAGTGTCAGAGGTCTTGTAGCTGATGATGCAGCCGAAGCCTCTGCTGCAGGAGTACCAATTGTAGAGATTGTTGGCTGAACAGGTGTTATTGGTGTTACTGTCTGCTGAACAGGAGTAACTGGTGTAGCTACTGTCTGAGCTACAGGAGTAGGTGCTGGAGCTACTGGCTTAGCTGCAGCCTGAGCCTTAGCCTGTGCTACTGCTGCATTACCTGTGCCTGTTGCCTCAATTCCTGTTGCGATTACAGTAACAGTACATGTATCTGTCTTGCTCTCGTCATACATTGCACCGAAGATAACGTTAACGTCATCACCAGCCAGCTGACGAACATATTCTGATGCATCAGATGCATCTGTAAGAGTGATATCACCAGAAATATTGATGATAACATCTGTTGCTCCATTGACCTTGGTCTCAAGAAGTGGACTCTCAACAGCCATCTTAACAGCGTCTGTTGCCTTGTCATCACCCTTGCCACTACCGATACCGATATGGGCGATGCCCTTGTCCTTCATGACTGTTGAAACATCAGCGAAGTCGAGGTTGATAACTGCAGGAACATTGATAAGATCAGTGATTCCCTGAACAGCCTGCTGAAGTACTTCATCAGCCTTCTTAAGTGCATCTGGCATTGTAGTGCGTCTGTCTACTATCTGAAGAAGCTTATCGTTAGGAATAACAATAAGAGTATCTACGTTGTTTCTGATATTGCTAATACCAAGCATAGCATTCTGCATACGAACACGAGCCTCAAAGCTGAAAGGCTTGGTTACAACGCCTACAGTGAGGATGCCCATCTCTTTTGCCAGCTTAGCTACAACAGGAGCTGCTCCAGTACCAGTTCCGCCACCCATACCACAGGTAACAAAAACCATATCAGCGCCTTTAAGTGCTGCTGATATTTCCTCTGAACTCTCTTCTGCTGCTTTCTGTCCGATCTCAGGCTTAGCGCCTGCTCCAAGTCCCTTAGTGAGCTTCTCACCAATCTGTAAAAGCTTTGGTGCTTTGCACAACTGAAGTGCCTGTTTATCAGTATTAATACCGATGAACTCTACACCGGTAATATTCTCATCTACCATTCTATTTACAGCATTATTACCTGCACCGCCAACCCCGACGACGATGATCTTGCAGGCATTTTCTGCCTCGTTAGACTTAATCTCCAGCAAAACAACTCCTCCTTCATAAACCTCATAGACTCCTAATAGCTATGATACGATTTTTTGTTTCGATTTTCAACCAATATTTTTTAATAAAATGTTTACAATTCGCTTGACAATTTACTGATTTTTCTCTTCAAAAGTGATGTTTTTTGTATCGTCGTCAAAATCTTTCATCTCCAAAATTCCTTTTTTTCCACTAAG
>NZ_JAGAYD010000239.1 GCF_017940685.1 Butyrivibrio sp. | reverse complement strand
GTATCTTTTTGGTGAGCATACATTTACCTCTCTGTACTATAGATTTTTTCCGCAAAAAAAATCGTACAGGAAAATGTATGCTTTTTCAATATTTACAAGGGTTATAGCGTTTTATATACCCACACAAACTAACGAAGAGCCAAATCTTTATTATAGTTCCGAGGAATACATTAGAAGTAATCCTGTTAAGGTCCTTGAATTTATGAAAAAGAACATATATCTTCTTGGGGCTTCACGGATGGCAAAAGAGCGATTTCTTCTGGAAGAAATAGAGAAACTAAATAAGATATCCTTTGATAATGGTATAAAGGAAGAAGACCTTAATACGCTGATCAAGATTGCCGGCACCTACGCGAAATTTGATTATCACGTGGCAGCAGATATCACCTCTGATAAGGAGGATGGAGATGTGACTATAGAGGGTTTTGCAGCTGAAACCAGTCAGTACATGTCAGAGCTCTTTACCATGGATTCCGTCATTGGACAGTACCATGGAGAAAGGGAAAATAAAAATAAAGGTGGGCAAGACATTCTCCATACCGGTTTCACTGCATATTATAACAGCGATAAACCTTTCGCTACGGATGTGGTGGAGAGCCTGAAGGTGTATCTGAATGCCGGACTTAAGAGATATCATGGACAGTTGTCGAAGGCTGCACAAAATTAGAGTTATCATAGAACTTTAGCATGCTAATGCAAAAAATAACCCCTCAGGGGGCGGATATTAAAACTCCTTCGGGACAGGAAAAAGAAATAATTAAGTATTTATTAAATTCAGGACAGATGCTAACGAAATATTATATTATATAATCAGGTATTTATCGGAAGGAGCATCTGTCCTATGTCAGTTTTTACAGTTACGAAAAATGAAGCTGAGGCTTTTAAAGATTTTTTTCCTGAAGATATATATAGCAATATTGGAAAAGAAAACTACTACACCCTGGGGGCTTTTGACGACGAGGAATTCGTTGCAGGAGTCCTGCAGTTTTTTGTGGGATTTGATGAGAATAAGGGGACTTATTCCAAAGTATGTTATCTCTATGTCCAGGAGGACTTTGTTGACAGCTTTATAGCGGCTTCGCTTCTTGCTGAGTATGAGTCCATAGCTGCTGAAAGCGGCATTTCTTACGATCTTATGGAGACGATTGATGATTCCAGCGTGTATGTATTTGCATCGTCGGCAAAAAAGTTTTGGGCAAAAAAGACTCTCGATCACGTTTCCCCTAAAGATATCTATAGCATTTCTTTCATTGAAAATCTCGAATTTATCAAAATAAAAAAACAGGTTGCCAAGGGAACTGTGCTTGAGCAAAAGCGCTTTTATGAGGACGAGATCAGTTCATTTTACAAGGCTAAGGATGGATGTGCTTTGCTCCTTGTAAAAAAAGGTAAGCTTGAAGACCTTGTTATGACTTATATTGACTACGATAACCCCGATATAGATGAAAAACTGACAGGTCTTATTTCCTACAGCGCCAAAAGAGCCATGGATCTGTATGGCGAGGATCAGTACATCCGCATTGAATGCGGCGACTATGACTCCCTTACAAGGTTTGGCAAAGCATTGCCGGATATTTTGCCACAGTCTTTTATTGACCAGGACTGAATCATATTCGTATAAATCACAAATTGAACGATTTATTACAAACTGACAGAAAAATGTGATTGTGAGGGCGAAATATGGATACTCAGAAACTATATAGCTGGACCAGACAACAACAAAATATGGACATTGGCGTAATTGTTGATGAGATGGAAAAGAAACAGGCCCAGGACATGCTTGATAAGCAGCAGATGAATGCTCCTGAAATGAAGTTTTTGGATAAAACGCTGCAAAAAAGTGACGAGCCAGTAGCGCCTGTCATCATGGACAGAAGGGCAAATGTCCCTGCACATATGCCTCCTACCATAGACATATTCAGTCAAAAGCAGTCACTTGTCAGAATGGCAAACTATACCTTTTATTCAAAGGATGGTACTGCACATAAGGGGTCAAGGAATAAGCCCTCCAAGAAATATATGAAGCCGATCCTTGATAATTTAAAGCGCATTGATGAGCTTCTTAACATGCAGTATGACCCCAAGAATATTGACAAAGATAAGGACGAGATAGAGAAAATGTTTCGTAAGACTATCCTCGCCTGTGAAGACTATGTAGCAAACAGAAATCCCTGGACATCTGAGGGAAAGGCGAGACTTCAGATGGTCAAGGATTTTCAGGCTCAGCTTCAGCATGAGTCAATAATGTTTACCAATACGGTGCAGCAACTTGAGAAAAAGACCCTGGAAGAAAATAACGCAGAAAATGAGATAGGCGAAAATGAGATAAAACAAAACTCAGAAAAGCATGGTTCAAAAGAGCAAAAACAGAGCTGGCTTAGCATCCTTGCAAAAGTCAGAACTGAGGAGATCAAAGATGGAGAAAATGGCTATAAGGTTACAATTGGAGGAGCAGGAACATCCAAGATCTATATCGTGGAGAAAGATGGCAAAAAGCGCTATTTTAAAGGAAACGAAAAAATACCAAATGGCAATTACTACACGAACCTGGACCTTTCAGTTAATGAGCTTAATAAGGTTGGAGATGATACAAGTAAAAGAAGAGCTGACTACTTAACCGTAATAAAACAGGCTATAAAAAGCCATTATGCTACTGATGAGGATTTCAGGATTGATGTTGCCAAAAATAAACCTCAAGGTATGGGAGGACTTGTTGCATTCATCAGAGCGAAATTAGCAGGCGACAAAAAATTAACTGAGATTTTCAGAGTGATCGATATAGAGTTTACAAAGCATCAGAAATATGAAGAATCTGATATGTATTTTATTGATAATGAGCTGCGTGAAGCATTAAAACGTTCGACATGTTGTGGTATAGCAACAAAGCATGCACTTATCGATCCAAAATCTGAGATTTCCAAGAGAAATGTTGCAACCAGCAGAATGGCAGAGCTTTTGGGGATTGGTGATATGGTTGCAAAATCAGTAATGGCAGATGTCATTATCAATGGAAAAAAGATGAGTGGCATTGCCATGGAGGAGGCTAAGGGACAGAGTACAGGCCTTGCCCATGATCAAGCTGCAAAAAAACAGAAAAGAACCAACTATTCTCCAAATGCTTTCAGGCAGCTTCTCAATCTTCAGATTTTTGACATCATCTGTGGTCAGGTGGACAGAAATGGCGCCAACTACCTGGCTGAGGAAGAGGAGATTGAAAAAACAGATATCATTGAATTTACCAAAATAAAAGCAATAGACAATGATATGGCCTTTGGAAATCTAAAATATAATGATCTTCTGGATAGAGGCGATGACGGCTTGAACCGCATGAGGAACATTGAGTCTATGGGCGAATTGCATGTACCTGCGATGGATAAGAAATTTGCCGACAGCATCCTTGCTCTGGACGCGGAAAAGATCAACTATGCACTATGTGATGTTCTGAGCATAGAGGAAAGAGAAGCTCTTATAGACAGAGTGAAAGGTGTGCAGAAAGCTATTAGAAGAAGACAGGATTATGAGAAAAAGCTAAGAAGAAAAGATCCAAAGGCTGTGTCTATGTTTGTTGAAGATGTTGAGGGACAGGAAAACTGGAAAAAAGCCTATGAGAGATTTGCTAAAAAAGTAGTAGACATGAAGGAACAGGATAAGAAGAATGTAGAGAATATCCAGGCACAGATAAGGGAAATAGAGGAGAACACTGGCTACAAAGATGATTTCAAGAGATCGAAGATAAAAAATCTGACCAAACACCTAAAGAATGCGCAAGAGCGCACATACAATTTCCTTAATCAAAAAACCTATTTTCTTAGTTTCAATGTACTTGATAAGTGAGGGCTTTTATGGATACAAAAAAGCTTTACAACTGGACTGCCAAGCAGTCAGAAATGAATATCGGGATCCTTGACAGCAAGGAAGAAGAGCAGGAAGCCCAGAACTATCTAAATGCTCAGAACCAGAAGCAGATACTTGATAATGGGCAGGATATCTTTGCGAGCAATAAGATAAAGGACCCTGTTATTGACGAGCCACTTATCCAGGATAAAAGGCAGGATGTTGAGGCCAATATTCCTGCGCCTGTCAGTGTTTTTAGCATGAAGCACTCCCTTATAAGTGAAGGAAAGTACACCTTCCTTGCTAAGGATGGCACCTTTAAAAAGGCGAAAAGAACAACGCCATCAAGCAAGTACATGCAGCCAATCCTTGATAAGCTTAAAGACCTTGACACCCTTCTTGAAGGGAAGTTTGATTCAAAGGATCAAAATGCTATCCATAAGTGTTTTCGTGACACTATTTTGGCCTGCGAAAACTACATAGCAAACAGAAATCCCTGGACAGCCGAAGGAAAAGCAAGGCTTGCGATGGTAAAGGACTTTCAAAAACAGATACAGACTGAGTCTATTCAATTTGCCGATAGAGTGGAGGAACTGGTCAAGGGTGACCAAAAGCTCCTGGAGGGCAAAACCTGGCTAAGTATACTTTCGGAAGTCAGAACGGAAGTTATTGAAAATAACAAAGACGGTGCTGAGGTTGAAATAGGTGGTGCCGGAACTTCAAAGGTGTATATCATAACAAAGAATGGTTCTACCCGCTACTTCAAAGAAAACGAGAAGGTACCTAAACGCAGTGTCTTTCAGCTGTTGAGTGACAGAACCAAGACTTTTAAGAAAAAAGAAGATGATACCAGCAAGCGCAGGGCAAGATATCTGGAGATCACCAACAAGACATTAAAAAAGCTATATGGAGACGAAAGATCTGTCCTTATGGCCCTTTTCAACGACGGAAAAGAAGATTGGGAGCTTGCGTCGTTGCTTAGAAACTGGGCTAGGCTGGATCGCAATTTTGGCGAAATGATGGATGAGATCGAAGACAACATGTCCGGTTTGGAATTCTCGAAAATGACAAAAGAGGAACAGGAACAAAAAAATGACCAGCAATTTCTTCTGGATACCCTCAGTGAGATGAAAAAAAAGTCCAATCTTTCCATGATGGCTACAGATGGAGCAAAGATCGAGAATAGCGCGGAGATCTCTAAACGAAACGTGGCTACCAGCAGGATGGCCAAGCTTTTGGGACTTGAGAAGCTGGTCGCCAAGTCAGATCTTGTAAACTTGGTAGTTGATGGCAAGAGTATGCAGGGCATTGCAATGGAGGAGGTCAAGGGAAAGAATGCCACTGATATACAGGCAACAGCAACAGCAAACAAGAAAGAATCCCGCTATTCAAACAGTGCATTCAGACAAACCCTTAATCTTCAGGTGTTTGACATCATATGCGGCCAGATAGACAGAAATAGGAGCAATTACTTGTGCGAGACTCAAACGGAGAATAAAGTTACGTTTATCACAAAGATCAAAGCTATAGACAACGATCTTTCTTTTGGAAATCTGACCTATAATGACATATTAAAAACAGGCAAAAATGGAGAACAGTGCCTTAGGAATATTGAGTACAAGAACAAGCTGGCAGTTCCATACATGGACGAAGATCTGGCTAACAGGATCCTTGGCATAAAGCTCGAAGAGCTAAACTACACTATGTGCGATATTCTAAGTAAAAAGGAGAGAAACGCACTTATAGACAGAATAAAGGGAGTACAGAAGCTTATCCGCAAAACGAAAGATCAGGAAAATAAGCTAAGGGCCAAAGGGCGATCAGTTGACTCTGTATTCATCGGCAAGGATGACTGGCCAAAGGCATATGCGAAATACCAGAGTAAGGTCAGAAACGATCTACTGAATGCTCAAGATCCAGAAAAAGTCAAGGATTTAATTGAGAAGACTTCATATCTTGATACCGATCTCATATACCAAAAAAATTTTTAGGAGGCCTGAATGAACATTATAGAACTTACAGAAGATAATGTTGAAGAGTACATGGAGTATCTTTCTGAAGATGTTGCGGAGAACATTGGCAGAACCTTTTATAGCGGTCTTGTGGCTACTGATGACCTTGAAAGTCCGGTAGGAGGGATCATCTGGAGATATAAGAATATGCTAAGTGACTCTGACAAGGAGAGCCATATAGAATGGCTGCAGGCAGAGGATCAGGAGTCCTTCGATGGACTTTTTGATAAGTATGATCGGGAAGTAAAACAGGAGGGCATAGTTCGATCATTCTTTTGCCTTCCTGCAAAGACCAGCCAGGATCTTAAGAAAATGCTAAAGGAAAGGGGCTTTACTGTAAACCTCATGGAGGGGGACAGTATTACCGCCAAGCTCTCTGAGATAGCTGATATCAGTGCCTTCTCCAAGATAAGCATTTCAGACGCTATAATGCCACTGCGGAGTGCAACCCAGAGAGGCTTTTCAGCTGCTGTCAGCAGAACCTTGGTGCAGGGGCACTATGGGACCTGTGAGGACCTTGCATACCTTCCAAGGCTCTACTTTGAAAATGATGTATCCTGCTACGCTGAGATCGACGGTCAGATAGTAGGAATGTTACTCCTTCACAGGACACCATCGGAGCAGCTGGAGGTAGTGCTCATGCACGTGACCGGAAAAGAATCTGTGAAGCTCCTTCCACAGATGATCAAGCAGGCAGTTGAAAGCGCCTACGAATCCTATGAACCTGATACCAGGATAATCATTAACCGCCACGATTATGCTTCACTGGCTCTGGGAGAGAGATTGTTTCCTCGAGGCTTTGGAATACCTGTATATGAAGGTGAAAGGACGGAAGGATAATATATGGATTTTAAGCAAAAAGAGATAAACAAGCAAAAAGAGATAAACGTAGGAGTTCCTCAGGAGCAGGCGGAAATAAAACAGTATTCTTTAGAGGAGTTTCTGGGAGATGATTATGCCCAGCTTGAGCAGAAGGAGCAAAACCTTCAGGGCGACATGGCAGCAGGTGAGGCCCTTGTCCAGAAAAAAGACATACTAAAGGATTTTGAAGTAATAGAACTTCCCAAAGAAGTGAAAGCAAAATCCCTTGATGAGACCTTTGAGGACGCCTATAAGGCTGCTCATATCTTTGAAAAAAAGACTTCAAAGATGAAGAAGAGCACCTTAAAAAAGCGCAGGGCAGAGTATGCTCAAAAGACCACAGAGCAAAAGACTATGCTTGATGTTAAGCAAAAGGTCAATGCTTTAAAGAGCGGCCCCACAAGAGATGCTATCCAGAAAGAGCTTACAAGTTTTGCCCGCAAAAAGAAACTTGATTCCAATACCCTGTCTGATTCATATCTTTCAAAGCAAATGGATCAGCTCATGTACTTCCAGGAAAAAGACGAACTGACTATAGATGATATGGCGGTGGCCTACGCGGATATGAACCTTGACCTTAGGAACTGCACTGCTGATAAGGTCAAAAATCTTAGTGAAGAGGAAAAGGGGGCTCTGTCAGACAGGTTTACTGGCAAGATGGCGCAGTATGAAAAGCTGCTTCATGAGGCTCTTAGCTGGAAGGTGGAAGACTTCGCTTTTAAAGATAATCATTCTATGGCAAAGGACCCAGACCTTGCAAACAAGATGAAGAAGCTAAACCTGGTTCCTGCCATAAAGGCTGCACTTGAGGATTATCAGATGGCCATGGATAGCGGAATGATGGATTCTTTGAGAAAACGTAATGGCAGTCTTGAGAATGTGAAGTCGATAGTTCCTCCGGAACTTTTAAAAGAGCTTGAATCAAAAGTCGATTTTTTTGAAAGAGCCCAGGAAGAGTATGAAGCCAGGATAGACCTTATGAGCAACAAGTATTATGCCCTTTTGGGTAAGTCTGACACAGCAAATCTTGACGTCTTACAGCTAAACAAACTGGGACATCGCGAGAGCAACATGCAGGCTGATGTTGAACTTGTTGCGTATTATGACGCTATCCGCAGGAACCGCATTATCAGCGGCAGTCCCCGGAGCCTAAAGGGTAAAAAGCCAGATCAGGTCCTGGATAGGATCAAAAAAGAGAGAGGCGAAAAGACAGATAAGGCTAGTAAAAAAGCCATAGGTGACAGGTTCAAAGACTGGACCTTGCAGGCGCAGGGAGGTTTTAAAGACGACATCAGAAAAAGGGTTCAGTTTAATGTTAGTAAAGGTAGCCTGGGAGTACTAAACTTTGATTTCAAGGATAAGGATCTTATAGCCCATGAAGTTAAAACTATAAATAAATCTATTGGGGCAGAACTTGACGATAAGCAGCTTAACAGGCTTGTCAAAGCCTTTCCAGAAAGGCTCAAGGCATGCAAAAATGCAACAACGCTGGTGAAGAACGGCAAAGATCTTATGACGTCAATTTCTGATAAGTTTATGAAGCGCTTAAACGAGGATTTCCCAGACGGGTTTAACCGCGATGTCAGAGAGGAGAGAGAGGGTCTTGCGGGGTATTTTATGGATCCGCGATTTGCGAAAATGAGCGAAGATGACCAGTACAAAATAGTAAAAACGGTCATGCTGCCCTTTACCAGGAAGTATGACACAATGACTGAAGCAGAAAAGAAAGCTGCTTTAGAGGCATCGGATAATCAGATCCTTAAATTGTTCAAAGATGCTCTCGAAGGCGATCGTCAGGAGAAAATCCTTTCTAAATACAAAAATGCTGAGGATTTTGTAAAGAACTGCCCTCAGAAGGATTATGATTATATTTTAGGCCTTAGACATATAGGCGGCTGGTGCAACCAGTTTCTGTTTGAAAACCGTCGTAAGGATTTGGATTCTGTGACTGCTAAGCTTTCAAAAGATGAACATAAAAAACTCTTTGTACATCTTAAAAGTGCCGCCTATGGATTTGACAACGGAATGGTTCAGGAAATCAATAGAATGACCAATAAGAATTTCGCTTTTCTGGATGATGCCACTATCGATAAGATCGCAGAAATGCGAGAAAGATATCGTAGGAGCTCTGAAAAGGAGAAGGAAAATAATATTGCACTTAAAGCTGTTGGAGGAAAAAAGATCACTAAGAGCCTGGAAGATATCTTTACAACACGAAGACACGCACTCCAATATAAGGGCAAAGTGCGTATTGGCGACAATGTAAAGAATATGATGGAACAAGACGAAGCTGATTACATAGCACGCTTCGGTGATAGCGAAGAGAATAAGGAAAAGGACAAGAAGAAGGATAAGGCGGAGGCCAAATGATCTATACAATAATAAATGACACAAATATTGAGCATTTTGAGAACATGCTGTTTATGGAAAATCACACCCTGGGCGTTCCGGTGATCATGCTTGGGGTGGTTGACGGCCATATTCCTGTTGCAGCAGCTGCCATGGAGATAGACGGCGATGTTGGCCGGATCATCTCGATCTACGTCAAGAAAGCCCACAGGAAACAGGGAGTTGGAAAAGAGCTGACAGATAAGCTCATAACTCTCGCCAAAGGCCTTGATGTTAAATTCCTTGAGGCAGATTTTGTACCGGAAGAAGAGGGTGTAAAAGAACTTTTTGAATCAGAAGCTTTCACGGTGTTTGATGGCACATGCTACAACTACATATTTTTGGATGAACTCATTACGTCCAAGAGGATCAAAAAGATAATCTCAGCAGCAAAGGATGCTCCAAAGTGCACACCGTTTAAGAACTTTGCAGGCAGGGGAAAAAATCTTATCCTCCACAATATGTCTATAAAACCGCAAGACGTAGATATGTCAGAAATTTCTGAGAGCCTGTCTGCTGCAGTGTGCGATGAGTCCGGCTCTCCCGTGGGCTGTGTTATTGCATCCATGGAGGATCAGGATGTTCTGATCCATTACCTGAGGGCTACAGACAATGACCCCAGGTACCTGGCGGCTTTGATAGACCATTTGTATAGCAGGCTTTCCTCCAAAGGTGGATGTGGTCTTAGGGTGTGCTATGTTGAGGATACTCCCGCCAAGACAGATTATGTGCTTCGGATAGTGGGGGAGAATACTGACTTACAGACTGATGTGGCTATATTTCACGCGGTATGTGAAATGGCCTGACAATGGCCTGGCACTCAGATAATGCAGGCACAGAAACAGCAAAATAAGGACAAAAAAAGAGGCTTCGGAAACGAAACCTCTTTTCATTTTGTTATCTTAAGTTGTCAGTATATGCGCCGGTTTAGCCGATAGCTTTTTTAACGGCCTCAAGAACACGGTCTGCCTGGAAAGGCTTAACGATAAAGTCCTTGGCACCAGCCTGAATAGATTCAATAACCATTGCCTGCTGACCCATAGCAGAACACATGATGCAAACCGCATTAGGATCTGCAGCCTTGATTCCCTTCAAGGCTCCGATACCATCAAGCTCAGGCATTGTGATATCAAGAGTTACAAGGTCGGGCTTCAACTCATTATATTTCTCGATTGCGACTTTTCCGTTCTCTGCTTCGCCAGCAATCTCATATCCGTTCTTGGAAAGGATATCCTTGAGCATCATACGCATGAAAGCGGCGTCATCTGTAATGAGTATTCTTTTTCCCATGTTGAACCTCCAAAAAAGTATTTTTAGTTGCTGAAAAAATTAGAGCAATTATTTTTGTGTTTTACTATGGTACATAATCTATTGTACCACATGTTTCCTAGAATGCACGTAAAATCGGTATGTCAAAAATAAAAATTTGATAAAATACGAAGAAACCCTTGTAAAATGGGGCTGTTATTTCATGACTGGAAGAGTTGTGTCGTAGTTGTAATCCCCATTGTTGACCACCTGCCATTGGGCAATATTCTTGCTATTGTCTAAATTGAGTGAGTTTTTCGCACTATTGACAATTAACGCAATATCAAGCGATTGATTATCGCTAATTGGTATACTTTCCCTAATTATACCATCAACTGCTCCTGTTTCATACCCTGAATTTACAGCTGCCACAAAGGCGTTTCCCTGGTGACAGGCGCTGTAGTAGCTCTTTTGCCTCTCTGAAAGGTTGTTACTGAGGTTATAGTCTGCCTTGGAGCCAGCCAGGGTAAGTGTGGCAAAAGAGATAATGGATAAAACAGTAAAGATCAAAAGGATAGAAGCTGTTCCCACGTGAGAACCTGAGGCTTCATTTCTGCTCATTATTCTTCCTCCTTTCCGATATAGGTATCAATGCTGTTTTGATAAAAGACCTGTGAAGGATCCTGTGGGATATCAGAAAGGACTTCAGAGCCTCCACGTATGTCTAAAACAGCGATGGTTCCTGTTGCTGCTTTGCCTACAAGCTCCACGCCGTAGGTGTTTACGTCGGCGTAGACTTTACTTGCATCTTCAATCGAAGACTTAAGGATCACTTCGTAAGAAGCGTCTGAAAGGCCCTGTTCCATGGGCTCCCAATCCTTGTCAAAGATAAGGACAAGACTTGAAATGCTGTCATCTTCCAGAGATTTGCTAAGGTATGCATCGGGGTAGAGACTGGCAATCTGCTCAAGGTCTCCGTTTTTTGATACATAAACCTCAGAGAGATTCTGAGTCCACATGATGGCATTCTCAAGATTTCCTGTCTTTTCAGCTAAAATGTGGGCAGAAGCAAAAAGCCTTACGCAGACAGCTGCAGAAAGGGAAAAGAACATGATTGCCACTATGAGTTCCATAAGGAACAAACTTAACTGTGAACTACGTTTGTTTTCCATTTTGGTGCTTAATTGCTCCTTCTTGTTATGTACAGGTAATCTTCAAGACCATCGCTCATGACAACATCTGCCCTAAAGAGTCCCTCAGATACTTCTTCTACATCAAAAGAATCTACCTTGAGGATCTTTTGCCCTGACTGTGGATAAAAGCTTCCAAGGTCGGATCTGGCAAACAGCTCCATAAGATTACCGTCATAGTCGTAGATGTAGGTGTTATATGCTACGCCTTTTATCTCTTTTGTGAGAACCAGGGCGTTTTCTCCAAATATTTCTTCCACACGGACCTGTCCGCCTTCATCAGCCTGCCTTACCTTTTCTGTGATATAGGCGCAGGCTATCCTGTGAGAAGAATTGTCCGCCATTTCTCTCACGTTCTTTTTGTAAATGCTGGCTCCAATGGCTATCACTGAAAGAGATGACAGCACAAAAAGTAGCAGCAGGCAGATTACAAATACCGTATCAATTGTGTGATTTTTCTTTTGATCCTGTTTCATTTATTTACCTCAGGATTACCGTGTAATCCGGATAAAGATTGGCTGCTATAGGCTGGTAGTCCACAAAGAACACGTTCTTGTCGTAGGTAAGTCCGTAGTGGTCCTCCATGTAGGACAGAGACGGAGGATACATACCCTCTAGGGCATAGCACTGGACTATATCCCTGGAGATGGCATTTTCAAGGGACTCCTGCTCCTTTTCTATAGAGCTTCTTCCTGAGTACTCAACTGCCTGAATAAAGAATACTGCAATGAGCACAAAGATCACCACGGAGATCACTCTGTAGAAATTTTCAGAGGGCAATATGGAAATACTGGTTTTATCAAATCTGTTTGCCATAAATCTGCCTCATTAACCGATAGTTGACATGATTCCAAGAAGAGGAAGGATCACGGACAAAAGGATCATTCCTACAATTACTGAAAGTATGATAACGAGAGTTGGTTCAAGAACAGAGATAAGAGAGTAGATCCTCTTTTGGGTATCTCGTTCAATCCTCTCAGACACACGTCTCATGGCCTGGTCCATGGAACCAGACTTAAATCCAACAGATACCATCTGTGAGTAGAAAGAGCCAAAGATCTTGGCTTTTTCCAGGGCTTCAGGGAAGCTGTCGCCGTCAAGAAGAAGGTTTCTGCAGTTTTCTATCTTGTCCTTAAGTTCATCGGAAGCTACAAGCTTTTTTACAAGAGACAGGCCTTCATAGGTGTCCATACCACTTGAAAGGGTCAGTACCATGCCACTTGCAAAGCGCTCGGTGTCGATCTCCTGCATAAGTCTCTTGGTTGGTCCGAACTTCCTAAGAAGCTTTCGAAGGTTGGTCTTGCCGCTTTCAGTCATTGCAAAATATATAAAGCAAAGTGCCAGAACAACTAAAATGGCGATCATTACAAATGAGTAGGTGTTAAGGGCATTGCCCAGGTTTAAAAGAGACTTTGAAAAGCCGCTCATGCTGGTTCCAAGCTGCGCAAATACCTGGTCGAAGATCGGAAGGACCTTGGTGATAAGTACCAGCACAACCACAAGCATCATGAACACCATGATAAGAGGGTAGCTGACAGCGCTCTTTATGCTGGATTCGATGTTCTCTTCCCTGTCGTAGTAGTCTGCAAGGGACTCCATAACAGTGTCCATGCTTCCTGATTCCTCACCAATGGTCACCATGTGGATCACGTAGTCAGGAAACACCTCACTCATGGAAAGAGCAACATGGAATTTTTCTCCGCTGTGGAGAACCTGGCTTATGGAGTCATAGATCTTTTTTGCGGAAGCATCCTGAGTGTCCTGTGCCAGAATGTCAATTCCATCTCCGGGAGCAATTCCCGCCTGCAAAAGCAGTGCCATCTCCCTGCAAAAACTTGAGATTTCGTAGCTGTTTAGTTTTTTGAGTTTAGAGTTAGCGCCCATTGTGCCCTCCAATTTATCTTCATTAGTAGATATATTTTACAGAGTAGTTCGCACCGTCTCCGATAAATTCCTTAAGTTCCTTGTTCTTGGTGTTGGATGCAAAGGTTGGATCCATAAGTGACCATTCTGTTCCGTCAAATTCGATCATTCCGTTGACCCATCCGATGTCCTCAATGTATGTGGAAAGCCAGGCGTGATATGCGGTTCCGGCGTAGCCGATCTCCATTCTTGTGGGAATCCGCTGGCTTCTTAGCATGGCGGTCATAAGAGAGGAGTAGTCAAGACAGATTCCCTTTTTGGTGGAAAGAACTTCATCCACATTGGGGAGATAACCGCTCTCTACAGTTTCTGCCTCCTCGTGATCATATTCGATGTTGGCGATTATGTAGTTGTAAACCTCTGAAACCACTTCGATATCTGAGTCGCAGATATAAGCAAGTTCCTCAGCCTTGGCTATTGCCTTTGTGGAGCTGTCAAAGGTGCAGTACTGGTTTGGATAAAGGAACGGCGAAAATTCATTGGTGATGGTCACGTCGATCAGCTGTGAAAATGCCTGGGAATACTGGGTTCCCTGAATGTTTTCAAAGACGTTTATCATGTACTCGCCATTGCCGGTCTGAAGAGGGAAGACCTCAGGCTTTTGCACACCTGACTGAAGGTCATAGGTGTAGGTCCTCTGACCCGGGCCTGTGATCTGAAGCTTGACCTTAGGGGATTCTCCGATGTAGGTCACGACAACGTAACCTTCGGAGGCATTGGATGCATCAAGTCTTGCGTATTCATTCTCGTAGACAATCTCCCCCGGCGCTTCGGGCACAAGACAAACAGGAGTATTATCGCGACTTCCTTTTTCCCTCGTTACTTCCGGATCCTTGTACTGAGGTGGAGCGGTCTTGGTGGTGGAGACACCGATAGGAGTCTCTTCCTGTCCGCATCCATAAAGGAAAGTCATGGCAATACCCATGAATACACAAAGCAGTGCGTATGATCTTTTTCTTTTCTTTGTGAAAAAAGTATTCATGCTTTACGAAAGTGCCAGTGGCATTTCTCTTATTTTTTGGTATCCCAAAGAGATTATCTCTGAGATCTTTTCCTTGTGCTCGTCTTTGTTAAGTACTTTTGAATATCTTACTTCAAGAGGGGATCCTACATTGAGCTCGTTGTAGCCCTGAATCCGTCTGCCCAGCTCTGAAAGAAACCTGTCAGCTTTAGCAGTATCGCAGTCCTCTAAAAGAACTATGTACTCGTTTCCGCCGTTTCTTCCAACGTATCCGTAGCCGTCAGCCACGTCTTCAAGGATTGATGAAAACTCGGAAATCAGGTAATTGCCGTTCTTGTGGCCCTCATTTACATTGATGTTGCCAAGATTCGCGATCTGCATCAGGAAAAATCCCGTATCAGGAAGCTGTTCTTCGTTGTTGAAGCTTTCTATTAAAAGGTCACAGCTGTATCTGTTGGGAAGACCAGTTAAGTGGTCAAGAAAGGCCAGGTTATTAAGCCTTCTCCTAATGGAAACAGTGCGGCTTAGGATAAAGAAATCAATAATTATAGATAGGATATAAACCACGAGGCATATGGCTACTAGTATGAAAAAAGCTGTGGGATTGCTGTCTGTAAACTCCTTGTAAAGAGCTTTGTCACGGATAAAGAGAATTGCCAGCGCAGCAGCCAGAACAACAGCTACCACCAAAGAAACCACCTTGTAGATAAAGATTGAATTATAGACGTTAGCTCTTTTGCTTGTGTTATAAAACTCGGGCTTCATGGACTTTCTCCCATGTGATTTAATGTTCGGATTACTAATAACTATTCTACTATATTTAAGGCATCTAATCAAAGCATATGAGGGATGGGATTTCTCTTTTCGAAGGTAAAGTATTCTGTAAATCCGCTCTCTAATGCTATCTGGCGCATCCTGTCAAATCCGCAGGCAATTGTTTCAGGTTTGTGGGCATCTGAACCGAAGGTGATGATCCTGCCTCCAAGCTCTCTAAAGCGCAAAAGGGCAGCAGGACATGGATTTGGATCTGCGTAAAGGTCTTTGCTCAGGACTTTGGAGTTGAAATCAAGGCCCTTGTCGTGGGAGATGAGGTACCTTAAGATATCGTCAATCTGGTCCTTAAAGCGCTCATAAGAATAGGTGGTATCACCTTCTGGAACGTAGCGGCTTATGTAATCCAGGTGACCAAGGACATCGTAGTCGTCAAAGAGCTTTATGTTTTCAAGAGTGGCATCAAAGGTCTTTTTAAAGATGTTCTCTACGCTGTCTCCCTGCCAGAAGTCTGGATAGAATGGATCTTTTTTACCCACCAGATGGATGGATGCAATGACAAAGTCGAAATCATTTTCTTTTACAAAAGAGAGATTGTCACCGGCAACCTGAGTCTGCATGCCAACTTCTACTCCAAAACGGATTGTTATCTTATCCTTATATAATTCCTTGTATTTTTGGTATTCACTGCGGTATGAGCTAACGTCCAGGTTAAAGGGATCCTCTGGAAGGTCAAAGCATTCGGGATAATCAAGGTCTAAGTGATCAGTAAAACATATTTCTGAAAGACCAAGCTCTATAGAACGCTTTATCATATCCTCCATGGGAGCCTTACTGTCCCCGGAATGATGAGTGTGCATATGGTAGTCAGAAAGTATTGCCATGACAGTCTCCATTTTCATTAATTTTTTCTTTAGTTATTCTAGCATATTTTTAATATTCTCACTTGATTTATGGCTAAAAGTCGAATAGAATAGAGATTGCTGATAAATTATTATCAATTCAGATTGATATAGGAACAGCAACCTATTTATTAAATTCATTTTAGGAGGAACTTAAAATGGCAGTAAAAGTAGCAATCAATGGTTTTGGCCGTATTGGTCGTCTT
>NZ_JAGAYD010000238.1 GCF_017940685.1 Butyrivibrio sp. | reverse complement strand
TGTCACCTTGGAAAGAAGGTGACAAAAGAACCGTCCCCGTGTCAGCAAACCGTCCCCGTGTCAGCAAACCGCCCCCAGTCTTGTCTCCGTGTCTTGTCACTTAACGCATGCTGTATAGAAAGTGTGGAGCCGGTCTACATAGTCGGGAGCTTCGTCGTAGACTGCATGGCCGTAGTCGTCGTAGATGTAGACGTCGCAGCCGATGCCCTTTGCAAGCTCTTCTGAAAGGGTATAGTTAAAGACCTGATCGTTTCTGGCGCCAAGGACCAGGGCTGGGCACTTGATGGTACCAAGCCCCTCTGTGTTGTCAAAGCCAAAGAGGGTCCCCGCCAGGATCTTGAATTTATCCAGCTCTTCCTGGGAAACAAGGCGTGCCATGGTTATAAAGGCATCCCTGTACTTATTTACAAAATCAGCTGTATAGACTTTATCAGCAAAGGCCAGCATCAGTTCTTTGCAGGTATCCATGGTAGCGAGATCGATCCAGTTTTGAACGATCTTCTCGGAATCCTCGGTTGCCCTGGGGGCTGTTGATCCAAGGACGATACTGTTAACTATTTCAGGATGTCTTATGGCGATCAGCTGCACCATGATTGCTCCCTGGGATGCGCCGTAGAAGTTAACCTTAGTAAGACCCAGAGCCTCGATCGCCTTGGCAGTATCATCTGCCATCTCTTCCAAACTGTAGGTATCCGGAAGGTTCTTTCTCCTATCAAAAACATAAATATCAAACTCATCGGCAAAGGGCTTGTACAGCGCTGCCACTGCAGGTGCTGACTCCATTACACTCTTTATGCTAAGTCCCGGAATAATCGCAAGAGGAAATCCCCCTTCTTTCCCGCATCTGAAGTAGTCCATCTCAATATTGCCGGTTTTAACAGTTTCGATTGCTATACTCATTTAACAAATCCTCCAAGCTCACTTAGCTGTTCGCACCCTTGTCGTTATTATCCGCCTCTGCGCTGGTTTTACTAACTCCCAGAGCCTTCTCTTCATTCTTGATCTCCCAATGTATCAGGAATGTAAGGGTAGCTCTAAGAGCGATGATGGCTCCCAAAATTCCAAGCTCTGCCCAGTCTCTTACGACAACCGTCCTAAGCACCTCGCCTCCAAGCTTAAATTCAAGGGCAAGAGCAATTCCCTGGGCCAGCTCCAGCCTTATGGAATCGTCTTTTTTAAGCCAGAATATAAAGCTCTTAATAGCAGTAAAGACCAGTATGCATATGCCAAACATCTCAAGCAAGAGCGTTGAAAATTCAACAAAATACCTTAGTATACTCTCAGCATTCTGATAAACAGCTTCCATAGGCAGATCTCCTTCCGGAAAAGAGTTATCGCTTTACCATTACATTTTACTATATTTTTGCGTAATCTGGTGCAACTCCTTTTACGTCCAGCTCACAGGTAAAAATACATCCGTCAAACTCGCCATCCAGGCCATCTCCTGAGGACGTGATATAAAGAGTCCTCATATCCTCTCCGCCGAAGCAGCAGGAAGAAGTGTGCTTTGCAGGCACATCGATCCTTGCAAGGAGTTTACCGGTCTTTCCGTCTCTCTTTTCAATCCTGCTGCCGCCCCACACTGCCAGCCACAGATTGTCCTCAGAATCTATAGTCATGCCATCCGGCACTCCGTCTTCCACAGTAAAAAGAACCTGTCTGCCTCCGATATTTCCAGTCTCCACGTCATAGTCATACACAAACACAGCGTGCTCAAGAGAATCTGAAAAATAGAACTTAGTCCTGTCTGAGCTCCAGGCCATTCCATTAGATATCTTGGTGTCTGGCTGAATGCAGGTCACAAGACTGTCCACATGCCTAACACGAAGCGACGCATCATATGAAAAGAGCGCTCCCTCCGCCTCATGGACATCATCTCTTACCGATGCTCCAAAAAATATCCTTCCCTCAGGATCTGCCTTGGCATCGTTGGATCTCCAGTAGGGCTTATAAGCCTTCCTTAAATCCTTGGCGAGCCTCGCCTTACCATTTTCATAGGAGTAAAGCCCATCTGCTGCTGCCAGCAAAAATCCCTCTCCATATTTAAGCGGGATCGCTGCACCCACAGGCTGACCCAGATCAAACTCTGTCTTCTCTCCATCAGCAGAAAGGGTATATAACTTGTTCTGCGTTATATCCACCCAGGAAAACCTTTTAAACCTTGGGTCGAAGTATGGGCCCTCTCCCAAGGAATATTTTGTCTCATCAAATACCTTCGCAGTGTAAGTCTTCATAAATACTCTCCAAAAGAATTCTCTTTTACTAATTTTACCATATTTCCTTTCCCAACTTAACAAAAGCAAGCCATCTTTCCCTACGCCAGCCAGAGAAAAAGAGCCCTAAAACATAGCGTCTTGGGGCTCCTTAGAATAGATTTTTTCAGGTTAGATTATTGCTTATGCCTTCTTGGAGGCAGTTGCAAGACTTACAACCACATTTACTGCAAGTGCAATAAGGAATGCAGGAAGAAGCTCATAGATTGCAAATGCTCCGCCGAGCTTGGAGATTCCGAATTTCCAGATGAATATCATGGCGCCGCCTGCCACCATACCTGCCAGGGCACCCTGAAGGTTAGACTTCTTCCAGAACAGTGAAAGAAGGACAGCTGGTCCGAAGGCTGCACCAAATCCTGCCCATGCAAAGGATACGATCTGGAAGACCGAAGAGTCAGGATCCCTTGCAATGAAGATAGCTATGATCGAAATAAGGACTACAGTGATCTTGGCTACCTTAACCTGTGTCTCGTCGTCAAGTTTCTTTTTACCAACAGCCTGAATAAGGTCGGATGAAATAGCTGATGCTGATGCAAGGAGCTGTGAATCTGCTGTTGACATGGTAGCTGCAAGGATACCAGAAAGGATAACACCTGCGATGATAGCTGGTACAATGCCATAGGTACTCATAAGGTTTGAAATGTAGATGATGACTCTCTCTGCATTACCGCTTCCCTCAAG
>NZ_JAGAYD010000237.1 GCF_017940685.1 Butyrivibrio sp. | reverse complement strand
GTTATCCCACAAAACTGCTACAATCGATAGATGATTACATTCCACAACTTAAGGAAATAGCCGACGAACAGCTGAAGCTATTGGCGGCATAACGCTGATTAACACCTAAAGGTAATTTACACACAAAAAAGGACTTGACCCGATACTGGTCACAGTATTGCGGTTGTCCTTGGGCACAGTGTAGATTCCGAGGAATACAACAGCCCCTGCAGCAAGTGCCATAAAATAACCTGCAATAGCCTTTCCAATCTTCGCAGTGTCAAAAGAGCTATCACCTGCCTTAAGAACACTCCTTACTCTAATTACAGCCTCTGTCTCCAGAAGCACCATAAACACAATAAATACAAAGTATCTGACATTCTGGATTCGTCTAGGACCAACCTCGCTCATGGAAAACTCAGTGGGAGTAAAGGTTGAAGCAAAAAGCCCAAATGCCAGCAGCACCAGTAGGAACATAGGAACACGTCTTACAAATCCGGCGCCACTTCCATAGCCGCTGACACCAACACCTTCGCTACTATCCGCTCCAGAGCCGTTCCCCGCAAACCCAAACCACACAAATGGCAGTACAAACAATAAAAGCAGCACCACCGGCAAATTCATCCACTCACCAAAGTACTGATAAGCGTCAATAAAAGACTGCCCAATAGCCTCAACAGCTCCCATGGAAACTGACTCAGAAGCCCTGACTGCATTTCCTGGAGCAACAGCATTTACAATAAATCCAGCGAGAGAAAAGACCATAATAACCGCAATCTTCACAAGCCATATCAGCTCCGGCGCCTTTCTTCCACCAACAGCGATCTCGCCGTCCACAACAACCTTGGTCTTGTGTGCACCCTTCACCACTTCAATCACCGCCACCAGCATCAAAAGCGCTGTAACTTCCAGGTTCAATAGCCCAGTCACAAGGTTTCCACCGCCCAGCACAAATCCCAAAACGCATGGCAGCACCACTTTCTTCTTTCTTACAATCATCCCCCACTGCAGGAGCATTAATGAATAAAACAGGCAATAATAGCTTGCACCATTCCACCAGTAAAATCCCTGATTGGCATGAGGAAGAGTCTGCATGGACACAATCAGCACCGCGCCAGCCACGATCATCGCCACATTCCGAGCAGCAGCGCCATCCGGGCCTCCGCTAGCCTTTCCAACAGCTCCATTCACGCCATCGCCAGCCTTCCCAGCGCCGTCAAACACTCCCCTGAAGAAGTACAAATTCCCCCACACAAACAGCGCCACCAGCACCACTGTGCCAAGCCCGTATATTTTCTCCGAGAAAAGCCCAGGCTGCAGCGCAAACAGCGCAATAGCACTAAAAGAGCCCTGCCAGTCCACATAAGTCTTGGCAACCTGGGCCCCTACAGATCCCAGCACCAGGAAGATGTTGTGACTAGCCTGCCACACAGCCCTGGTCCCGGCACTGTACCCAAAGTCGTCCGCCAGAGGCCTTGCATAAATCGCCACCAGCAACATCGGGATCAGCGACAGCACCAGCACTGCCAGAACTGCCATCTTAGATTTTTTCAAAAAACCTTCACTCATTTAGCCGCTTTCTCCAGCCTCTTTCTGGCCCCAAATGGATAAACTACAATAAACAAAGTCGTAAGACCAGTGATAACATAAGCTATCTTCTGGACCAAAGTCTTCCTATATGTTACATAAACGTGTCCCACGCCCTCTTCACCTGGCATGAACACCCTCAAATATCCGTTGTCGTCGTAAGCTTCGCCGGTCGCAAGCTCTTTTACCAGATTGCCAGCATCGTCCGTAAGCCACGCCCTATAACCGTAGTAGTAGACGAATGGCATATCATAGTACTCCTTATCAAGCAGCACCCACACGTCAAAAGAGCTAAACCCGTCGTGCTTGACTCCCTCTGCGGAAGTCTTGTCGCTGGCTCTTGCTATGTTAACTTCCTTGCACTCACTGGGCTCGCACTCCACAGGCAGCCACTCGGCGCAGGAAATACCATAATCATCCTCAAGGTGAGTTGGGCTCACCATATATCTGTCTCTTGCGTTAGGATTCCAGAACGTGGGCTCGCAGTAGAACCTGGTAGCCAGTATCAAAACCACTCCAAGGATCGCTACAACCCAGGATTTCTCCAAGGCACCAGAAACCACTTTGCTGATACCAGCCTCCTTGCTGTCACTGCCAGCCTTCTTGCCTTCACCGCCAAGCGCCCCTTCGCAAACATCCCTTACCGCCATGGCCATAAACACCGTCATCAGCGCCATAGTCACGTATACAAGCCTCTCCGTTGACTGGAAGAATGCAAAGAACTGCCCGATAGGTCCGCGCCACACAAGCTCAGACATCATCAGATAGATGTGAACCAGCGTCACAACCAGCATTCCAACAGTCTCAGCCTTGAACTTCTTAACCTTGATAGCAGAAACAACAAACAGCGCAGCAACCACCACAAACAGCACGATATAGCCAAGTCTGATGTTCTCAATGGTCTTAACGAAATTCAGGATATGCTCGTTGATATCAATATAGTTGTCATAGATAACCTTGAACTTGGTGTGTATCGCCAGCTCAATTGCGGGCATCCAGTACTGGGCAGTAAAGAAAAGCCCCACCATGCTCACACCAAAGAGTTTGCCAAGGATCTTTGGTGAGCGCACCAGCACCTTTACATTTATGAGCACTATCATCACCATGGCGATCATCAGCGAGATAAAGGTAAGATGGTGACTTAGAACCACCACCACAATTCCGATGGCATACTCAAGATAACCTTCCTTCTCGTCCTGAAGCGCCCGTAGGAGCCCAACAATAGCCACCGGCAGCGCAACCTGCGCCATATAGGCTCCAATTCCCGTGCCCTCATAGAGATTCTCCCACATGCAGTGAGTCCCGAAATACAGAATAGTCATGAAAACCGCGATATTCCTGCTGCCTGTAAGTTTCCCAAGACTTCTGTAGCAAAAGAAAACTCCCAGCACCGTAAATATCATAACGTGGAACTTCATGGCGAAAGCCACATCCACTCCCATATTCACCATGATGGCAGGAAGGTATGAAAAGAAATCCGGGTAAAAGAAACCTACTCCATACCCAAATCCCTTCATCAGCATTGTGCGGAGCTTTGGCAGGAAAAATCCCAGCTTCAGGCTCTCCGCAAGGCTCATGATCCTGGAAGAATGGAAGTCATTCTCCGAAGCACTTGGAAGCCCCGGGGCATAATAGGGAATGCTAAAAATCACTATACAAAGGATTAAGAGGGCCATGTAGATGCCCTCTTCCTTTAAAAACCTGTAAAATTTATTTTTCATTAAACTCTCCATCAGTTGTAGTTGATGTTCATATCAACGTTACCTGAAATACCTGAAATAGATCCCTTTGAAGTATACTGCCACATATCATATCTTGTTGCAGTGTATGTTACATTGGCTGCGTACTGAGCCAGCCAGATCTTGTAGCTTGTAAGCGAAGATGCGTTCATGTACTTGGTAAACCAGGTCTTGTTTGAGTAAACACCAGCCCTGTATCCGGCACTCTGAATAGTTCCGCAGAATGCTTTAACGTTGGCTGTACGCTGGCTTGCGCTTATCTGATCTCCACGTCCGTTACTAGCCTCAACGTCGATGTAAACAGGGAAACTTAAGTTGTATCCCTTGCACAGATTGATGCACATGGAGGCTTCTTCTACCGCTTCAACCTCGTTAACTGCCTGTGAAAAGAAATATACACCAACCCTGATTCCTGCTGCCTGAGCCCCCTGAATGTTGGCCTTGAACTTAGGATCCTCAATAAGAGCTCCTGCAGATGAACCTCTGTATCCGCATCTGATGATGGCGTAGTTTACACCTGCATTCTTTACCGATGTCCAGTTGATGTTACCATTCCACTTGCTGACGTCGATACCCATGGTTCCTGATGATGAGGAAAGAGCTCCATCAGAGCCAAAGGTATATCTCGCGCCCTTGATTACCTGCTCCCCAGTTACCTTATCGCCGTTCTTGTTGTAGTAATAGGTCTTTCCATCAATGGTCCACCAGCCCTGGCGAATGCCGTCGTTTTCTTTCTTCAGATAGAATGTCTTACCGTTGTAGTAGTCATTGTAGGTTGCTTCAACATACTTGCCATCGCCGTCCTTGACGTATACTACATTTCCATTCTTATCCTTAAGAACAGTTGTCTTGCTGACAACAGTTACTTCAATCTTGATATCTGCATAACCTGTGCAGCTGCAGGTGATATTGGTCTTACCATCCTTGACACCTGTAATAGTCACACCTGAAATTGTAGCAATATCAGTATTATCAGACTTATATGTCACAGAAAGAGATGTATCTTTTGGACTGATCTTAAAGGTCTGGCCCTGTACGATAGTCACTTTCTTGACGTTCATCTCAAAGGTCTTGGTTCCAGTCTTGGTGACTGTTACTGTAGCTGTAGCATCATTATAGCCATCAGCTGAGAAGGTAATAGTTGCTTTACCCTCTGCCACACCAGTAATCGTACCGTCGCTTGCAACCTTAGCAATCTTCTCATCGCTGGACTTCACTGTAAATGAAGATGGTCCGCTTGAAATAGTAATCTTTCCCTTGTCATTTATAGCAAGTGTGAGCTCTTTTACGCTCAAGGTCATATCTTTTTTGTCAGCCTTGCCAACAGTGACTGTAGCCGACGCATCGTTGTAACCATCAGCTGAGAAGGTGATCGTAGCGCTTCCTTCTGCCACAGGAGTGATTGTTCCATCAGATGCTACTTTAGCAATCTTTTCATCACTTGATCTTACGGTAAAAGAGCTTGGACCAGATGATACTGTAATCTTACCAGTGTCACCCATCTTGATAGTAAGGCTCGTGGCACTTAAGGTCATGTTCTTTTTATCTGCTTCGGTTACTGTGATGGATACCGACGCATCATTATAACCGTCAGCTTTAACAGTGATCTTGGCTGTTCCAACACCTTTGGCAGTAACAGTATTTCCAGAAGCAGTGGCAACTGACTCATTATCAGATGATACATTATAGCTTGATGGTCCACTGACATTTATCGTAGTTGTCTGGCCAACCTTAATACTGGAATCTGTCAGGGAAACTGACATACTCTTTGGTGTTTCAGGCTCTGTCGTTGTTGAACCTGATCCTGAATCAGTAGTTCCACCACTAGCGCTTTCTGATGTTCCCTCGCTGCCAGCCTCAGTGGTACCTTCTGTGCTTGCCTCAGTTGATGTCTCATTATTTGCATTGTCCGGATCAGGCTCTTCTGCCCTGCTCCTTACAGCAGCCATTCTCCGTACACTGCCTACAGTCAGCATTGCACTGGTTGATGGATTTGGAATATCATTCTTATCTATTACTTCATACTTGTACTTGCCATCTGAAGATGTGGAGCTGTTCTGGTTAGAATCAACCCACTCAACAGTGTCATTGAGCACTGACTCAACCTGAGTCTGTACCGCAGTATCTTCCTTGGCTGCGTTGATCTGAGATTCCTTCTTGATCTCGTTTGATACGTCAACAGCCTTCATCTCTACAGTATCTTTAACCGTAAGAGTCTGGGTAGATGTATCAAGCTTGTAGCTGTCATACTCTGAAGAAAGAGCTTCAGGAGTGATCTTATATTTACCTGCTGTTAAATCTTTTTTATAAATGATTCCGTCTCTGTCATGGTCATCGTAGCTGACCTTGGTTCCATCAGGAGTCACTACAGAAACTACGAAAGGTACATTTGCAACCAGCTTCTTGGTCTCAGAGTTGATGAACTTGATCTTCATGTCACTCTTGATAGAAGTAAGTGTCATCTTGATGGTGACATTAGCAGCGGTATCAGGAACCTCTTCTTCCTCTTCCTCGATTTCCTCAACAAGGCCTGCTGCCATTGCCCTTGCCATCTCAGCATCAGCAATTGCAAGAAGTCCCGTAGAACCTACTACGCCATCAACCTGAAGGTCGGCTCCTACTTCCGCAAAAGAGCCAACTTCAGCCGCATAGTTCTTAGCCTTGGAATAGAATGACATGAAGGCAATTCCGCCAGCAAGCAGTAAAACAGCAACAACTAATGCAGCTCTCTCAGCTACAGAAGTGTTTCCTAAAAATGCCAGGATCTTGGCTCCAACTGACTCTTCGCGATCCCTTTCACGGCCTCTGCGGCTGCCACGTCCACCACGACCACCGCGGCCTCTGTCATCTCTGTCGTAGTCGCGGTCATAGTCGTCTTCGTATCGATCATCTACATCCCGGTCATACTCATCGTCATAATCGTAGTCATCATCAGACTCATAATCGCGGTCTGGGTAGTCTTCATCCTCATAGCG
Organism: Butyrivibrio sp.; assembly: GCF_017940685.1. Taxonomy (GTDB): domain Bacteria; phylum Bacillota; class Clostridia; order Lachnospirales; family Lachnospiraceae; genus Butyrivibrio. Next base: position 30,079 of record NZ_JAGAYD010000237.1, on the reverse strand, counting down.
GTCATCTTCAGGATAATCGTCTTCATCCTCGTAACGCTCGCCTTCTTCTGGATACTCCTCATCCTCGTAGCGATCGTCTTCATCCTCATAGAGGTCATCGTCATCTCCACCTCTTTCAGGATAGTGCTCCTTAAATGCTACAATGGATCCGCCTCCGCCAGCAGAAGTAGCTACAGGCTCCGCTACTTTTCCAGCATCACGAGAAGGCTCATAGTCGCTATCGTAATCCTCGTCATTTTCATAATCGCTGTCTGAGTATTCCTCATCTTCATAGCGATCGTCTTCCTCAGGATAATCTTCATCTTCGTAGCGATCATCCTCTTCCGGATAGTCTTCATCTTCGTAACGATCATCTTCAGGATAGTCGTCATCTTCATAACGCTCGTCCTCAGGATAATCCTCATCCTCATAGCGATCATCTACTTCGTCGCCGTACTCTTCCTCGAACTCCTCGTCAGGATAATCCTCTTCATCATATCCATCCTCGTAGCGCTCATCGTATCTATCGAAGTCATCCTTTCTCGGACGCCTCTTAGCCTTCTTACTACTAAATAAATTCAAACCTTTTTTCATTCCTCTAAATCTCCCCACGTATGCTCAAAACTATCACCGAGCATAACAACATTTAGTAAATCCAAAATTAAAAACACAATATATATCAGCATTTTACCATTTATGGTATATTCAAGCAAATTTCATCAAAACTATTACTAGTGTCTGCATTCATTGTCACACTTATATTTAACTTATTAAGGCAAGTACGCGCTCTACCGTAGAATACATCTGAATGTCTGGGTGAAAAATCAAGGATTCCAAAAACAGGTATCACATTTTTAACCTCGTTCCAAAAACACTTGATCAAAATCATTGTACCCATTTACAAATCTATTCATTATTCACCCATAAAAGCAAGGTTTATACGATATTGTGATAACAATTACCAAATCGGAGTATACCCATTTTTCAAAAACGGTGATTTTCACCCAACCGCCTTCACAACAATCAGTCAACTACTAATGAAATAGTTGCTTGGTCGCATTCTTCACCCATTGCTCTCCCCAGGCTCGAAATTATCAAGCAGCTCCTGGTACTCATCCCTTGTATCTTCATACTGCTGATCCACCACAGGCTTCAGTAGCCCCCTACCATCGCCATCACCATCATCTGCATCCCCAACTCCATAGTGCTCACAGATAAGACCTCCCAGATACCTGCTGGTTTTCTCAGCACCCCACACATTCTGGTGATAAACAAAATTCTCCTCAGGAAGTACCGCTCCAATCCCTGCCACATGCTCAGGAAGACACAAGTTCACATAGTACAGCCCATGCTCCCTGGCGTAGGCAACGTGAGTATTATAAATTGCGTCATCCATAGTCGCCCCAGGAAGATTAACAAGCATCAGCTCAATGCCTTCAGCCTCACACAGCGACACAATCCTATCAAGATACTCCTGCATAAGAGGAGGAAACTCAGCCATCTCGTCATCCCTAGCATCTGGCACAAATGCCTCATACTCCTTAGGCCCCATATCCACAATCGGCGCATACCCCTTAAATGGTGCCTTTGAAGCAGCCTCAAGATCAAAATCCTCTGGTCCAACCTCGCTCCACCTTGAGTGGAACCTGATATTAGTAAGGTAATAGCTAAGCTCCGACTGCTCCTTGTCCAGCTTGCAGATCTTGTGAACAGCCTTTGCCTTATTAACCGACCACCTCATTGGATCGATGCACTTCCTGGTAAGGCTCTCCCAGGTGTTGATGGCGCACTCAGGGTGATAGTTGTTCATAAACTCAAGTTCCAGCACCACAAGCTTTGGCTTTTGATACCGCAGTGCCTCCTTTAGCCAGTAGTAGCTAAGGAACACGCTTTGCTGCTCGCTGGCCAGATTGTAGCTGGTAATCCCGTAGTCGTTGTAAATCTCCTGTGGCACAAAGGCATTTGCAGCAATACTTGCCCCAAGAAACAAAACCTCCACAGAATCCCTCTCCATCCCGTAGAACTGATTATACGTAGAGGTAGTTGGCCAGTCGCTGTTTTTCACCGTGTACTTAGGCTCCAGTATTTTGTTGATCCCAAACAGGGAAACTGCCAGCACGCACACAAAAGCCACGCACCCCAGCGCCCTCTTACCAAGTTTCAAACTCAGAAACCTCCATATATGAAATCACTTGCATTAAATCCAAATCCATAAGTTCCAAATATCCAGATTGCCCAGATGGCCAAAAGATATATCACCCACCTGAAAGCTACATTCATAGAAGAGACAAGGTCCCTGACCTTAACGCCTCTCTCCTGCATGCAGCTCACCACAAGCAGCGCCAAAAGAGACACTCCCAGCACCACCATTTCAGCGCCGCCAAGTCCCAGCTCCAGCAAAGATCCATCCGTCCAAATCTGCGGATTCCAGACCGTCACCATGCTCTTTAACATGGCAAAAGAGCTATCAAGAGAATCTGCTCTGAATATGATCCATCCGATCATTGCCAACACAAAAGTCCCAAGCCTTCTTAAAATAACTGGCACCTTCACCTTATCAAGCGGCCTTTCTGCAATCTGGTAAAAAGCATGAAGAAGTCCCCAGAACACAAACTTAACTGAATCTCCATGCCATAACCCGCTGACCGCAAAGGTGATGACCACATTCAAATACTTCCTGAATGCTCCCTTTCTGCTTCCTCCAAGAGGAATGTACACATAGTCCCTTAGCCACGAGCTCAAGGAAATATGCCACCTTCTCCAGAAATCCTTGATGGAAGTTGCAAAATAAGGTCTTTCAAAATTGTCCGAAAGTCGTATCCCAAACATCTGGGAAACGCCCTGAGCCAGTGTCGTACAAGCCAGGAAGTCAGCATACAGCTGAAGGCTATACAAAACACCAGCAAACAGCACATATCCGCCAGCATAGGAAGCATAGTCATCAAACACTGTATTTACAACAACCCCGGCCTTGTCAGCAATCATGAACTTCAAAAAGAATCCCCACAAAATAAGCTGCAATCCGCCTACAAACTCATCAAAGTCAAATTCATTTCCTTCATACAACTGGCCAGAAAGCGCTTCATACCTTGGAATAGGTCCCTGAATTATCTGGGGAAAGAAAGACGCAAACAGCGCGAACTTAAAGATATTCCTCTGGGCAGTCACCTTGCCCTTATAAATGTCCACAAGATACGCCACCATCTGAAGCGTATAGAACGACAGCCCCACTGGCACGATCCAGGATAGCCCTGTGAGCCTTGCAAAAGAGCTATCAAACAGCCCATCAATTTTGATCAAAAGAAGTGGAAGCGCTGTGCAGATAATTCCAAGTCCAAGGATCCATCCAGCCTTCCTGTTCCCAAGTCAAAGGCCAAATCCATAGCACACAGCAATAGATAAAAAGAACAGCAGGATCTGCCAGATACTGCTTCCCAAAAGGGCATAAAAAGAGATGCTCCCCACGAGAAGTGATACCCATCTCACCTTCTTAGGGAGCACATAATAGATGGCTATGACCGCCATCACCAGAATATAGTAGCTAAAGCTTGTATATCCCATAAGGCAATCGCCTTTCTATCTTGCATCCGAGAGCATCGCCAAGTAACCTCAGCTTACCTCTCCCAGACAGTGTAATCGTGATCAAGCACGTAAACATCAAAGTATCCAAGATCCTCTTCCCTGACAATAGTCGGATTAAATCTCTTAAGGAATCCCTTAAAATCTTCCATGTTAGCATCAGAAACAATGTAGCAGGTCTTTCCACTTGGATCCTTCATTGGTGGATACCAGGAAACATCAGTAAGCCACCTGCTGCCCTCCATGTCGTACATATTATTGACGCAGCGCACTTTCACGGTGTTATTACCCATAACAGTAATGGAGTTTGCATGGTCAAATGTGGAATAGCCATAGTCATATCCATTGTCCCTCATCCACGCATAAACCTTATAAAAGTCCGAATTTTCAGAAGTATCCTCAACTATCAGCTTTTGGTAAAAAGAACTGACAGCTACCACAGCATATACTGCCAAAATAACTCCACATATAGCCTTGACCCATGAAGGAAAATATCTTACAAGCATCATGGCTCCGGTAGCAACAGCATAAACAAGCATGATGAAATATCTGCTGGCCACAAGAGATGTAGTAAAGGTAGTCAGAATGAATACAATAACCGCACTTGCAGGGAAGCATAATGTGCTCCACAAGAATATTGGCTTGACTCCCTTTGAATCCTCAGCCTTGGCATCGCTCTCACTAGCAACTGCCTCGCCAGTCTTCACACCACTAAGTCCATCATCCTTCACAAGTCTTCCAATAGCAATAACATATCCAACAGCTGCCATCACAAGTATCGCTACTGTAATAACGATCAGTCTTCCTGAAATAACTGTATCATGAAGGGCCGGAACAACCTCAGCCATAAACTTATCAAACGCATGTCTGATATTCCTTGTAGGAGCCGGGTCATAAACCGCAGACAGGAAGTTAACAAGAAGTGTCAGCGCCGCCTCAGCTCCAACCCAGATAGAGATATCCCATCTGGTGAGCTTATGCTTTTTAATCAGCGAAATGATCTGCCTTACAATCTCTACACCCACAAGTGGCCAGTACAGGAAAAGAGAAGCGTGCATTCCCTGGAATCCATTGATTACGGCAATTCCAGTTGCAAGAAGCACTGCAAAAATGCCAAGCTTTCCCTTTTTCATGTTGTGATTGTACAGCATCAGCATGATGAAGCATGTGATGATGTGGCTCACATAGTCCATAGCGTACAACAGGATCATGACCTGAGTATGGTCCTGAGCCTTAGTAAGAGACAGCACGATCAGAAGAATCGCAAGAGCCTCAATATTGCTAAAACCAATCTGTCTCATATATGCAAAAACAACAGCCTGCAGGATGATCATCATGATGCAACATGCAATTCCCATAGAGATCTGAAGGTTAAATCCTGTAAGGGGATAGATAAGAGCTGCCAGGTTAGGGGCAGTGATCAGGTGTATTGCAGATGCCACAACCCATGTCTCAGGAAGAAACGCTCCCTGCTCATAGATAACTGTAGACAGCAGTGCCTCAGATGCGATGTCCGAATGCATGAAGGCTGTGTAGTGCTCCATGTTGGCATCCATAAACACAAAGATCATTGCTGCATAGATCACCAGCAGCACGATTCCTATTATTATCTTCACAAATTTCATTGGTATAGACTTCATTTAAAAACCACCTTATTTAAGCTTAATGATTATATCGTTATCTTTATTCACCAGTATCTCGTGATAAGCGCTCTCCTGCACCGTCTCAAACTCTCCAGCGTCATCCAGCGTGTACACTCTCTTGATATTAGGGAGCTTAAAATACCTGTAAAAATAAGCACTGCTCCAGTCGTGGGTTCCTCCCTGAAAATACACAGGAACCAGTTTCTTTATCAGAACGTAGTCGTAGGTGTAGTTCTCAATTGCAGGGCAGAAACCAATGTCTCCTTCTACGACCATTCTCTTTTCATCGTCAGTCATCATCACGTCAAGATCCGCCAGGTCGTCGATAACCTCCTGCACCCTGAAGTCCACGTACTTCATCTGCTGTGCAAGGGCGTTTCCATAGGTAAAAGAAAAAGCGAACAGACACCAGGATAAAACCAGTATCGCAGCCTTTCCGCCCCAAGGCAGGATACCATCAAAGGTTAAAATAGCAAAACCGCATACCATCAAAAAGAATGAAAAACCATACATGCTGCGAGGCAGGATAAGTGTCAGTGAAAATGCAGGATATACTCCAAATACCACAAGGAGCATTAGTGCCAGAAGTATCACAAACATCCCTGCTGATACAAACTTATTTCTTGAAGACTTAACTACAAATAAAACTCCAAGAAGCACAACAAGCAGAAATGCCAGAATATTCCAGTTCTTCATAAAGTCACCAACAACTGTAAGATAGAACTCTTTATAGTTGCTGATAACTCCGCCAATAAAATCTCCAGCACTAAACACATCAGTATTGATATAGCCTTCCTCAATAGGTTTCATCAAGAACAGAGCAAAGAATGCCAGTGTCACAAGATACACTCCTGCGCACTTAAGTAGGAACAACGCTGACTCTTTAAAACTCTTCTCTCCTCTATTCCATGATAGGAACGCCATCATCAGCGCCATCATCGGATATATTCCAGAAGATGCCTGATAGGTCATGCACATCACAAGAAGGCATATGACAGACGACAAATAAAACAGCACTTTCGAATCCCTTACCCAGAACACAAATGGCAGAACAGCTGCAAAAACTGACATTGCCATGAACACCGAGTCGTACTTGTAGGACATGTTAGAAAGAAAATATGGTGACATGATCAGTGTTCCGCACACGTAGTGCAACACAGTAAAGTCGCGTCCTTTAGTAAATACATAGACCACAGCCACAACTGCTGCCGCCAAAAAGATGCAAGCCAAAATCTGCGTCAGAGGCGATACATCAGTGTTGTGCTTGTTTCCTCCAACAATGATTGATACCCAGTCCGCCACGTACCTGCTGTCAAAGGCATTTCCCGTGTATCCTTCAATGTTCCTTCCAAGGTCGTCGTTGTAGTAAAAATTGGCGCGGATAATCGCTGATACTTCGATCAGAAATATCACCGCCATTATCAGTAATTCTTTTCCGTAGGATGTTATCTTCCTCAAATCAAAGGCCTTTCAATTTATCTCTTAGGCTTAAAGCCCTCTTTAATGCCATCTCCAATAAGCTCAGTCCGCTCTACCATGAAATCGTAGCAGCTGCCAGGATTATAGTAGTAACTGTTTATCTCGTCGTAGTTTGCCACATAGACGGTTAAGCCATCCATGTCTGTCTCCGACATATTGCCCCTGTCGAAATCCACAGGAACCAGAAAATGTCCTGACCTAAGTTCATGCTTAGCAAACACCATGTCATCCATGAAGTAGTCGTCAACCCAGCTGGCGAAATTGATCACGATAAGTGATGCCACAAATCCCAGCACCACGCTCTTTCTGGATACAATTATCTCCAGCATATCCCCCAGCGCACACAGTGGCAATAACAGTAAAAATGCCAGCCCATAGCGGATAAATGGTGCTGTGAAGAACCACATGACAAGGTTTGCAAATATGGTCACGTAGAAAAGAACTACTGCAAAATTCAGTTTCTTTTCCCTGAGCCTAAATAATAATAGCACACATGTAAGAATAGCTCCAACAAACTGAGAATAGATGAGCATTACTTCGTAGTGCTGCTTCTCTCCCCACCAGACAGGGAGCCAGCTCGTTACGCCGTCGTCAATTTTTGTTATGTCATATAGACACCTGCCCCAGACCTTGATCTGATCCGCATCCACCTTCATGTACTCAGCAGGGATCTTCCAGATCACGTTAAAAAGATCTATGGATGCAACAGGATAGAACAGCCATCCTGACAGGATCACATTCCTTACCATGTAAGGAAGGAATGACAAAAATCCTATAAGCAAAAAGAAACCAAGTTCCTTAAACATCTTCTGCTTTATCAAAAGAACTGCTGGCAGAATTGCCAGAATTACAAGAAGCGCTGCAGATAACTTCATGCTGACAGTAAAGATTGATAGAACTGCCAGATAACCAAAATACGCAACCGCATTGAAATCCGTCTTGACATCATGCTTTGCAGCAACATCTACCCTTTCCTCTGCATATGTTATCCATGCGCACATCACATACAGCGTCATGAACATGGTTCCATAGTCTGTTGCAGGAGATTGAAGTCCAGTCATGTTGGTAAGTGCATAAAGAAGAATTGCAATTCTTGCAAAGTCTCCGCCATGTCTCTTGTGCTGACTCCAACCAGCAAGCCCAAAAGCTGCATAGCAGGTAAACAAAACCATGAAAAATCCAGTCATGCTGTGAAGCGGAAATGGCAGGATAAAACTCAAAGTAAACAGTGCACAAAGTGCAAGGTATGAGCTGTTATAAGCAAAGTGAAGCTGGAGATTTCCAAGGCCCTTTATTACTCCATACTCTTCCAGCATCCTGATTGCCTGAGCGTGATAGATTCCAGTGTCAGTGTGGAACTTACCATTAGATGAAAAGAAAGCTGCCGCCAAAACAATGATCACAAACAAAGCTACTGAATTGAATGATGCTCCAGTGCATTTCTTTTTGATAGTCCCAAACAGCTTAGTAAACTCAGTCCTGTAAAAAAATCCACCAACTGCCACCAATATCAGCATCACCACATGGCAGGCTGCTCCAACTTTATAAAAGATGCTGAACACTTCAGCATAGACAGTCAGTGTAACAAGACCAGTAACGCACAGCCCAGTTATTCCAAAATGCCCCTCACCATCATCATAAGATGGAACAGGAACAACCTTAGATAACAGCCTGTTCACCACAAGTCCTGTCACAACACACACTATGAAGATATATATCCAGCTAAGGATTGTTACCAGCATCTTTACAGTCTCCTCAATCTCCCACCAAATTTATCGCCTTAAGCATTATCAGCATTGTCGGCATTTTTCTGTTTATTCCTCATATGCATATACATAGCCACGATCGTAGGCAGAATATATATAACTGCCCATGCATATCTTGGCTGCTCGTCGATAAGTGGTGCCATAAGAACGAACGCAAGCGACAGCCAGATAGGTACAAGAGCAATCCTTCCGCTATAGAACTTCTTATCCTGCATAAGTCGTCTTAAGATAAACAGCACATAGACGTACATAGCAAGGTTGTTCATCAGTGCGATAAATGGCATCTGGTTCAGCATCCTGTACATGCTGCAGGCCATGATCGGAAGTCCCTGCATAGCCTTCGGTACATGAATGTTTATCCACTCCTGGAACTCTGCTGTAGCCACAGCCCTTCCAGCATCGCAATCCTGATTGTAGACCACGTTGTCGTAGTCAGGCATAAAGATGAAGTAGTTCTGATTCCATGTGGCCTCAATATAACTCATAGGATGCTTAAAGAACTGCTTAAACCACAGCTTAAGATATGGTCCAAGATTACTTGTATCTGCATCAAGGTACAAGCTCTTTATATCATCAGCGCAGATTGGATCATAGGATGTTGGGAAATACTGCCAGTCAAAGGTGTTAGACAGTATCTCAATCTCTTCATCCGTAAGTTCATCATAGTGTTCCTCTACATACCTTGCAGTCTGTTGGAAAGGCAGGCAGAATGCCTCTCGGATTGATCCGGGAACAACATTGTATTTCACAGTGATTGCATGCTCAATAAGTCCAGTGATCACAAATGGCAGGATAAGTCCAGCCAGTATATAAACGCTAAACTTCTCTTTCTTCTTAATGAGCTTTACCACCCATATAAGAGCAAGAAGCAAAGTCATAGCAGCGTAGATGTACAGTCCATTCTTCCTGCACATGATCATAAGAGCTGCTCCGTAGAGCCATGCTACAAACATTGCCCAGTCCTTCTTAAAGCTAAACTCTAATCTTTCCATCATGACGATCCTGATAACGCACAGGGTCCACATAACATAACCTATCATGTGGGGATAATCCTTGATGACCCATGCAGCGTTACCAGTAAAGTATGGCGTAAAGCAGTACAGAAACAGCGTAAATATCCTGAACCACGCCGCAACCTTCCACCTTCTCATCTCATATATGGTAAAGGCAAGAACTGCTGTCATGGACGCAGACTCAACTATAGCGTAGATAAAAAGACCCACATTGGCACTTCCAAAAAGAGTGATTCCAATATTGGTAAATGTTCCCATTATCCATGTATGGAAAATAGGCTGCCATGCAGAATACGGAAGCTGACCAAAATAGAACTGAAGCTGATTCCAGTCATCAGATCCAAGAGCTGCAGGATACCTTATGATAAGATGCGGTATCCACAGAATATAGATCAAAAGAAATACTGATAAAAATGGGTACTTTCCATAAAACTCACGTATCCCTTTAAACTTCTCAGTCTTTATAACAAATATCTCATCACTGTGCTCCAGTGCATGTCCCACAAGCCTTATAAACAGCACAAAGAGATAATAAAAACCAATAAAGATAATAGCAGCTTTGATCAGGTTGTAAGCCGGACTAATAAGCACTCTAAGAGAATTAGCCTGCCTGAATCCTCTTCCTCCAACATACATCACAGAAAAGAATACCGCCAAAACTCTCTCATGGCTAAAACTCTCCAGTCTCCTATCACTCTCTCCCAGAAACTCTCTGTAGATAAAAAGCAGCGCCACAGCCACAAGGGTTATTACAAATGCCTTTCCACCAAAGGCATCCGTAGTATATTCAAAGAGCTTAAAAAGCCCCCTCCTTATTGGATCTCCGATATGTGACTCATAGGGCTCTGCTGTATCAAAGGTCACAAATAATGAGGCTGCAGACAAAAGTCCCGCCAAAAAGCACTTTCCCTTCGAATATGGTCTATTCTTAAAAATCTCTTTTAACATAACCTTTACCTACTACTCTTAAATCGGATTATGCCACACTATAATCACATCACAATCGGATTAAATGCGCACTTATAAACTGACACATCGTTTAATTCTTTTATCAAAGTGTACTGACTCATTATGTCGTCAGGAACATAATCTGAACCATTCGGAATTATAAGCATTGTCTCTCCAGAATACTCTGCATTGTCATCGTAGTAGAGATAGTCACCTTCATGATGATATCCTCCTCCAGAGTAAACCACCTTGTATATGTGATCCATATCCAAAACTCTCAGCGACTTTCCTATTGTACTAAGATCATCTCCCCATACATATATCAGGTCAGCATTCTCATTCCCTACCAGCTCAATTATATCCTGCATCTGCCAGTCTTCGTTGTTAGTCTTAATGTAATTAGTATCTGATACAAAATCGTCTCCCAATATAGCAACAAAGAGAGCTATAGTTATGGTTTTGGCAAAGAGCTTTTCAAAACCAATCTCATCAACAAAAATAGCTACCAGGATCATTACTGCCATAAATGTCGAAATCAGATATCTCTCTTCAAAAATCACTTCACCATACGTTACATTGAACATGCTGAACATTAAAAAATTGACTAGTATTAAATTCAACAAAAACAAGGATATTCCATCTTTGTGAAGTAGATTTTTCTTGGTCTGAGATACTGCATAAATAACACTTATTATACAAATCAAAAGCAGCATAATTGGAAAAATATATCCAATCCCCACATATGAGATCACTTCAACTTTGGAACTAGTTACAGGCATTACTCCTAACAGTATCATAAATCCTTGAATCACAGCCCCGGTGTTCACCCATAAATCTTGCAATGATGTCCATGTACGAGTCTCATCTATTGATGTTGCTCCCAGTACCACTTTAGATACTACTTTTCCCAGTAATACACTTATGACTCCACACAAAGCAAATATTGTCTCTTTGCTTTTCAAAACCTTTATATCATCTTTTATAAATGCCATCTCAACTTCATAAATGAGATATGGAAGTAGTAAAATAACAATAATAAAAAATCCAGTAGATATTCCCGCCGCAAAACACAGGAGCAGTGCCAAATACGCCCATTTACTGTTCTTAGAGTTTTGTCTTATATACAGAAGTTCATGAATGAATATAAGGACTATAAGAGTACGTATATTGTAACCCGCAGCTTCAGATAATAGATCACTAAAGTATCCAAGGTCGTTATTCAGATCAAACCCATTGGTCAGATAAGGACATACAACCATGTTCATGGCAATCAGCTTCGGAACACTTTTGAGATCGAGCATAGATAGAAGTCTCCACATAACAATCAGCATGAGCGCCACAAAAATCATGTTTGCAAGTCCGTATGAAAAAAAGATCTTACCAGTGATTGCATATATCAGGGAAGCCAATGGCAGAGAGCAATCCCAGTAATTATGCGTTGTATCAGCCCAGTAAGGATTTACCAGCATTCTCTCTTTTACGATCAATGCAGATTTTAAATATAACCAGGATGAATCATATCCTATATGCTTTCCCAGTAAAAATAAATTAAAATACAACAAAGCCACTACTTGCGCCATTAGCAAAAGAACCATTAACCACTCCAGAACACTCATATTCCTTTGCTTCATGCGACCTATAATATTACTCACTTACTTGCTCCTTCTCACAAAACTGTGATCATTATTTTATTTCAACTACTATATCATCGCTCTCAATACCTGCAGGAATGACATATGTTTTTTCCGAAGAAACAAGTTCTCCGTCAACATACCAGCCTTCAAAGCTGTTATTATCTCCACCTTCAATACTGAGCACGACAGGATAATCTCCAAAATACTCACCACTCCAGTCTCCTGAATAATCAGATATAACTGAAGTATTCACTTTTAGTTCTTCGCCTGAAGCCACATTTCCAACAATTCTCAAGGTATAAAGATTACCTGTCAACTCAAAATCCGTTCTGACATATTCTTTCATATACTCAGGGCGCTCTCTGAAAAAAGCATCAATCAGACCAACATCAAAGCCAAAATCTGATTCATCGAACGGAAACTCTATTTCATCTTCACCAGGATAGCCATCAGGGAAATACCCATTCCAAAAAGCTTGTTGTGACTTAACATCCTGAACTCTGATCACTCCAGCATCTGACCATAACTTGGGTGCAACTTTATCATATCTGAAGTTATTATTCATCATATCCATAAAGGATGTAACAAAACGCTCCTTGAACTCGGGATTAGCTATTAGGCCCGATAAAAAGCCTTCATCAATAAGCGGTCCTCTCTCAGTCACCCAGTTTTGTGCCACAAACGTATCAACATCCGGACTATTGAATCTGTTATTTATATAGTCAGAATTATCAAGATCGTTGGCGAGAAATCTCCATTTACCGTCGTCATATTCTCCATCTCCAATAGATTTTGTACGCCACACAACCTCATTATTGAAATACGCATCAATACAGGCGGTGTACACTTTCAGTACATAGTAATCGATAAGGCTCTGAATATCTATTTTTGATTCGACATACCTATAGTTTTTGTCATTAGCCATATCGTTTTCAATGATAAAACTTTTTATGTCCGATAACTCTGAAGCATAGCTTTCATCTTTTTCATCCGCCGCAACATATTGCATATCCTTTGTTTTTACAACCACTATATCCTCTTCTGGAATATTGTAGTGATTGCTAACATAGTTCGAACATGCCTTTTCCTGAAGATAGTAAAGCCCCCAATATTCACCATTAAGAAATACAGCACACGGTATTGCTATCTGAGCACCTATAGATCTGTCCTTTACTAAAGACTGATTAAAAACATCCCTCATCTTTGAGAGATACATATCATCACTTCCGCCGTTTCTCAATACCAGTCTGTTATAGCTTAATCCATTTCCATAAAAGTCATAGTTAAAGCTAAAACTGCCATCATACTCCTCTCTTGCATACAAGTTAAAACTCTTCTGAGGACAGTTGACTGAGCTTCCTCCATGTATCCTTATCCCAGCATCCTGTTCAAGAGCCTTTCGATGTTCATTAGTAAAAAACTCTATCTTAACATCTCTTTCCCATCCTTTTCCTTTTCGGCCAAAATTGGCAGGAGAATCTGGTAAATTTACCAGATTCTCGTCCACCTTCGCACAAAAGGTCCTATTCACGCTCCCAACACGATATATTCCATCCTCATAACCGTAAAAATCATCAGGCGAAATAGTGAGAGACATTATTGAAATACCTTCATAGTCTTCCTCATTAAGACCCACAAAAAATGTCTTGGAAGATATTTCACTTACTCCTGTATCAGAGATAGCAACAGCCTTAACAACCGTTCCTTTGTCCACCTTAAAACCGGGAGAATATGCATTTTCCAAAGCTATATCTTCCATGTTCAGGTAGTAATTATCTTCATCCGATCGATCATCAATTGTTATAGGATCAGTATATTTCAAAGAGTTTTGATCAGGCTCTGTACCATCAAGAGTATAATAAATATCACCTTCAGCACATGATAGTTCTATGGTGACAGGATCCGCAAACCAACCGCCTTCTACTGAGAATTCAGGAGCCTTAAGTACATCCTTTTCATCCTCAATTATGATCTGCTCTTTGACATAATATGGTGTGGCTACATCAACCACATACTCATCCATCTTAGACTTAGATGACGAAATAGTCATGCTATCATCAAGATACTGAGGCGTCACTACCGTTGACACTATCTTGCCGCTAGGATCGGTTAGTATGCACTTTTCACCATCAGAGATATTAAAACCAATTCCGTGAACATCTGATGGCACATAGTCGTCTCTCCACACTTCTGAAGAATACAGATCTTCACTGCTCCAAGCAATTATCGCCTGACCAGGCTCTATATTGATATTAGGGAAGAGATATTTCCCAAGCTTACTGCTGTCGTCTGAAAGTCCCCATCCTAGTAGATTTACGGTCTTATTTGTGGGGTTGAATATTTCTATATAGTCAGAATCATAATAGCCATATTCATCATGTGCTGCCTTTTTATTGTGTGTACACACCTCTGTTATATGCAGTTCACCTGTCCTTACAAAACTTATTTGAATTGGGCCAAAACATAACAGCAATGCTATAACGCACATAGAAATCAAGATTATCAATATATAGACTTTTCTATTTTTGCTCATCATTACTACCAATCTTGTGAAAAGAGCTCATCATAATCAAAGGATTCCACAATCCCTTTCATTTTAATAAGAGCCTCTTTCATCTCATCTGAAGACTTAATCTCATAGTTACCATTATTAAAACATTCTACCATATATCTGTTTATCTCCGGCTTGTAATGGGAGTAATCAGCGTAGTTACTAAGATCTGTCACCTCGTCCATGGTCTGGAAGTAGTATAGATGCACATTTGGATACTGCAAAAGAGTATCTGCCACGTACTGATACTGGGCAAATGCAGCATCATAAAATCCCTCCTGCTTGAGGTTATGCCAGTACAGAATACTATAAGGTGGGAAAAAGAAATAGAATTCCGTTTCAGGATGCTCCTGAACAAATGGCAATATATTTTTCTCAAGATTAGCCTTAGTCTGTGGAAGTACGTCTCCTTCTGTGTAGATCACATCAGATTTTTCTGGTTCTTCGTAGGTATGCATTACCCACTGAATGTTGTAGTACTCAGGAGTCCACCAGCTAGCATAAATCTCCGAAAGATCTGAACCTTTTCCCTGTATAACTGGTCTTAAAATGTACTGAAATAAAACATCCTTGTTCAGCACATAGTTCACGTCATTTAGAAGATTCCTGTCGTAGAGATAATCTGGCAGAGGATACTTGGTCTCTTCAGTATCTGCAGTCATCGTAGGAATATCCATAGCAAAGAAAACAGCTCCCATGGGACGATTCTTTCTTGCGTAAGTATTCTCATCAAACACAATTGACAGAATGTTATAGTCATCCTTAGGATATGCACCGCTATAGCTGAGTTTTACTGTATCGTAACCAAGGAGTTCCTTGAAATCATCTGTATCAAAGTTAACTGTCATAGAGGAGCCGATTATGCATCCGTTGTAGTCCATGTGCGTTGCCATTCCAGGATTCTGGCTCAGCTGATTGTCCACTACATAAGGAAATCCCTTAATTGAAGCATGGTAGTGGAAAAACGGATCCACATAGATGACCAGGGCCGCACACATTGAAAGGGCTGCTACCACAATAAGTACGAGCATTACCAACAATCTTCTATTCTTTTTTTCTGCTGTATTGCAAATCTGGCGTTTTTCTAATTTTGACATGGGTCTTCCTTCAGAAATTCATATACAGGAATGTACTTACTCCTGCAAAGCTTACAATGCTCCACACAAGTAGTATTGCCGTTAATACTGTAGTCTTAATGCCTATCTTACAGCCTTTAGATATCTGGATAGCATTCTTTGAAAAGAAAATAATGATCACACTGATCACCACAAATAACCAAAGGCACACATCCCAGGCAAATCCCAACTTCATGATCGGAGTAACTTTTATAACGTACCAAAGTTCATCAAGCTGGAAGCAGGCCGAAATGTTGGTTGCAATGCGCCTGCTGCCTCCAGTAAATATTCTAGTCAAAAGTGTTATGGCATCAGATATTGTGTTTGCTCTAAAGAACACCCACGCTACTGTGACATAAATAAATGTAAGCACTACAGAAATTACGTGCTTCAAAACAGATAGTATTCCCACAGATTTAATCTTCACCTGGACTACTGCTTTAGTAACATCATTGCCTGTCTTCTTTCCATGCATCACCAGTCTTGTCAGTACATACAGCACGCCATGCATTGCTCCCCACACAATAAATGTCCATCCGCTTCCATGCCAAAGACCACTTAATAGGAACACTATCATGAAGTTAATATACATTCTGACTGCGCCTTTTCGATTACCACCAAGAGGAATGTACACATACTTGGTAAAAAACTTTGTAAGAGTGATGTGCCATCTCTTCCAAAAGTCTATTATGTTCACTGCCTTGTAGGGTGAATTAAAGTTATCAGGAAGGTCAAAACCTATCATCATGCAGACTGCACCAGCCATATCGCAGTACCCACTAAAATCAAAGTACAACTGGAATGAATAGAAAACTGCAACGAGAATCGCTTCAAGACTGCCAAGTGTCATCAGATTATCATAACCATAATCAACTGCCCTGCCAAAGGTGTCTGCTAAAATGACTTTTTTGAACAACCCAAAAGATAGGAGTAACAAAGCCCTAAGCACGATCTCAGCATCAAACTTAGCATTCTGGGCCTTATCAAGTTCACCAGTAAAATCCCCATATCCCATAAGTGGGCCTTGGAGAATCTTGGGAAAGAACAAAATATATAACAGATAATCTAGCAGATCGAATTTTTCAATATCACCTTTATATGAATCAACAATATAAGATATCTGATTAAATGTGTAAAAACTGATAGCAATAGGAAAAAACATACCTGAAAACTTAAAGAACATCAAAGCAGCTATATTTACAAGGATTAGCGTGAACAGTAATAACCCACTCTTTAATTTTCGAAGCCACAATGTCCCTACTGAATTAGCTAACACGCTTATTGCTAACACAATGCCGTTCTTAACCCCAAAAAGCCCATAAAAAACTAAGGAGAACGCGATAATCACAATCTTACACGCCTCCTTAAGTTCAGGTCTTTTCTTAGCTATTCTCTTAGCAAGCTGAATTGCCAGCAAAAATGCCGGCAAAAACAGCAATATGAATCCAAACGAGTTAAATACCATCTTATGTTCCTAATCCCAGTATTTATCTATATTATCAAAACCACTTTGTCATTTTTCAAAGGATTCCAGGCTATATTTTTGTCATTTTTCAAAGGATTTTAGACTATGATTTTGTCATTTTTCAAGGGATAACCATGTAAACGCCCTGTTCGTCGTACCATTTCTGGACTTCAGGGTCAGAGTAGATCATGTAATCACCAACAGTATCAACGAGCTTAAGGCCCATGGTTACGAGGTTAACATCAACTTTTCTATCTGTCCTAAGAACAATATACAGGCATTTGCTCTGCCTTGTAGCCTCTAAAAGCGCCTCAGCGTTGATGACTTCTGGTTTCTCATATGCGTCATAAACAGCATTGTAATAATCCCACTGAGTTGCCAGCATCTCACGACCGTAGGGCATCAGGATATCAGTATCATACTGACGGACAAAGTGCACCAGTTCTGATGGGAATACAGCTCTTATCCTCTGCTCTCCATCTTTAGGAGCGATCACATCACATACATCGATGACGTACTGAGGGATGTGGTACATATTCTCAGCCACAGACATATACTGGTTCAAATACACAAGTGATCCTGAAATCATCACAACAACAAGTGCAACCACTAAAGCCACTCTCTGCTTTATCTTATTTTCAAAGCTAAAGATAAGCTTGCAGGCAGCATAGCCAATTACCATATACATAGGTATGAGCCACAAAATACGATAGTAGGTATCGCTTCCATCATCAAATGCCGCCACATATACAATCTTGGTTATTGGCAAAAGAAATCCCGCCAGTATCACAATTGGCAACACGCCAAGTATTATCTTTTTCCTTACATCCTTCTCAAAAATGATCAGATAAATTGCTGATGCAAGAAGGATAATGGGCAAGATTGGATTTCCAAAATAGAGCTTTAATGAAACCCAACATTCCATAAATATTCCGTACATATAAGTACCTCATCCCAGTAAATAGAACACCGCAATTCCTGCAATGATCAAAACCATTCCAACAATCTTAGGCATTGTGACCTTTTCCTTGAATATGATCCTTGAAAGAATCATTACCATGATATAGGAAATAGGCTCCATCACCACAGTTCCAAGATATCCAAGGCCTTTATAACAGACTATGGCAATCACCATGGACACCATCAAAAGCCCGTACCCGCCAATAACAAATGGATTTAAATACTCTCTTAAAAAACTTGAATACTCCCTCTGTGCTCCCATTTTAAGCAGAACCTGAGATGTTGACGCGATAAGAAGCGAAAGCAGTGCAAGGAAAAAATAAGCATTTATCATTCTCCTGCACCTCCAACGTTCATAGCAACAGCTCCTGCCATTACTAGCAGTACCCCTGCAATCTTCCCAGCTGTTATTCCCTGTGCAAATATCAGATAATTCCACAGCATTGTCCACAATAGAACAACTGATTTATTGGCATAGGCTATAGACAGCTGAAACTTCTTGATTATCTGCTGCCACAAAACAGCGTATATTGCCAGTACCACAAACTCCAGTCCGAAAAACAATATATATCCAAGAGACAAAAACTCATATTTTGCTGCCATATTTGCTGCAACCGTAGACAACGAATATACCAGCACTGACAGCTCCAACAGCAAGAAATCTGCCACCTTCAATTTCCCAAATATCTTACTCAAGTCTATTCTCCAAATATCGTATTACCTAATTTGCTTAGTTACTTCTCCCCATAGATCACATTCACAAAGTGCTGTGCCATATGCTCGTTGCAGGCAGCATTCACGTGGATATTGTCAAGGAGCCACTTTGAGCTGTTGTCAGCATCGATAGTTCCGTAGTAGTTATCAATAAAGGTAACACCAGTTGCTCCAGATACATCCATCATAAACTGATAGTAGGTAGTGAGCCTTCCATTTCCAAAGTCATACATATCACCATTTACAAGGCTTCCGGATGCATCATAGGCGTAGCACATAGGAAATGACATGCACACGATCCTGATAAATGGATAAGCCTCCTGAATAGCCTTTATTCCTGCGCTAAGGGCTCCGCTGTAGGTAACAGGATCATCAGCGTTGTCAGGGTTCATACCAATCCTGTAGCTGATGTAGTCATGAGCATCATAGAAGATGACAAGAGTATCTATGGTGTTCATATCAAGTCCCTCTAGAAGCTCTGCACCCTTGTAATACCTTGAATCCTCAAATTTCTTTTCATTGTCGTGTAAAAGAGAGAAGTCCCTGGTTGTAATAGCTTTGCTTACGTTGTAAAAAGAAAATGCATCCAGAGGATACTCAGGATCAAACTCAGACTTTTTAAGCGCCACAGTAGTCTCAGGGAAACCTGCATTTATGCAAGTGGCACCGGTCTTAGCCGCCACCTGCTCAACAACGCCGTTCTCATCGCTGTAATATGTCAGAATATCATTACCCAGGAAAAGAATGGTCTCAACGCCGTCATCCTCATGCATGGCCTTCTTGTCATCTGGAAGAAGGAACACCTGGTCCTGGACTTCCACTTCAAAATCACCCTCAACAACGCCTTCTGTCTGGGCAGTTCCAGCGTTCCACTTAAGGAGCTTATAAGCAGTAAATGCTATAACAAGCGCAATAACCGCTAGTACTGCGATGTGCACCCAAAGTGGGATCTCTGAGATATTAAACTTCTTGTCATTCTTTCTACTATCAGTCATATCACTAATTCTCTTTCTTATTTCATTTTTCTAACACCACTTAACACCTTAGGTCAGAAGCCTAAAAGTGAAAAGTAGATCAGCAGATAAACTATATTTGGAATAATGCACAGCATCGCTCCAAATATCACTTTGATCTTTCTCGTATACACCAAAAGTACCAATGTTAGAAGCGCGATCAGTCCGCTTCCAAATATAACTCCAAGGGAGCTGCACATTCCAGAGAGCATATTTACAAAAAACAGCTCAATCCATGGACACCAGTCCCTTCTTGGCTGCTCCCACTCTTTTTCCTTGCGGTTTGGTGGAGGAGATGAACCAGCTTCCTCAAACATCCACAGGAATATCCAGAAGATCAGTGGGAATACCAGATTAGAAACAAGAGCCTTACCCTGCCAGGTTCTCATCAAAAAGAATGTCGCAGGAGTGTAGATAGACACGTTTCCAAACATAAGAAGGAACGCCACAATGATCATGAATACCGGAATGATCTGCTGCTTTGCTCTAAAGAGCACCCTTCCTATCTCCACATACACAAGATAAACCAGCGGAATAAAAAACAGCGGCATTATGGTATGCGATACGATTGTAGCGTGAATCCCTGACTGCCTTGCAATAAAGGCTATCCACATGGTAATTACAGCCAGGGCATGTCTGATATCAAGGTATGTAGACATTCCCGTGTATGGCAGGATGGTGTTCATAACATCCACCTGCTGCGCAAGAAGCGATTCCACCACATAGAATGCGTCATCCCCATCAAAGCTTGCCATCACCACAGCCATCACCATCTGAAAGGCCAGAATCACAAAGAATATCCCCCAATAGATGATGCTCTCCTTGGGATAATCAACTTTGTAAAATCCAGGGTTGGACCTTGGGCTCATAAGGTCATATACATCAGCATGGGCTTCTCCTGGAAAAAGTGTCAGGTAACTCTTTTCACCGGAGCGTAACTTCATCACACTTCTCACAATTCCTGCAATCGCCAGCACCGCAATGCAGCCAATAAATATCCTGCAGCAGTAAGTAAATGCGTTGTAAGTAATCTTGGTCATACAGGCAATTGCAATAATCTCAAACACTCCCATGTACACCAGGTATCCCAGGATAAAGGTGATCCCTACAGTTCGCCTGCTCCTTGGCAATATGAAATTAACCAGTAGCCCTACGCAAAATGGCACAATGATAAGCCACAATAGTAGGCTTGGTATTCCAGCTAATATCTGCAACATAAGTTAGTTTCCTTTAGTCAGCCATCATCAGGTTAAGGTGCTCCTGCAGGATGCTGATACCTGTTGTGTTCTCACCGCCACGAGGGATGATGATGTCAGCATATTTCTTACTTGGTTCAACAAACTGCTCGTGCATTGGTTTAACAGTGTCTCTGTACTGAGTAAGGATGGACTCGATGCTCCTTGCTCTCTCAGACATGTCACGGATTATCCTACGCATAAGTCTCTCATCAGCGTCAGTATCAACGAACACCTTGATGTCCATAAGGTCGCGAAGGGCCTGGCTCTCAAGGATAAGGATGCCCTCAAGGATTATTACCTTCTTGGGAACCACATGAACAGTTTCATCTGACCTGTTGTGGATGGTGTAATCGTAAACTGGCATATCGATTTCCTTGCCGTCTTTTAGCTTTTTTACATCCTCGATCATCAGGTCAGTATCAAAGGAAGCCGGGTGGTCGTAGTTAAGCTTACTCCTGTCCTCATATGAAAGGTCATTGTGGGCCTTATAGTAAGAGTCGTGATTGATTACAACAATGTCATCTCCAAACTTCTCTTTTATCTTTCTGACTATTGTAGTTTTTCCGGAAGCTGTGCCTCCTGCGATTCCTACTATGCAAACTTTCTCGCTCATCTGCGATCCTCCTGTAAATTCATATCATCCTTTAGTATAGTTACTTCCATATGACTTGAAGTAGTTGTGAGACAGTATCTCACCCGACTCTGCGTCATAGGTGATTATCTGTATATCATAATCAGTCTTGGTATCATCGTATAAAAGATTGGTCTCCGGGTCCTCATCTGTGTAAAAGAGCCTGAACAGATGCTCCACTGGCTGATAATGTATAGTTCCAAGGCCTATATCAATACCATCAAGGGAATCTGTACCGCTTGCCTCATAGACCTTACCCTTTGCCACATCATTTATGAGAATGTATGGTCCATCAGTGTGATAGATCTGTGGTGTCCCTGTAAAGTTGTGTATGAGCCTTTGCATCTCATTGTCACCAAATGCCTGAGATCCGTCATTGATGTATATGATGGAACTTACGCTTTCTGCCCCAGCCAGGTAGTTGAGCTGCTGGTAAACGCTGTCAGAGGATACTGCCATATCGTAGATGTCATGATAGAACTCACCGGTTTTCTCCTGCCAGTATTCGTAAGCGGGATCTCCTCTGTGATCCTGACACCTTCCAAGTTCAGCAATGGCTTCGCCAATACACTTGGTGGCCTTGATGGAGCCGTTGGCGTTCATATGCCCTGTATCGTTGAGGTCGGTGTAAAGGTCTACAACACCCATTTCCTGCATGTTTACAAGAGGAACATCATATGCGTCGCAGATGATCTTTGCGCTGTCCACCGCCCTCTTGTCCTCAGTAGAAGCGCTGCAGGTAAGGAAAGTAACAATAACGTCTATTCCCCGTCTCTGACACTCATCTATTATCTTGCGAAGGTACTCTTCCCCAATAGTATCACCACCAAGACCGTTACTGTCCTCCGGGGCTGGGTAGATGCCAGGAGTCAGCTCTATTCCATAGCGCATCTCTGCGCCAAAGAGAGAACTTCTCTCGCCATCCCCCATAAGTGTCTTGTAGTCGTTACTTTTAAGCACATCCCATCTGTGATGGTATACGTAAAAAGGCACTAAGAACTGCTTCCTGATCTCCTCATCCTTGATAAGGTCGTTTACTGCAGCAATCTTGAGCTTATCAAGGGGCCAGCAGTCCATGTTAAGGTGAAGCTGCGCTATAGAGCTTGCCCTGTCCTCATCGCTGTAGCTGTCGTCCATCTCATCCAGGTACTTGTAGTCCTTCTGCAGCATGTAGGTATCCACCACCACGCATTTTGGCTCGCAGTACTGCAATGCCTCAATGAGTTCCCAGTAGGTTGACTGCATGATGGAGCCGTGACCTCCCATGTTGTAGGAGGTGATACCATACTCGCCATAGAGAACCGCCGGATTCATGGCATTGATCACGTGGGAAGAGCCCACAAACAGCACATCTATCTGATCTGCCCAGTCAAAAAAGTCAGCATATTTATATTCACTATCCTTGTCCCTAAGTACCACCGAAGCCCCATATACACAAAGGCTCGCCACACATACAAAGGCCAGGACTTTTAAAATGTTCACAAATCTAATCTTCATAAAAAGCCTCAGAACTGTTGATAAATAAAGCTTGATGCATTATAGCCCGCTCCCCAGATGCCCAAAATAGAAATTGCCAGGATTGCTGCTATCATGATGATCCATCTGTACCAGATAGCCTGTTTTATGATCCTGTCTCTTATCTCAACGCCGTTAAAGGCCAGAACGTCCATGATTATCAAAAGAGCTATCCCTGCAATGCCTACGTTAAAGCTGGCCTGGGATAATCCCATCTTAAAGAGCTTGCCATCAGTGAACACCCAAGGGGTAAACTCAAAGCTCTTTTTAATGACCTCTACAGCCTGCTTAAGAGAAGTTGCCCTAAAGAATATCCACGCCAGGTTAACCAAAAGGAACGTCACAAGAGTCCTAACTGTTCTATGGGATAAGCTTCCCCTGTCTATTTTAAGAAGATCAACAGCCTTGTCCCTTACTGGCATTGTGATAAATCCAATGATCTGATATACAGCATGAAGAATTCCCCAAACAAGGAAAGTCAGTGCTGAGCCGTGCCAGATACCGCTGACTGCAAAAACTATAAGTACATTTACATACTTCCTGACTGTGCCCTTCCTGTTTCCACCAAGAGGAATATAAACATAGTCCCTAAGCCATGTAGATAAGGATATATGCCATCTGCGCCAAAACTCTGCAATACTCTTGGACATATATGGACTGTCAAAGTTCTTCATTACATCGATCCCAAGAATCCTTGATACACCTATGGCAATAGCAGAATACCCTGCAAAATCGCAGTATATTTCGAAGGAATAGAAAACTGTTGCTATAGCAACCACCGTGCCCTCTACCTGGGTCGGTGCATCATAGACACTGTTAACAAAAATCGCCAGTCTGTCAGCAATAACAAGCTTTAAAAAATATCCCCACAAGATCTGCAGAAAGCCATCTCTCATCCTGTCAAAGTCCACAGTTACAGGATATGAAAACTGGGGCAGCATATTCCCTGCTCTCTCGATAGGTCCGGAAATCACCTGAGTAAAGAACGATACGAACAAAGCCAGCTTGCAGAAGTTGTGCTCAGCCTTAAGATCACCGCGATACACATCAACAAGATATCCCACAGACTTGAGCATGTAAAACGAAATACCGATGGCTCCCATTATCTTGCCGCTTCTAAAGATCAGCATCGCTGCAATAAGGATAACAACGCTTAATCCCAGCACAACAAGAGAACTTTTGGGCTTATCATCCTTAGCATCTCCCATGAGCTTTTCCATCAAAAGAGCTGCTCCATAGGTTACCACAACAGTTCCTGCCATGACTGCAGCTGCCTTAAGATCGATACTAAGATAAAAAGCGATACTTATAACAAGAAGCCAGATATACCTAAGCTTCCTTGGAATTATGAAATTGATAAGTGCTGCAACAGGTAAAAGCAGCAAAAAAGCAAAGGAAACAAACTGCATGCACTAAACCTTCTTAACATGGCAGTAGGCGGCAAAACGCCGCCCACATATTTTTAGTCAACTTCAACCTCGTCCTCTTCTGACTTACTTTCGTCAGTTTCGTGATATTCCTTCTCGGTGTTGACGTTCCAGATATTACTTCTGTCAGTCTCTCCGCTAAGAATATTCTTAACTGTCTCAAAGGAAGTACACATTGAGTGGTCGATATTGTTGTATCTGTGCTGACCGTTACGTCCAACACAGTAAAGGTTGTCGATGGTGTTGAGATACTCAACAAGCTTATCCATCTCATCATAGGTATCAAAATAAGCTGGATATGCCTTCTTAACACGTTCCATATGATAATCGATAACCTCTGAAGCATCGCTTATAAGGTTAAGGGTAACCATCTCATCGATGGCCATCTTGGCAAACTCATCCTCGGTCATGTTCCACATTGAATCCCCTTCAAAGCAGAAGTACTCAAGACCCAGCCACACTGTATTCTCAAGGTCCTTAACAAGATATGGAGACCAGTTGTTGTAGATCTGGAAACGTCCCATCTTAACTGTTCTGTCCTGAACATATACCCAGTTATCAGGAACGATATTGCCAATTGTCTTGATATTGGTCTTGTTCACAAGATTGAGTTTAGGAACAAGAACTCCAAGAGTCATATAGTCTCTATAAGGGAGACCGGCTGCGATCCTTGCAGGATCCTCTGGAACATCATTCATACCCGCTACAAGGTCCTTAACAGGCATTGAGCTGATAACAACATCGCCGTCTATATCAATCTCCTTGCCATCCTGAAGATAAGTAACGCCCTTTAAATGATTGCCATTCTTACGGACCTTAACAACCTTGGCGTTCATGATGATGGTTCCGCCAAGCCTCTTGATTTCTTCAGCTGTCACATCCCAGAGCTGACCAGGACCAAGCTTGGGATAGCTAAATTCCTCAATAAGGGAAGTCTCAACCTTTCCGCCAGTCTTACCTGACTTCTTTCTGAAGGCATTTTTAAGAACTGCCATTATGGACACACCCTTTACTCTCTGAGCTCCCCAGCTTGGGTCAATTTCAGATGGGTGCCTTCCCCAAAGGTTTTCTGTATAGTACTCAAAGAACATTGAGTAGAGCTTTTTACCAAATCTGTTTACATAGAAATCCTCAAGGGACTTCTCAGGTCTTTTAAAGATCATTGCATGAAGGTAAGAAAATCCGCAGGCAATAGTCTTGGCAAGGCCCATGTTCTTGAAGGTCTCTACCTTAAGAGAAATAGGATAGTCGTAGAACTTCCTGTCAAAAAAGATCCTGGATACGCGGTTTCTTCTGAGCATGACCCTGTCAGTCTTCTCAGGGTCAGGACCACCTTCCTTCATCTTCATGGGACGTTTAAGGACGATGTCATCATAGGTAGGATGTCCCTGCTGAGGGAGCATCTTGTCCCACCATTCATTGACCTCAGGAACCTTGGAAAAGAATCTGTGGCCACCCATATCCATTCTGTTGCCCTTGTACTCAACAGTTCTGGAGATGCCACCAAATTTTGAAGTCTCCTCAAAGACTATAACCTGATAGTCCTTGGATTTTGTAAGAAGTTCATAGGCCGCTGTAAGACCAGCAGGGCCAGCCCCAATTATCAGTGCTTTTTTCATACCGCAAATAAATCCCTTCGTAACGTAATTATAAGGTCAAAAGCTCCTCGCTGAGCAGGTTGTGAAGGATTGGAATATCCACCTGCAGTAGCAAGAAGAATAAAATACAAAATACCACAACAAAAATCATAAGGCCCTTCTCTTTATAGAGCTTCTCCGGAGCCTGGGCTGCAGAGTCCTCTTTAAAGCTGATGTAGAGGTAGTAGCAGAATAGTCCCACCATCACAGGAAGGAGCAGTATAAACTCAACCCTGTACTTTACAAGAAATACTCCAGTAAAGAATGATGAGATCATGGCATAAAAGCATGCTGCACATAGTAGCAGTCTCTCGTCGTAGAACTTAAAGGACTTCCTGTATAGAGATGCTGTAGACTTATCAGCGATCATCCTGTACTCAGAGAATCTCTTGACGTCCATAAGGAATGCTCCGCCAAACCAGTAGCCAATAACTATGCTGACTGGTGGAAGGAAAAGGTCAGTTACAATAAACCATCCGATAAGAAGTCTTATGGCGTTGTTCACAGACTCAGATAAAACGTCCACAACCGGAATATCCTTGGTCCTTATGGGCTTAACGTTATACAGGATTCCCATAACCCAGAGCCACAGTTCCACGTAAAAGACATTTCTTGAAACCAGAAGTGATAATGCTAAGCCAGCTATTGTAAGGATCCCATAGATCGTATAGACTACGCTGCCCTTAACATCGTTCTCCACAACACTTCTGTGCTTTTTTACCGGATGATACTTGTCAAACTCCGCATCCAGCCACTCA
Organism: Butyrivibrio sp.; assembly: GCF_017940685.1. Lineage (GTDB taxonomy): Bacteria > Bacillota > Clostridia > Lachnospirales > Lachnospiraceae > Butyrivibrio. Next base: position 3,014 of record NZ_JAGAYD010000237.1, on the reverse strand, counting down.
TTGATAACGTAGTTGGCAGAAGCGATACAACAGGTGGCAAAAAAGCCAACGATGAGCCTGTAGTAGAAGTTCTCTCCAAGTCCCCCTGTCAGCAGAACTGCAAAGGCAACTCCCGGAAGTATGAATAATTGTTTGACCCAATGGTCGATTCGCATGATCCTGATATATTTTTTCATTCCTCTATTATACCTTGTCTTTACGCTTTATGCACTGATTTATGGTCAATTATTGCTTTTTCCTATATAGAAAGTAGGTTTCCTCATAGCCTGGCTCATCGGAGTAAAAACTTTCAACCAGCTCATAGTGCTCGTGTACTCCCCAGGGTTCATCAGCTACAGCAATGATATACTCTGTTGCGCCTTCACTTACATACCTGCCCTGCTCTTCAAACAGCGTAGGAAGTCCAATACCATTGGTCTGGAAGTACTCACAGGTCGGCACTATTCCTGTTACAGTATAAAGTCCAACATCGAGACCGCCGAGATTGACAAGGGTATCCCCTTCCTCCAGATAGGAAGCTGCCTTAAACAGCCAGAAGGAATCCTTATCCATATGTCTATAGTCTTTGCTTACACAGTTATTTGCAGCAAAGATAGTGCTTAATGCCAAAACTGCTGTAAAAACAAAAGCTGAAATAGCGAATGACTTAGCATTAATCCCTGATTCACCCGAATTCCCATCCAGTGATTTCTTCAAAACTCTCAGATACAATTTATAGATTGCCTGTGCAATGTAGGCTGCTCCCCAAATAGCAAACACCATAAGCGGAATTGAATAATATGCCAAAGTATTACCACCAAAGAATATCACCAAGAAGGTAAGTCCAAACATCACTGGCATTGCCAGTCTCTTAAGAATCCCCTTCTCCATAAACAGCTGCAAAAAAACACCTGGAATTATGAACATGAAGTATGAAAAACTGTCCTCAATAAGGAACAGCAACACTTTCGCAAGCTCATAGAGCCTTGAAAATACACTCTGGCTCACCTCTTCAACCTTGCTGTAGAAAAACAGATTGTTGTAGATGTAGCACCTGAACCAGTCATCAAAGCTTCCTGTCGCGAGGAAGTAGATAAACCATGGGATTGATGGGATACAGGCAAACAGGATAAACCTTATCGCCAGCCTGAATGAATCCTTACCGCCGCACTTACCAATACAGTAAATTACAGCAATCAAAAACCATCCAAAGTAAAAGCCCAGCATTGTGTACTTGATCTGTGCTGTTATGCCTGCACATATTCCTGCTATAGCAAAGGCCTTGCGGATTCCCACCTTATCAAATCTATCCCGCAAGATACTATCAAGAGCATACAAACTGTAGGCAAACATCGGAAGGCAGAACTCTTCTGCAGCTCCTCCTTTGTAAAAACTCCAGGAGGAATACACACCTGCAGCCAGAATTGGAAGCAAAACTCCAGCAATAGCCTTATTGCTGCGAGCTGCAATAGTCTTAAATCCATATAGCAAAAATATAGCTGCTGCAATTACTTCAAAAATAAAAACCCCAAGGAAAGTCCTGTGGGATATAAGATATGCTATCCCATAGAGAAGATACAGATAAGGCCCCTTCTGATCATAAAGGTCTCTGTAGATCACCATACCATTCATCATTCCCTTGCCCATGGAGAAATAGCTGTTCACATCATCCCAGTTATTGCACATGTACAAAAATGATGACCTGGTGGTAAATAGCAAAATAAGAAAAGCGCATATAACGCTTATAAACACTTCTATGTGTTCTTTTATATAATCAACCATCTTTTGTGGCATCTCTAACCTCTTATTGCATAAACATCTGAAAAATTATAACATAATCCCAGGGATTTTTATATCAATCATTACGTTTGCGATTTAACGCAATAACGTCTATTTCTTAAGACTTTCTTAAGATTAACAGCAGATTTTCTTAATTTTGTCCTAAAACTATTTTCAAATCCTTATCCGGTGTTAAAATACCTTTGAAAGCGAGGATTTACAAAATGAAAAAAAGTATCACGTTCGTGGCTGCTCTTTTTTCTTCAGTGTCCATCCTATTGACAGGATGTTCACTCCCTGAAAAAGAGGTGAAAGAAGCCACTGAATATCTCAACGATAAAGGAGCTTCAGAAGCGTCAACAACTGATGAGGCATCAGCTGAAAAATCTATAGTTGTCATCAATGATCTCTTTGAGCCAACCCTGGAAGATCCTACTGCAACAGCAGAAGCTTCTGTCGAAGAAAAAAAAGAAGAAGAACCAGCAGATGACAAATCTGATGACAGAGTAACCATTGTTTGCTTTGGCGACAGTCAGCTAGCTAACGGAAGAGAAGACGACACAGATATCCCCAAGCTTTTAGAGAGCAAGGTTCCTAACGCCAAGGTATACAACCTGGCCATCAGCGGAACTACTGCAACCCTTGAGCAGAGTACCTCAGATGCCTCACCTGACAATATGCACTCAACCTGTTTCCTGGGTATGGCTTACTGCCTTGCTGGCAAGTCAGATAAAAATGAAACTCTGGCAAACTACCCTGTCATCCTGGACAAAATGGAATCGGTTGTTCCAGAAGAAGTTGACTATTATGTCCTCAGCTACGGAACAAATGATTTCTTTAGCAATGCTCCTCTTGACATTGATAGCTACGCATCAGAAGGGGATCAGGCTCACGCTCTTTACAACGCCCTTTCAAAAGGAATTGATGTACTTCAGTCTGTAAGCCCTGATGCAAAGTTCATATTAATGACTCCATTCTACGGCATATACGTAGATGATGCCGGTGGATACATTGGAGATTCATACATTGTAAGTAACGGAATTGGTACTCTTTCAGACTACGCTGAAAAAGTTAAAAACGTAGCTGAGAACAAGCACCTGACACTATTTGATGGAATGTTCCAGACCAGATGCAATTTATACCTCGATACTGCTGGTGCATACCTTATGGACAACCTTCACCTCAATCTTACAGGAAGACAGATTGTTGCAAGACTCCTTGCTCACAATGTCAACTATGAAGAAGGTAATGAACCC
>NZ_JAGAYD010000024.1 GCF_017940685.1 Butyrivibrio sp. | reverse complement strand
TGGCATAAGCTTGTAGATCTCCTGGATAGAAGAGATAGCAGTCTTAAGCGGGCTTCCATTATTACTAGAATAGAAGGAGTAAAGAAGATCACCGTCTTCGCTGATAAGAGCACATTTAGTGGTAGTTGAACCAGCATCGATACCAAGGAATGCATTTCCTTTGTAATCGTCAAGCTTTCTTGTTTTTACTCTGTAATTATCCTGTCTTGCCTTAAATGTTTTATATTCCTCTTCATTTTTAAAGAGAGGATCAAGACGAGAAACTTCAGCTTCCATCACAATCTTGGAAGAGAGCTTTCCAGTCATTTCATCCATTGAATAAGAAACTTCTTCTTTGGCGTTCATGGCAGAGCCAATGGCAGCAAATAGATGAGAGTTATCAAGCTCAATCGTGTGCTCGGCGTCTAGATTAAGAGTTCTTACAAATGAAGCCTTGAGCTGATCCAGGAAATGAAGTGGTCCGCCAAGAAATGCCACGTGACCCCTTATTGGCTTACCGCAGGCAAGACCAGAAATTGTCTGATTTACAACGGCTTGGAAAATTGAAGCTGAAAGGTCTTCCTTGGTGGCGCCTTCGTTGATAAGAGGCTGTATATCTGACTTGGCAAATACACCGCATCTTGCAGCTATTGTGTAAAGAGAATTGTAGTTTTTTGCATACTCATTAAGACCAGTTGCGTCTGTCTGAAGAAGTGAAGCCATCTGATCTATAAAAGAACCTGTACCACCTGCACAGATACCATTCATTCTCTGTTCAACGTTACCTTCTTCAAAATAGATTATCTTGGCATCCTCGCCGCCAAGCTCAATAGCAACATCAGTTTTTGGTGCAAGAGCCTTTAAAGCTGTGGAAACAGCCACAACTTCCTGTTCAAATGGAACTCCCAGGTGACTTGCCAGAGTAAGTCCGCCAGAACCAGTGATGACTGGATGAAGAGTGATGTTTCCGCATTTTTCCTTTGCCTCATTTAACAGCTCAGACAAAGTCTCCTGAATATTAGCAAAATGTCTTTTATAATCAGAAAAGACAATATTTCTATCCTTATCTAAAAGCGCAATCTTAACAGTTGTAGAACCTATGTCAATTCCAAGTGTAAAATCCTTTGAAATCATATTAAAACCTCTTCTTATTAATAAATGACAATCTAAATGATTATATAGCAGGGGGGCAAAAAAAGCAATTGGATTAGATTGCATAAAATGTTTACAATAAAATCAGCAGATGTTAAAATTTTAAAGTTACATGAACCATTAAAAGAAAGAAGGTTAGGCATTTAATGAATAACTTTTTAAATAATATGGAAAGAAAATTTGGAAAGTACGCCATAAGAAATATCACAGTTTACATCATTGGACTGTACATATTTGGATACATATTGCAGTTTGCGCCCTTTAAAGTGAATATAACTAACTATCTGACTTTGGACCCATATCTTATACTTCATGGTCAGGTCTGGCGCCTTGTGACATGGATTCTTATTCCGCCACAGGCCCTTAGTATCTGGATATTCTTTACGTTGTATCTGTATTATTTCATGGGCACCACCATGGAACGGACTATAGGAACTTTTAGATACAATGTGTTTATCTTTGGCGGTATCATTTTCATGATCCTGTCCGCATTTCTTACATATCTTGTTTATTACCTCATAACCGGAGGTAATGAACAGCTCCTTGCAGCGCTTATGTATACTCTGTCCGGAGTATTTAGCACTTACTACATCCAGGAAGCAGTATTTCTTATCTTTGCAATTTGCTATCCTGATATTCAGCTTCTTTTGATGTTCATCATTCCGATAAAGGTTAAGTATCTTGGTATCCTTTACGCTGGAATGCTTGCATTCAGCGCTATTTACAATGGACTCATCGGCAGGAACTATGCAATATTCTTTGCTGTTTTCTTCCAGTTTTTGAATGTTTTCCTTTTCTATCTTTCTTTGGGAAGGTTAAGTCATTTAAGGCCAAAAGAGATAAAGAGAAGACAGGAGTTTAACAGAGGAGTCAAGATGAGACCTCAGGGCGTCACAAGGCACAAATGCGCTGTTTGTGGCAGAACTGAAGAAACTAATCCTGAACTTGAATTCAGGTTCTGCTCCAAGTGTAATGGCAACTATGAATACTGCCAGGATCATCTTTTTACTCATCAGCACGTAAAATAATCACAGAAAAGAGATATATCGCAAATGGGAAATATTGATAATAAAGAAAAAGAATTTGCTGAGATCTTAAAGCTTGTCACAAGAACAGCAAGAGAGAATAAAAACACCATTTCAAAAGAACAGATAGACCTTGCATTTTCAGAGCTTGATCTGGATGAAAAGCAGCTTGATATGGTCTACGATTATTTAAAAAACCATAAGATCGGTGTCGGCGAGGACGCAGATTTTGATGAGGACTTAAGCCAGGAAGAAAAGAACTATCTTGAGGATTACATTGAAAGTCTGTCTTCTTTAAATAAACTAAGTGATGGCGAACTTGAAGCTATACAGATGTCAGCTATAGCAGGAGATAAGGATGCTCAAAGTAGGCTCATAGAAAACTATCTTCCCCTTGTTGTTGATGTGGCAAGGATGTACTCAGAGCAGGGAGTTTATATCGAGGATCTTATCGGAGAAGGAAATGTTGCTCTTACAAAGGGCGTCACAATGCTTGAAGCAGTGGGAGAGCCTAAAGAGGTTGAAGCATTTCTTTATAAGATGATGCTTGATGCCATGGAAAAGATCATCCAGGAAAATCTTTCTGAGGATGCTGGAATGCAGAAGGTATTAACTTTAGTAAATGAAGTGGCTGACAAAGCGAAAGAACTTTCAGATGACCTTAGGAGAAAGGTTACTGTAGAGGAACTTATGGAAGAAACCGGGTGGGAAGAGGACAAGATAAGAAGTGCCATCAAGTTTTCTGGAGACAAAATAGAGGACATCGACAGCGGAGAAAAGAAATAAGAAGCCATGAACAACATAGTTAATGAAAATGACTTTAAATATTACATGCAGGATATCGAAAGATATTATTTTGGAGCTCGCTACAGCTATAGCGAGCTTTTAAATAATGAAATGGTTCCCTTTAAATACAAGACCATAATCACAAAATACTTAAAAGGTGAAGTTGATTATGAAACTACCCTTGAATCTCACTTATATTACATGAATACAGAGGGATTTGACTACAGAATATATAAACAGCTAAGGTCAAGGGTCCGGACATCCATGTACAAAGATCCAGAAAAAAGAGAAAAGGGCTTTAAAGAAAAGGTCTATACAATAGAGCAGCTTGTAAAGCTTGATAAAGAAGAAAAGGAGAAGCTTGGCATAATAGTAAGAGAGCTTATTTTTTCAAAACTTGCACTTTTTGGATTTTCTGCATAAAAAATCACCTGGCAAAAACCAGGTGATTTTAATTTTTTGATCAAGTAGCGATTAAGCTCTCTCAACTTTGTTAGATCTAAGGCAGCTTGAGCAAACATTCATTCTCTGTGTGTTTCCGTTAATTTTAACTGCAACATGCTGAACGTTAGACTTCCAAACTCTGTTAGATCTTCTATGAGAATGGCTTACGTTGTTACCGAAATGAACGCCCTTGCCACAAATTTCACATTTAGCCATTTTGACACCTCCTTATAAGCCATGTTTGTTCTAATAGCAATTTTGCGCAGAATTATCCGCAACATTGATATATTAGCAAAAAACAATTTAGATTGCAAGTTATATTTTAAAAATAATTGTTTATTTTTTTGATTGCTTCTATTATAATTCAATGTGGTATGCAAAAACACTGCATAAAGGAGGACATATATGAAGGCTTCAGTATTAAATACTCACATGGGAAATATTTCCATTGATAATGAAGTTATTGCCCAGTATGCTGGCGCTGTTGCCATGGAGTGCTTTGGCATCGTTGGTATGGCCAATGTTAATGTTAAGGACGGACTTGTTAGTCTTTTGAAGCTTGATTCAATGACAAGAGGCATAAACGTAACTCTTGATGAGAACAACAAGCTTAAACTTGATTTTCACGTAATTGTTTCTTACGGTGTTAGTATTTCAGCTGTTTCAGAAAACCTTATCGATACTGTTAAATATAAGGTTGAAGAGTTTACTGGACTTGAGATAGAAAAGATAAATATTTATGTAGAAGGCGTTCGCGTCATCGACTAAATAGACCTTAGGTTTATGGAGGATATTGTTTTGAGTAATAATGCTATTGACGCGAAGATGCTCTCTAAGATGTTCCTTAGCGGAGCGAAAAATCTTGACGCTAAAAAAGAGTGGATCAACGAACTGAATGTATTCCCTGTTCCTGATGGAGATACAGGTACAAACATGACTATGACCATCATGTCTGCAGCCAAGGAAGTTCAGTCACTTTCAGATTCTTCTAATATGGAAGCTATCTGCAAGGCAATTTCATCAGGATCACTTAGAGGAGCAAGAGGTAACTCTGGTGTTATCTTATCCCAGCTTCTCAGAGGTTTTACCAAGGTTGTTAAACAGCATGACGTTCTTACAGTAAACGTACTTGCTGAATCTTTTGAAAAAGGTGTTGAAACTGCTTATAAGGCAGTTATGAAGCCCAAGGAAGGAACAATCCTTACAGTAGCTAAGGGAGCCAGTGAGAAGGCTCATGAGCTTGCAATGGAAGGCTGCGATGATATCGAATCCTTCTGCAGACAGGTAATTGATTATGCTGATGAGGTTCTTTCCAAGACACCTGATATGCTTCCGGTTCTTAAACAGGCTGGTGTTGTAGATTCAGGTGGACAGGGACTTGTACAGGTTATGAAGGGAGCCCTTGATGGTTATCTTGGTAAAGAGATTGACATGACCATCACTGAGGAGGACGTCAAGCCTGACAAAGAGTCAGGTAAGGCTCAGCCAGCTGAAGATATTAAGTTTGGCTACTGTACCGAGTTCATAGTTCTTTTAAACAAGCCACTTAACGTAAAGCAGGAGATAGACTTTAAGGGATTCCTTGAGTCAATTGGTGACAGTATCGTAATGGTTGCAGATGATGAGATCTGCAAGGTACATGTTCACTCCAATGATCCTGGACTTGCTATTCAGAGAGCTTTAATGTATGGCCAGCTCTCCAACATGAAGATCGATAACATGTGGATGGAGCACAGAGAGAAGCTCTTCCATGAAAATAAAGACGGCTCCTGGTCAGAAATCAAGACAGAAGTTAACGGAGCTGCAGAGATGACACCTACATATTCTGCTGGTGATGATATTCCTCTTGGAGATAAGGTAGAGCTTAATGATGCTGCTGATGAAATTCCAGAGGGACCAAGGAAGGACGTTGGATTTGTAACAGTTTGTGCAGGCTCTGGACTGGCTGATATCTTCAGAGGACTTGGTGTTGACTACGTTATCGAAGGTGGTCAGACAATGAATCCTAGTACTGCTGACATCCTTGATGCAGTCGCCAAGGTCAATGCAGATACTGTAATTGTTCTTCCAAATAACAAGAATATCATTCTTGCAGCTAATCAGGCAGCTATCATGTCAGAGGATTCTGAAGATGGCAAGAAGATCGTGGTTGTTCCAAGTAAGACTGTTCCACAGGGTATTACAGCCATCATCAACTATGTTCCTGATGCTGGACTTGATGACAATATCAGTTCCATGAACGATTCTCTGGGAACTGTTTCAACCGGTGAAGTTACCTATGCAGTAAGAGATACTGTTATCGATGATGTCACCATCAAGCAGGGCGACTATATGGGAATTGGCGACAAGGGAATCCTTGGAGTTGGTTCAGATATTGCTGATGTTGCTTTTGATATGCTTGAGAAGATGATGAACGATGATAAAGAGCTTATCAGCGTTTATTACGGTGATGAGGTTAGCGAAGCAGATGCAAACTCATTAAGAGATCGCATTTCTTCCAGATTCCCAGACTGTGACGTGGAGCTTCAGTTTGGTGGACAGCCTATTTACTACTATATTGTATCTGCTGAATAAAACTATTAAGCCGGGCTTTTAGTCCGGCTTTTTGTTTATTTTGTATTTCAAGGGGACTGTTTTGGGGAAAAGAGAACTTGAAGAAAGCATAATTTCATTAAAGGGAATTGGTGAAAAAACAGGAAAGCTCTTTAATAAAGTAGGGGTTTTTACCTGTGATGATCTGATACACTATTTTCCCAGGGGCTACGATAAGTTTGATGCTCCGGTAAAGGCCTGTGACCTCAAGGCCAATATTGTCATGTCATCAAGGCTTACAATTGTCGGATCTATTACAAAAAGACGTGTAAGGAATCTCTCTATTACTGCATTTGATGCTGCTGACGATACAGGCAGGATAAAGATAGTATTCTTTAATGCGCCATACCTTGCAAGTTCGCTAAAATCTGGAACAACCTACGTATTTAGAGGAATGGTCAGAAAAAAGGGAAATTTCTTTTCCATGGACCATCCTAAAATGTACAAAGAAGAGGAATATGCATCACTTATTGGAAGGCTATGGCCAAGGTATCCTTTAACTAAAGGCCTTACTAATAACACTGTGAAAAAAGCTGTTGAAAAGGCCTTTATTAACATTGGAAGCCTTGATGAGTTTGTACCTTCGGATATTTTAAAAAGACTAGATCTTATGAGCTATTTTGAAGCTCTAAAGGCCGTTCATTTTCCTACCGGGGATCTGGAGCTTGAGGATGCCAGAAGAAGACTTGCATATAATGAGTTTTTACTTTTTGTATTAAGACTTCGTTTTCTTAAGCAGAATTCTGATGAAGTACAAAATATGTCCAGGATGATAGAGGTTGCTGACACAAAAAGGCTTATGGAGCAGCTTCCATATGATCTGACGAAAGCTCAGATAAAAGCATGGAATGACATTACAGCAGATCTTTCCGGGCCTTTCGTGATGAACAGACTTATTCAGGGTGATGTAGGCTCCGGTAAAACGATATTGGCATTCCTGGCTCTTTTGATGACAGCTGCAAACGGCTATCAGGGTGCAATGATGGCCCCAACAGAGGTACTTGCAGCCCAGCATTATGAGACATTTAATGAACTTATAAAAAAGTATAATATAAAGAATTTAAATTTAGCCCTGCTTACAGGATCCCTGCCGGCAGGGGCTAAAAAAGAAGTCCAAAGGCGCATAAGTGAGGGAGAAGTAAATTGCATCATCGGTACCAACGCCCTTATTCAGGATAAAGTAAGCTACAAGAATCTGGCTCTTGTGGTAACTGATGAGCAGCACAGATTCGGTGTAAGGCAAAGGGGTGCTCTTTCTGGTAAAGGTGAAAGTACCCATGTCCTTGCCATGAGTGCAACTCCCATCCCCAGAACACTGGCTATAATCTTTTACGGTGATCTTCATATATCAATCGTCGATGAAAAGCCTGTTGGCAGGCTTCCAATCAAAAACTGCGTTGTAGGCCCTGGCTATAGAGAAACAGCTTATAAATTTATAGCTGAACAGGTTTCAAAGGGACACCAGGTTTATGTTATTTGTCCCATGATAGAGCAGGGTGAATTGGACGGTGTTGAAAATGTTATGGACTATTCAGAAGTTCTTAGATCAGCACTTCCTGGTAGCGTTTCTGTAAGCGTTCTACATGGAAAGATGAAGCCTGAAAAGAAAGATGAAATCATGGAGTCTTTTGGCAGAGGAGAAATAGATGTTCTCGTTTCAACAACTGTTATTGAAGTTGGCATAAACGTACCAAATGCGACAGTTATGATGGTTGAAAATGCTGAGAGATTTGGTCTTTCACAGCTTCATCAGCTCAGAGGAAGAGTAGGAAGAGGACAGGATCAGTCCTACTGTATCTTTATCAATTCTTCAGATGATGAGGAAGCAGCAAAAAGACTTGATATCATGAACAGATCCAACGATGGATTCGTTATTGCAGAAGAAGACCTTAAACAAAGAGGACCTGGAGATCTATTTGGAGTCAGACAGAGCGGTGAAATGAACTTCAGATTGGGAGATATCTACCATGACAGCGACCTTGTCAAGGAATCAGCCATGGATGCTGACAGGATACTTTTAGAAGATCCTGATCTGTCACTGCCACAACATGCTGTGCTTAGAGAAGTGCTTAATACAAAATCTGCAAATTTTGTTGACTTTACAACTTTATAAAAGTAAACTTAATCTATCATATTAGTGAAAATAGGAGGAATGTCGGCATTTGCCGGCTTATTGACATGTCTAAGATTGCTATAATTACAGACAGTAACAGTGGAATAACCCAAAAGCAGGCAGAAGAGCTGGGAATATACGTAGTACCAATGCCTTTTATGATAAATGGTCAGGACTACTTCGAGAATATTAACTTAACCCAGTCTCAGTTCTACGAGAAACTAGCTGAAGATGCAGATGTATCAACGAGCCAGCCGACACCTGATTCACTTATGACCCTTTGGGATAAAGTTCTTAAGGAATATGAGCAGATCATATATATTCCCATGAGCAGTGGCCTTTCAGGTTCCTGCCAGAGCGCATATATGATCGCCCAGGAAGAATATGAAGGAAAAGTTTTTGTTATAGATAATCAGAGAATTTCTGTAACACAGAGGCAGTCAGCTCTTGATGCAAAGGAAATGGCTGAAGCTGGTCTTTCTGCAGAAGCTATCAGAGATAAGCTGATGGAGACCAAGATGGAATCCAGCATCTACATTATGCTTGATACTCTTCATTATCTGAAAAAGGGCGGAAGAATAACACCAGCAGCTGCTGCACTTGGAACACTTCTTCGCCTTAAACCGGTACTTCAGATCCAGGGCGAGAAGCTCGATGCCTTTGCCAAAGCAAGAACCACAGCTCAGGGCAAAAACATCATGATAAATGCCATCAAATCTGATATCGAGAACAGATTTGGAGGCATGGATAAAGGAGACTTCTGGATCGCTGGTGCTTATACCAATAATCTGGATGCTGCTCTTGAGTGGAAAAGAGAGGTAGAGGCTGCAATTCCTGGCTTTGATATGCATCTTGATCCGCTTTCTCTTTCAGTTGGATGTCACATTGGACCTGGAGCTTTGGCTGTAACAGTAACCAGAAAGATCCATTACTGAATATAAATTGTATGAAAAAATGTTTTAAAGGGGTTATCTAATGTCATTAAAAGAAAATTATGATGCTTCCAGTATTACCGTCCTGGAGGGCCTTGAAGCTGTAAGAAAGCGCCCTGGAATGTATATAGGAAGTGTCACTACCAGAGGTCTTAATCACCTTGTCTATGAGATTGTGGACAATGCTGTAGATGAGCATCTGGCAGGCTTTTGTACAAGAATTCATGTAAGCCTTGAGGCAGATGGCAGTGCAACTGTCGAAGACAATGGCCGAGGCATTCCAGTTGGTATGCACGCAAAGGGCGTTTCAGCCGAGCGTGTAGTTCTTACCATGCTCCATGCAGGTGGAAAATTTGATAATAACGCATATAAGACCAGCGGAGGACTTCATGGTGTAGGTTCTTCGGTTGTTAACGCGCTCTCAAAAAGAATGAGCGTTAGGGTTAAAAAGGATGGGCTTATCTATGAGGATGCTTACGAAAGAGGTATTCCCACAGTTGAGCTTATCGATGGACTTCTTCCTTCAGTAGGTACCACAAAAGAGACAGGAACAACCATTAACTTCCTTCCTGATGATGAAATCTTTGAAAAGACCAGGTTCAGGGAAGATGATATTAAATCAAGACTTCATGAAACTGCTTATCTTAATCCCAAGCTTACAATAGTTTTTGAAGATAAGAGACCTGGAGTTGAGGAATATATTGAATTCCACGAACCTGACGGTATAACAGGCTTTATCAGGGACATGAACAAGTCCAAAGAGTCTGTCACTGACGTTATCTCTTTTAGTGGAGAGAGCGAAGGCATTGAGATTGAAGCTGCCTTCCAGTATGTCAATGAGTTCCACGAAGAAGTACTGGGATTTTGTAATAACATCTATAACGCTGAAGGTGGTACACATCTTACCGGCTTTAAGACAATGTTTACCAACGTTATCAATCAGTACGCAAGAGAACTTGGTATTCTTAAGGACAAGGACGTCAACTTTACAGGTACTGATGTAAGAAATGGTATGACTGCAGTCATTTCCATCAAGCACCCGGATCCAAGGTTTGAAGGTCAGACCAAGACCAAACTTGATAACCAGGATGCAGCCAAGGTAGTATCCAAGATTACTGGTGAAGAGGTGACAAGATTTTTCGACAGAAACCTTGAAACCTTAAAGGCTGTAATTGGCTGTGCTGAAAAGGCTGCCAAGATCCGCAAGACCGAAGAAAAAGCTAAGACCAACATGCTTACCAAACAAAAATACTCCTTTGATTCTAATGGTAAGCTTGCAAACTGCATAAGTAAGGACGCATCAAAGTGTGAGATCTTTATCGTAGAGGGAGATTCTGCGGGAGGCTCAGCCAAGATGGCAAGAGATCGTAACTATCAGGCCATTCTACCTATCAGAGGTAAGATCCTTAACGTTGAGAAGGCCAGCATTGATAAAGTCCTTGCAAATGCAGAGATAAAAACCATGATAAACGCCTTTGGCTGCGGATTTTCTGAGGGCTATGGCAATGACTTTGATATCAACAAGCTCCGCTATGACAAGATCATAATCATGTCCGATGCGGACGTTGATGGTGAGCATATCGCAACCCTGCTTCTTACTTTGTTCTACAGATTTATGCCAGAACTCATTTTCCAGGGACATGTATATCTTGCAATGCCACCTCTTTATAAAGCACTTCCTGCAAAGGGAAAAGAGGAGTACCTCTATGATGATGTAGCTCTTTCAAAATATAGAAAGACTCATAAGGGTAACTTCACACTTCAGAGGTACAAAGGTCTTGGTGAAATGGACCCTGAACAGCTTTGGGAGACAACCCTTGACCCTGAGAGGAGACTTCTTAAGCTTGTGGAGATCGAAGATGCAAAGATGGCATCTCAGATGACTGAGCTTCTTATGGGAGTCGATGTTCCTCCAAGAAAAGAATTTATCCATCAGCATGCAACAGATGCAGAGCTTGATATTTAACGATAGGAAAAACGAACAATGGATGATCGTATTATTAGAACCGAATATTCCGAGGTTATGCAAAAGTCATTTATTGACTATGCAATGAGCGTAATTGTAGCAAGAGCCCTTCCTGACATCAGGGATGGCCTTAAGCCGGTTCAGCGCAGAACTTTATATGACATGTACGACCTTGGCATCAGATATGACAGACCTTACAGAAAGAGCGCCAGGATCGTGGGTGATACAATGGGTAAATATCATCCCCATGGCGACAGCTCCATCTATGACTGTCTTGTTGTAATGACTCAGGACTTTAAGAAGATGGTTCCTCTTGTAGATGGTCATGGTAACTTTGGCAATATCGAAGGCGATGGAGCCGCTGCCATGCGTTACACTGAGGCAAGACTTAGTAAACTCACTCAGGAGAATTTCCTTGAGGACCTTGATAAGAATGTAGTAGATTTTGTACCAAACTTTGATGAGACAGAAAAAGAGCCTTCAGTTCTTCCTGTTAAGATCCCTAATTTCCTTATAAATGGCTCAGAAGGTATTGCGGTAGGTATGGCAACAAGTACGCCTCCTCACAACCTTGCAGAAGTCATAGATGCGGAAATTGCTTATATCCAGGATGATACTCTTTCGACAAAAGACTTAATGAAGTACATCAAGGGTCCGGATTTTCCTACTGGCGGCGTCGTTATCAATAAAAATGAGCTTTTATCCATTTATGAAAGCGGCGTAGGAAAGATTAAGATAAGAGGCAAGGTTGAAGTAGAAAAGGGCAAAAACGGCCATACAAACCTTGTAGTAACAGAAATTCCTTATACTATGATAGGAGCTGGTATTGGTAAGTTCATGGCTGATGTTGCAGAGCTTGCTGAAAAGAAGATTACCAATGATATTGTTGATATTTCAAACCAGTCTTCCAAGGAAGGTATCAGGATCGTTATAGAGCTTAAAAGAGATGCTGATGTAGAGAATTTTACCAACCTACTCTACAAAAAGACCAAGCTTGAAGATACCTTTGGCGTCAACATGCTGGCCATCGACAACGGAAGGCCTGAGACCCTTTCTTTAAAAGAAATCATGAGAGCCTGTGCTGATTTCCAGTTTGAGATCACCACAAGAAAATATCAGACTCTTTTAAAGAAAGAACAGGATAAAAAAGAGATTCAGGAAGGCCTTATCAAGGCTTGCAATGTTATAGATCTTGTCATTGAAATCCTGCGT
Source organism: Butyrivibrio sp. (assembly GCF_017940685.1). Classification (GTDB taxonomy): domain Bacteria; phylum Bacillota; class Clostridia; order Lachnospirales; family Lachnospiraceae; genus Butyrivibrio. The sequence goes on along the minus strand of NZ_JAGAYD010000024.1, from coordinate 10,598 downwards.
GGTTCCAAGGACAGACCAATGGCCAAGAACTGCCTGGTTAATGGTGTTACAGAAGGAATCAATTTTAAATCAAGGGAATCAAAAGCCATGGCTGCACAGCTTCTTTTTACAGAGGCACAGGCAGATGCCATCCTTGATATGAGACTGTACAAGCTCATTGGCCTTGAACTTGATGCCCTTATTAAAGAGCACGAGCAGACAGTGGCAAATATCTACAGATATGAGGATATTTTGGAGAGCCATGAGTCAATGTCAATGGTTATCCAGAATGACCTTATCAAGATTAAAAAGGAATATCAGAAGGCAAGAAGAACTGAAATCGACGACAGAGAAGATGCAGTTTACGAAGAAAAGCCTGTAGAAGAGATCGACGTAGCCTTCATCATGGACAAATTTGGCTATGCTAAGACCATCGATGCATCTACATATGAAAAGAATAAAGAGACAATTGAAAATGAGTTCAGGTTCTCATTTATCATGAAGAATACCGGAAAGGTTTGTTTCTTTACAAATACCGGTAATCTTCATACTGTAAAGGCTATGGATCTGCCCCAGGCCAAGATGCGAGATAAGGGCGTTCCAATTGATAATGTCAGCAACTTCGACACCTCCAAGGAAACCATAGTAATGGCTGCCAGCCAGTCAGATCTTAATCTTTACAGGATACTCTTTACTACAAAACAATCAATGATGAAGGTTGTTGACGGCGGAGAGTTTGATGTTTCCAAGAGAACAGTTGCTGCAACCAAGCTCCTTGATGGAGATGAGGTTGTAAATGTAGAGATACTTCACACACAGAAAACTGTAATTCTTCAGACCAACGACGGATATTTCCTCAGATTCCTTGTTGAAACTGTTCCCGAAAAGAAAAAGGCTGCAGTTGGCGTAAGAGGAATGAGACTATCTTCCAAGGATTTCATCAGAGATGTATATTATCTTTCTGATATGGAAGAGAAGAAGATTGAGCATAACGGCAAAGAACTTAACCTTGGACATCTTAAGATCACAAGCAGAGATACCAAGGGAACAAAGGTGAGATTATGAGAGTAATTGCAGGAACTGCAAGAAGATTAAGGCTTGTTACTCCTGAGGGCAACGATACCAGACCAACCCAGGACAGGATAAAAGAGACTCTTTTTAACATGATACAGAATCAGGTGCCTGGGTCAGTATTTATCGACCTGTTTGCTGGAAGTGGCGGAATAGGTATTGAAGCTCTTTCAAGAGGAGCTGTAAGGGCTGTATTTGTTGAGAACAACGTAAATGCCTATAAGTGTATCCTTGAGAACCTTAAGACTACACATTTTGAGGAGCAGGCTACTGTCCTTAAGCAGGATGTTGTACTTGGACTTAGAAGCATCAAGGAAAAGGAGGCGGATATAATCTTTATTGATCCTCCTTACCACGGCGAACTCTATGAGAGAACTTTGTCTCAGCTTTCAGAGATGAATTATGTTACAGCAAATACCATGATCATCGTGGAAGCAGATCTTAATCTTGACTTTTCTTTTGCTGAGAATTATGGCTTTGAAGTCAGAAGAGAAAAAGAGTACAAGACCAATAAACATGTTTTTCTTTACAGAAAGGAAGCTTAAGTAAATGAAAATTGCTGTTTATCCTGGTAGCTTTGATCCAGTAACCTTAGGACATTTAGACATCATAAATCGTGCATCCAAGATGTTTGATGAAGTTATAGTGGCTGTGATGTGCAATTCGGCTAAAACTCCATTGTTTAGTCTTGATGAACGTGTTAAAATGTTACAAGAATCTGTTAAAGACTTATCTAACGTGAAGATCGAGTCTTTCAGCGGACTACTTATTGATTACTGCAAGAGTGCTGATATCCATATTGTTATCAGAGGACTTCGTGCCATTACTGATTTTGAATATGAGCTTCAGATTGCACAGACCAATAAGGAATTGTCCCATAATCAGGTTGATACCGTATTTTTGACAACAAGCCTTAAGTATTCATATCTTAGCAGCTCAGTTGTCAAAGAGATTGCCAGCTACAATGGGGATATTTCACCGTGTGTACCGGAATTTATAGCTGACAGGCTCTATCAGAAATACGGATTTAAGTAAATTCAGGGGGAATTTTATTATGACCAGCAGGATTGAACAGCTGATAGATGAGATTGAGACCTATATAGACAATTGTAAGCCTCAGCCTCTTTCTCAGACCAAGATCATAGTTAACAAAGAGGAAATTGATGAGCTTTTAAGAGAGCTTAGGAGTAAGACTCCAGAAGAGATCAAGAGATATCAAAAGATCATCAGCAATAAAGAAGCAATTTTAAATGATGCAAGAAAGAAAGCTCAGGAGCTTATTGATGAAGCTACAGTTCATACCAATGAGCTTATCAATGAGCATGAGATCATGCAGCAGGCTTATGCACAGGCCAACGAAGTAGTATCTCAGGCTGCTATGCAGGCCAAGGGAATACTTGATAATGCAATGATCGAAGCTAACGAAATGAAGGCTGCTGCCGTAACTTACACAGATCAGCTTCTTGCAGATGTTGAGAGCATAATTGCCCAGTCAATTGATGCTACAAGCAAGCACAACGACGAGATCATTGAATCAGTTAAGCAGAACAGTATCAACATTGTTAAGGAAGTTGCACAAAACAACGACAGTATCTTATCTGCACTTACTCAGTACAGTGAAGTGATCAGATCAAACAGGGCAGATCTTAAGCAGCCAGTTAATACTACAGCTTCAACAAATGCAGCTGCACCTTCTGATATTGGTGAACAGCTTGATGCTCAGGAAGACAACATCAATCTTGATATGATCAACTAATTTTTGCTTTATCAGCTGCCGCTTTTTAGCGACAGCTTTTATCTTTTAATGTGAGAGGGAAAGTTATGAAAAATAAGTCTATTATCGCTAAAAAGTTTATGGCAGTTATTTTGACCATTGCTTTTTCAATTTCTCTTTTTGTTATTCCTACATTTTCAATTGAAGCAAAGGCTGCAAATAAGAATGTTGTAGTAGTAATTGATCCCGGACACGGCGGAACTGGGGACAGGAATCTTGGTGCTCAGTATAATGGCCTTTCTGAAAAAGAGCTGACTCTTCAGCTTGCGAATATACTTAAGGCAGAACTTGAAAAATACGAAGGCATTACTGTATACCAGACAAGAACTACTGATGTGATCATGTCTTTGGAGGACAGGGCAAAATTTGCTCAAAATGTAAATGCAGATTTTGTTTTCAGTATTCACTTCAATGCATCCAGTGAGCACCTGTTTTATGGTTCAGAAGTTTGGACTTCAACCTTCGGATCTTACTATCAAAAAGGCTATAACTTTGGACAGATAGTTTCTGCTGAATGGAACGGACTTGGACTTTACCAAAAAGGTGTTAAAACCAGGATTGGATCATCAGGAAATGATTACTACGGAATAATAAGACAGTGCGTTGCAAGGAATATGCCATGTGTAATTCTGGAGCATGCATATATTGATAATGGCAATGATGTTTCTCTGGTTAAAACAAACAGCTTCATAAATAAGCTGGCTCAGTCAGATGCCACAGCCATCGCCAAGTACTATGGCCTTAAATCTAAGACTTTAGGAACTGATTATTCAGGCTTTACTTATAAATCTGTAAAGAAGCCAAATGGAAAGCTCTATCAGGATGAAACAGGTCCTGATCAATGTGACATAAAAGTTCTTGGCTACGATGTGGCAAGTGGTAATGTCCTTGTTGAACTTACAGCAGTAGATAAGCAGAGTCCTGTAATTTACTTTAGTTATAGCTATGACGGTGGTAAGACTTTCTGCCCTTTACAGATGTGGGACAGAACAAAACCAACGCAGTCTTTTAATGTAAAGGTTCCGTCTGGCACAACAAATCCTACTATTGTTGTAAAATCTTACAACAACTATGAAAAGGATTCTACCAGTGCACCTGTTACTGTGAATGCGTCTTTTGTATATTGATGGAGTGCTTTTTGAGACTTGATAAATTTCTTGGGGAACATAATATTGGTACCCGCAAACAGATAAAAGAATATGTTAAAAACGGAAGATGTAAGATAAATGGGATTGTTGCTACAAAAAGCGATGTCCACATTGATGAAAATAGTGATGAGATCTCTTTTGACGACGTTTTACTTAGCTATGAAAAGTATCACTATTTCATTCTTAACAAGCCTCAGGGTGTTGTCAGCGCAACTACAGATGGGAAAAACATAACGGTTTTAGATCTTTTAAAGGATGAGAACATTAAGGGATTAAGCCCTTGTGGCAGACTTGATATTGATACAGAGGGGCTTCTTCTTATAACCGATGACGGAGGACTTATTCACAGGCTTTTGTCCCCTAAAAAGCATGTTGATAAGACCTACGAGGTCCATTTAAGAGATGCTCTTTCAGATGCAGATAAAGCAAAACTTGAAGAAGGCGTTAATATTGGTGATAAAAAGGAAGACGGGTCAGTAGATTACACGCTTCCTTGCATGGTTACTTATGCACCCTGCGACGACCTGGGAAGGCCTGTGATACTACTTTCAATTCACGAGGGGAGATTTCATCAGGTTAAGAGGATGCTTAAAGCTGTTGGAAATGAAGTGTTATTCTTAAAACGAATCTCCATGGGAACGCTGCAGCTCCCTGATAATTTACAGCCAGGAGAGTATAGGCCTCTTTCGCAGCAGGAAATAGATTTATTAAACAAGTAAGGATTTATATGCCAAAGATAGATTTAAATGATTTTGAAGCAGTAATTTTTGATCTTGATGGATCACTTGTAGATTCCATGTGGATGTGGAAGGCTATTGATATTGAGTATCTTCAGGGCTTTGGAATTGAAGCTCCAAAGGATCTTCAAAAAGAGATTGGTGGAAGGAGCTTTATAGAAACAGCCATTTACTTTAAGGAGAGGTTTTCAATTCCTGATTCAATCGAGAAAATTGGTGATGACTGGAACAGAATGGCCTTTGATAAATACACCAATGAAGTTCCTTTAAAAGATGGGGCATTTGATTTTCTTAAGCTATGTCAGGAGAAGGGAATAAAACTTGGTATTGCATCAAGCAATTCTACCGAGCTTATAGAGCAGGTTCTTTCTTCTCATGATATTAGAGATAAATTTCTTAGCATAAAATCAGGAACTGAAGTGCATAAGGGAAAACCTGCTCCTGATATATATCTTTTAGTTGCAAAAGAGCTTGGAGTTGATCCTAAAAAGTGCCTTGTATTTGAAGATCTTGTAGATGGGATCAAGGCTGCAAGAAATGCTGGTATGACTGTTGTCGCTGTAAGCGATGATTATTCCAGACACAGCGATGATCTGAAAAAAGAATTATCAGACTTATATATAGAAGATTACTGGGGATTTGTTTCATGAAAAAGAGTTTTAAGGGTGATTTTGGATATATCAGATACAGAAGGCAGATTGGCATATTGCGCACAGGACTGTTTTTGCTTGTGGTCCTTGCGCTGCTTTTTTCTGGCCTTTTTATTTTTGGCTCAAGCAAAAACTATTTGAGTATCATAGCAGCGCTTTTATGTCTGCCTGCTGGTTGGAGTGCAGTAAACCTTATAATGTTCTTAAGGGCAAAGGGATGTAGTGACAGCTCTTTTAACAAGATAAACAAAAGTAAAGGCGGGCTGCTTGTTCGATATGATGAAGTTATAACCTCATATGACAAGAACTTTAATGTAGCAGCATCAACAGTACTTGATAAGAACATATGCTGCTACGTTGAAGATGATTCCTTTGACCTTATTGACCTAGAAAAGCACATAAAAAAGATGATGGCTCAAAACGGGTACGGAAGCTATAGCGTTAAAGCCTTTAATAAGCTAGATGATTTCTGCTTAAGGCTTTCTCAGCTTGAGAGAATAAGGCAGGAAAAAAAGATTGACCCTCAGGCTCTTGAAGATGCCTGGGTTCCAGGTACACAGGAGACTGCTGCATCTGTACTTCTTTCTATTTCTTTATAAGGAAAGCCTATGCGTGAGATAGTTATCGGACCAAATGAATCTGAAAAGAGGCTTGATCGGTTTCTTAACTTTTATTTTAGAGAAGCTTCAGCTGGTTTTATATATAAAATGCTTAGAAAAAAGAATATCACTCTAAACGGTAAGAAGGCTGACGGCACTGAAAAGCTAAAAGAAAGTGACGTGATCCGGGTATTCTTTTCTGATGAGACCTTTGAAAAGCTTAAAGGGAATACTTCTCCCCAAAAAAGTGCCAGAAAAGCCCTAAAGTCACTTGGAAATATTTCTGTTATTTATGAAGATGACAATATAGTTCTTGTAAATAAGCCTTTTGGTGTTTTGTCACAGAAGGCAAAACCAGAGGATATAAGCCTTAATGAGTGGTTTATTGATTATCTTTTAAACAAAGGTGACATTACAAAAGAAAGTCTTTCATCCTACAGACCATCGATCTGTAACAGGCTTGACAGGAATACCAGCGGACTTGTTATTTGCGCTAAGTCTCTTATTGGCGCAAGGACTATGAATGAGCTTATCAGTAAACGATTTATAGATAAATACTATAGAACCATTGTTTTTGGCCATCTGTCAGAGCCTGTATCCCTTAAGGGCTATTTAAGCAAAGATGAAAAGAAAAATAAGGTTGATATTAAGGTAAACAACCCGGGAGATGGATACTCATATATTGAAACTGACTATGAGCCCATTGATTATATTAAAGAAAAAGACCTTACAGTTCTTGAAGTTAAACTTGTGACAGGTAAGCCACATCAGATAAGGGCTCATTTATCAAGTATAGGACATCCGATCATTGGCGATTTTAAGTACGGTGGCCAAAAAGTTGATTCACTTGATCATCAGCTTCTTCACAGCTATAGAGTCAGATTTCCAGAAGATTTAGACAAGCCCTTTGATACACTTTCTGGTAAAGAGTTTACAGCACCACTTCCAAAAGAATTTCAAAAGATAACGGGATAGAGCATGCCAACATGGAATTCCAGGGGCCTTAGAGGCTCAACATTAGAAGAACTTATAAATAGGACCAATGAGAGGTATGGAGAGATGGGACTTGCTCTTATTCAAAAGATACCAACTCCAATTACCCCCATTAATATCGATAAAGAGACCAGGCACATTACTCTTGCTTACTTTGACCAGAAGAGTACTGTTGACTACATTGGTGCTGTTCAGGGAATCCCTGTGTGTTTTGATGCAAAAGAGTGCGCTCAGGAGACCTTTACTCTTGAAAATATCCATCCTCATCAGGTCAGCTTCATGGATAACTTTGAAAAACAGGATGGAGTAGCGTTTTTCCTGATCTATTTTACTGGCCTTAATGAATTTTATTATCTGCCATACAGAGATTTAAAAGTCTTTTGGGACAGAGCGCAAAATGGTGGCAGAAAGAGCTTTCGGCATGATGAACTTGATAAAAGATACGTTTTAAGCCAGAGTCATGAAGCAGGTATATTTGTACCATATCTGGATGCTTTATCCATAGATCTTGACTTGCGGTAAGAAAAAGATTGACACGGGTTTATCAATAATGTAAACTCTCTATTATAGTAGCATAGTAGCACTGCGCATTACTAAAGTGAGGTTTATATGAATAAAGTTTTATTACATACACCAGACGGTGTGAGAGATATCTACGGCTCTGAATGTAGTGACCGCATTCTCATAAAGGACAAGATTTACAGTAAAATGAAGAGCTTTGGCTTTCAGGACATAGATACTCCCACTTTTGAGTTTTTTGATGTTTTTTCTGATGAGATCAATGCTTCTGACGCAAAAGAGCTTTATAAGTTTTTCGATAAAGAAGGAAACACGCTGGTTCTTAGGCCTGATTTTACGCCTTCTATAGCAAGATGTGCATCAAAGGTCATGCTTGAAGATTCTGAGCCTGTAAGAGTTGTATATCAGGGAAAATCCTTTCTTAATACTTCAAATCTTCAAGGAAAGTTAAAGGAAAACTACAACATAGGCGTTGAGCTTTTAAATGATGACTCAGTTTTTGCTGATGCAGAGATGATAGCTCTTTTGATTGAGTCATTAAAAAGCTCTGGTCTTAAAGAATTCCAGGTCAGCATTGGTGATGCAGATTACTACAAGGGCCTTTGCGAAGAAGCTGGAATCGATGAAGATACTGAGGAAATGGTCAGGGAGCAAATATTGCAAAAGAACTATTTTGCAGCTGAAAATATCATGACTGAAAGACTGATACCTGACAAATATAAGGAGCTTATCGTTAGATTTTCCGAGTTTATTGGCTCAGACGAGGCCCTTGACAGAGCAAGGAAGCAGGTTGAAAACGAAAGATCGATCCAGGCGATTTCGAGGCTTAAAAGGCTCTATCAGGTATTAAAAGAATATGGCGTAAGCCAGTATGTTTCTTTTGACCTTGGCATGCTCAGTAAGTTTAATTACTACACAGGTGTAATATTCAGCGCTTATACTTATGGCGTTGGTGACGCGATCGCCAAGGGCGGAAGATATGATTCCCTTATTGGAAAATATGGAAAAGACGCACCTGCTATTGGATTTGTAATACTTCTTGATGATCTTATGTCTGCCCTTTACAGACAGAACATCGAGATTTCACATGAAGAAGCGCCAATCGTAATTGAATACGACGAAAGCACTTTTTCTGAGAGCCTGAGAAAGGCTTCTGACCTCAGAGCATCAGGCAAAGCAGTTGCACTTAAGAATGTAAAGAAGAGAGGGTGAGACAATGAGATATCTTACTTTTGCTCTTGGTAAGGGAAGACTTGTTAATGACACAATGGATCTTTTGGCAAAATGCGGAATCCATTGCGATGAAATACTTGATAAGAAGACAAGAAAGCTTATTTTTACCAACGAGGAATTAAAACTTAAATTCTTTTTAGCCAAGGGTCCTGATGTACCAACTTATGTAGAGTATGGTGCGGCAGACATCGGAATAGTAGGTGCAGATACCATTCTTGAAGAAAACAGACGGGTCTATGAGGTTCTTGACCTGGGATTTGGAAAGTGCAGGATGTGTGTATGCGGACCTCACGAGGCAAAAGAGCTCTTAGAGCACAGGGAGATGATCAGGGTTGCAAGTAAATACCCTGGAATTGCCAAGGATTATTTCTTTAATAAAAAGCATCAGACTGTAGACATAATCAAGCTAAATGGTTCTGTAGAACTTGGCCCAATTGTCAATCTTTCAGATGTGATAGTTGATATTGTAGAAACAGGATCCACCCTTAAAGAAAACGGACTTGAAGTTTTAGAAGAAATCTGTCCACTTTCTGCAAGAATGATTGTAAACCAGGTTAGTATGCAGATGGAAACAGACAGGATTCGCAAGCTCATTAGTGATATGAAGGAGAACTTAAGCTGATATGAGAACTCTTAAGCTGACAGAAAATACAAAAAAGGAGCTTTTAGGTAATCTTTTAAACAGAAATCCTGGAAGCTACACAGAATATGAAAATACAGTAAATGAAATTATAAATGATATTCGAAATAATGGTGATAAAGCTTTGTTCGAATATACAGCAAAGTTTGATAAATGCACTTTGGATGCCTCTTGCATTAAAATAACAGATGATGAGATTAAAGAGGCTTATGCAGCCCTTGATCCGGAGTTCATTGAAGTAATGAAAAAGAGCGCTGAGAATATCAGAGTATTCCATGAAAAGCAAAAGAGAAATACATGGATAGATACAAGAGAGGATGGAAGCATTCTTGGACAAAGGATCCTTCCTATTGAGATATCCGGCGTATATGTTCCTGGTGGTAAGGCAGCCTATCCAAGCAGCGTTCTTATGAATGTGGTTCCAGCTAAGGTTGCAGGAGTTGAAAAGATCGTAATGTGCACACCTCCTGGAAAAGACGGAAAGGTTAACCCTGGAACACTTGTTGCAGCTGATATAGCAGGTGTTACCGAAAGCTATAAAGTAGGTGGAGCCCAGGCTATTGCAGCTATGGCATTTGGAACAGAGAGTATTCCAAAGGTTGATAAGATAACAGGACCTGGAAATATCTTTGTGGCCCTTGCAAAAAAAGCCTGCTTTGGTCATGTTTCAATTGATTCTATAGCTGGTCCCAGTGAGATACTGGTTTTAGCAGATGAGACCGCAAATCCAAGGTATGTAGCTGCTGACCTCTTATCTCAGGCAGAACACGATGAGATGGCAAGTGCAATACTAATCACCACATCTCAGGACCTGGCTGATAAGGTTTCAAAAGAGATCGACGAATTCCTTAAAACTTTATCAAGAGCTGATATAATTAAAAAGTCACTTGAGAACTATGGATACATCTTTGTTGCTGACAATATGGATGATGCCATTGAGGCTGCAAATGCTGTAGCATCAGAGCACCTTGAGATCATCACTAAGAATCCATATGAGACCATGACCAGGATAAAAAATGCAGGTGCGATCTTCCTTGGAGATTATTCCTCAGAGCCTCTTGGAGACTATTTTGCAGGTCCAAACCATATACTTCCTACAAATAGGACAGCAAGATTCTTCTCGCCACTTTCAGTAGATGATTTTGTAAAGAAAACAAGTATTATTTCTTATTCAAAACAGGCTTTATTTAATGTTCACAAAGATATTGAATTGTTTGCAACCAGAGAAGGACTTACTGCACATGCAAATTCTATC
>NZ_JAGAYD010000236.1 GCF_017940685.1 Butyrivibrio sp. | reverse complement strand
TGAGATAGCAGAAATAAGGAAAAAGACAGGCTTTGTTTTCCAGAACTACAACCTCTTTGCCAACAAGACAGTTCTTGGAAATGTGACCCTGGGACTTACTTCCGCAAGGAAGGTTTCAAAGGCTGACGCAGAGAAAAAAGCTATGGACGTCCTTACCAAAGTCGGAATGGCAGAGTTTAGGGACTACTATCCAAGCCAGTTGTCCGGCGGTCAGCAGCAGAGAGTAGCAATAGCAAGGGCCCTTGCCACAGATCCCAGCATTATCTTTTTTGACGAGCCTACATCGGCCCTTGATCCGCAGCTTACGGCAGAGGTTCTTGAAGTTATGAGGGAGCTGGCAAAAGAGGGCATGACCATGGTAGTTGTGACCCACGAGATCTCTTTTGCAAAAGAGGTATCAACCCATGTGGTGTTCATGGCAGATGGAAATGTGGTGGAAGAAGGCAGCGCTGCTGAGTTCTTTGAACATCCCAAAATGGATCGCACAAAAGAGTTCTTGCGTTTGACCAATAATTGATGTATTATACACGAAATAATTGTGTAAAATATTTGCGGCAGTGGAGGTGCTTTGTTTCGCTCCATGAGTCCGCATACAGTAACGAGGAGGAATTATTATGAAGAAGAAATTAGCTATGTTACTTACAGCAGTACTTATGACTGCATCCATCACAGCTTGTGGAGCAGCAGGTAGTACAGAGGCTCCTGCTGAGACTGCTGATAGCACTCAGGCTGAGGCACCTGCAGGCGAGGATCACCTTGCTCGCATCAAGGCAGCAGGCAAGATCACAATCGCAACAGAAGGCGTTTGGGCGCCATTTACCTATCACGATGAGACAACAGATGAGCTTGTTGGATTTGACGTTGAGGTTGCAGCAGCAATCGCAGAAAAGCTCGGTGTTGAAGCTGATTTTAAGGAGGTGGCTTTTGACGGCGGTCTTACAGGTGTAACAACCGGAACTTTCGATATGATGGCCAACGGTGTTGATGTTACAGATGATAGAAAAGAGACTTACGACTTTACAGAGGCTTATGCATATGACCACGCTGTAGTTGTAACTCTTGCATCAAATAACGACATCACTTCATTCGATGACTTAAATGGCAGGACAACTGCTAACTCGGCTGGTTCAACCTATGAGGCTATGGGCAAGGAGCACGGCGCTACAGTATCTAACGTTGATACTCTGGGCGAGACCATGACACTGGTTCTCAACGGAACAGTTGATGCTACTATCAATGCCAACACTTCAGCTCAGGACTACTTCAACACAACAGGAACAACTGAGCTCAAGGTTGCAGCAACAGATCCTGAGGTTACAATGTATGCCATTCCTCTGGCAAAGGGAGCAGACAATGATTCTCTTCGCGAAGAGATCAACAAGGCTATTGCAGAGCTTAGGTCAGAAGGTAAGCTCAAAGAGATCTCAGAGAAGTATTTCGGAGCAGATATAACCTCAGATTGATATTTCTTTAGTATTAGGACTTGATTTAATTTAATATTGTTGCTATATTATACATAAAATGTATAAATATACAGAATTTATGTATAAAACAGGAGGAGAAAATTATGAAGAAGAAATTTTTATCAGCCTTT